>NZ_JBVJND010000006.1:0-368191 GCF_055583825.1 Streptomyces sp. NPDC104367 | reverse complement strand
CCGCACCCACCCCATACGACAACGTCGGCCTTCAAGACCACAACCAGGTCTCGAAGGCCGACGTCACGCACGGCTCCGAATTCGCCAACAGCATCACACGGTGTACGGGGCCCCTCCCGTCGTCCGCCCGGCGGCCGCTCACCGGCCGCCTGCGCGGGCTACGACCGGTTGCGCGCCGAAGTCACGCGGTAGACGTCGTACACGCCCTCCACGCCCCGTACGGCCTTCAGGACGTGGCCCAGGTGCTTGGGGTCGCCCATCTCGAAGGTGAAGCGGGAGGTGGCCACCCGGTCGCGGGAGGTCTGGACGGCCGCGGAGAGGATGTTGACGTGCTGGTCGGACAGGACCCGGGTGACGTCCGACAGGAGCCGGGAGCGGTCCAGCGCCTCGACCTGGATGGCGACCAGGAAGACCGAGGACTGGGTGGGCGCCCACTCGACGTCGAGGATGCGCTCGGGCTCACGGGACAGCGACTCGATGTTGACGCAGTCGCTGCGGTGAACCGATACGCCGCTGCCGCGGGTGACGAAGCCGATGATCGGGTCGCCGGGCACGGGCGTGCAGCAGCGGGCCAGCTTGACCCAGACGTCGTCGACGCCCTTGACGACCACACCGGGGTCCTGGTTGCTGCGCCGCTTGCTGCGGCGGCCGCGGCTCGGCGGGACCGCCTCGTCGATCTCCTCGGTGGCCGCCTCCTCGCCGCCGAGGGCCTGCACCAGCTTCTGCACGACGTTCTGCGCGGCCACATGGCCCTCGCCGATCGCCGCGTACAGCGAGGAGATGTCCGGGTAGCGCATCTCGTGGGCGAGGGTGACCAGGGAGTCGCCGGTGAGGATGCGCTGGATCGGCAGGTTCTGCTTGCGCATCGCGCGGACGATGGCGTCCTTGCCCTGCTCGATCGCCTCGTCCCGGCGCTCCTTGGAGAACCAGGCGCGGATCTTGTTGCGGGCGCGCGGTGACTTGACGAAGCCGAGCCAGTCCCGGGACGGTCCGGCGCCGGTGGCCTTGGAGGTGAAGACCTCCACCAGGTCGCCGTTGTCCAGCGTCGATTCGAGCGGGACGAGACGGCCGTTGACCCTCGCCCCTATCGTCCGGTGGCCGACCTCCGTGTGCACCGCGTACGCGAAGTCGACGGGGGTGGCACCGGCCGGGAGCGCTATGACGTCGCCCTTGGGCGTGAAGACGAAGACCTCGTTGCGGGACAGGTCGAAGCGCAGGGACTCCAGGAACTCGCTGGGGTCCTCGGTCTCCTTCTGCCAGTCCAGCAGCTGGCGCAGCCACGCCATGTCGTTGAGGTGGTCGTCCTTGCCCTTGCCGGCCTTGGGCACGTCGGTACGCACCTTGGAGGCGCCGGCGACGGCCTCCTGCTTGTACTTCCAGTGCGCGGCGATGCCGTACTCGGCCCGGCGGTGCATGTCGAACGTGCGGATCTGGAGTTCGACGGGCTTGCCGTTGGGTCCGATGACCGTCGTGTGCAGCGACTGGTACATGTTGAACTTGGGCATCGCGATGTAGTCCTTGAAGCGCCCCGGAACCGGGTTCCAGCGCGCGTGGACGGTGCCCAGGGCCGCGTAGCAGTCCCGGACGGTGTCCACCAGGACGCGGATGCCCACCAGGTCGTAGATCTCCGCGAAGTCCCGGCCGCGGACGATCATCTTCTGGTAGACGCTGTAGTAGTGCTTGGGCCGGCCGGTGACGGTCGCCTTGATGCGGGCGGCGCGCAGGTCGGACTGGACCTCGTCGGTCACTATGGCCAGGTACTCGTCGCGCTTGGGGGCGCGCTCGGCGACCAGCCGCACGATCTCGTCGTACATCTTGGGGTAGAGGATCGCGAACGCGAGGTCCTCCAGCTCCCACTTGATGGTGTTCATGCCCAGCCGGTGGGCGAGCGGCGCGTAGATCTCCAGGGTCTCGCGCGCCTTCTTCTCCTGCTTCTCGCGCTTGAGATAACGCATGGTGCGCATGTTGTGCAGGCGGTCGGCGAGCTTGATGACCAGGACGCGCGGGTCCTTGGCCATGGCGACGACCATCTTGCGCACGGTCTCGGCCTGCGCGGCCTCGCCGAACTTGACCTTGTCCAGCTTGGTCACGCCGTCGACGAGCAGCGCGACCACGTCGCCGAAGTCGCGGCGCAGGTCCTCCAGGCCGTACTCGGTGTCCTCGACGGTGTCGTGCAGCAGCCCGGCCATCAGGGTCGCCGGGTCCATGCCCAGCTCGGCCAGGATCGTGGTAACCGCGAGCGGGTGTGTGATGTACGGGTCGCCGCTCTTGCGCTTCTGGCCGCGGTGCCAGCGCTCGGCGACCTGGTAGGCGCGCTCGATCTGGCGCAGGGTGGCGTTCTCGATCTTGGGGTCGTTGCTGCGGACTATGCGCAGCAGCGGCTCCAGGACCGGGTTGTACGGGTTCGCGCGCTGGACACCGAGCCGGGCGAGGCGGGCCCGGACGCGGTTGGAGGAGCCGGACCGTGCGGGCTGGCCGGTGGCCGGGCGGGGCGCGGGGCGCTCGGGCGGGACCGGTTTGGGACGCGCGGTCTCCGCCGACTTCTCGGCGGGCGCGGACTGGGCGTGCTCGACCGGCCCACGGCTGTCGTTCTTCGCGCTCGCGGTGACCGCGGGCGGCGCGGGCTTCGCCGCGGGCGCCGAGGCGGGCTCGGGCTTGGCGGCGGTCAGTGGCTGGGCCTCGTCTGGCAAGAGGGCTCCTCGTGCGCGATCCGGGTCCCCCGGTCAGGTTCCGGAGCACCCATGGTAGCGATCCTGGGCCATGTCATCGCCTGCAGGCCGGACGGAGGACCGTATACGGGAGAAACACGGGAGGCTGCCGTGGGATTCCGGCGGGGTGTCCCGGGGGTTGCCGCGGCGGCCCCCGGAGAACGCGATCGGCCGCCCCACGAGGGGCGGCCGATGCGGTGCTCGTACGGTGCTCAGATCTGGAGGAGGGCCTCCAGCGGCGCCCCGGCCAGGGCCGCGTCGAGACGGGCCCGGCCGCCGAGGAAGCCCAGCTCCATCAGGACCGCGACGCCCGCGACCTCGGCGCCGGCGCGGTGGATCAGCCGGATCGAGGCCTCGGCGGTGCCGCCGGTGGCGAGCACGTCGTCGACGATCAGGATCCGGTCGTCCTTGCCGAGGTCCTCGGCGTGCACCTCGATCTCGGCCGAGCCGTACTCCAGGTCGTAGGCCTGGCGCAGGGTCGCTCCGGGGAGCTTGCCCGCCTTGCGGACCGGGATGAAGCCGAGGCCGGCGCGGACGGCGACCGGGGCGCCCAGGATGAAGCCCCGGGCCTCCAGGCCGACGATCTTGGTGGCGCCGGTGTCGGCGGCGATCCGGGCCAGCGCGTCGGTGAGCGCGGTGAACGCGGCCGGGTCGGCGAGCAGCGGGGTGATGTCCTTGAACATCACGCCCTGCTCCGGGTAGTCCTCGACGTCCCGGATGCGGCTGAGGAGCAGCTCCTCGACGCCGGTCACCGGCGCTTGCCCGAGGGACGGCCGCGGCCCCGCGTGCGGGACGCGGGCTGGTTGCGGGGGCCCACGACGGCCGGGGCCGCGTCGTCCGGGTCGTCCGGGTCGTCCGGGTCGTCCAGGGCATCGCCCCGGGACTCGGCGAGCTCCTCCTCGGCGGCGGCCTGGGCCCGCTTGGCGAGGACGCGCTTCCTCAGCGCCTTCATCTGGGGCTCGGCCTCCTTGAGGTCGGCGACCAGCGGCGTGGCGATGAAGATCGAGGAGTAGGCACCGGCGGCGAGGCCGACGAACAGCGACAGCGAGATGTCGTTGAGCGTGCCGGCGCCGAGGAAGCCGCCGCCGATGAACAGCAGGCCCGCGACCGGCAGCAGCGCGACGACCGTGGTGTTGATCGAACGGACCAGGGTGCCGTTGATCGACTGGTTGGCGATGTCGCTGTAGGTGAACCGGGTCTGCTTGGTGATGTCCTTCGTCTGCTCCTTGAGGCTGTCGAAGACGACGACCGTGTCGTAGAGCGAGTAACCGAGGATCGTCAGCAGACCGATGATCGTGCCGGGCGTGACCTCGAAGCCGACCAGGGCGTAGACACCGGTGGTGATGGTGATGTCGTGGATCAGCGCGATCAGCGCCGCCACGGCCATCCGCCACTCGAAGGCGATCGCCAGGTAGATCACCACGAGGACCATGAAGATCGCGAGGCCTTCCCAGGCCTTGTTGGCGATCTGGTCACCCCAGCTGGGACCGACCAGGTCGGCGTTGATGGACTCCGTGTCCATCTTCATGTCCTTGGCCAGCGCGGCCTTGGTGGCGTCCGACTTCGCGGTGTCCATGCCCGCGATCTGGATGCGCAGGCCGCCGGTGCCGAGCTTCTGCACGACCGCGTCGTGGCCGGCGGCCTCCTTCGCGTACTCCTCGGCCTGGGAGACCGAGATGCTCGTCTTCGGGGTGGTGAAGACGGCGCCGCCCTGGAAGTCGATGCCCATGTTCAGGCCGCGCACCGCCAGGCCGACGATGGCCGTGATGGTGATCAGGATGGAGACGCCGTACCAGATCTTGCGCTTGCCGACGAAGTCGTAGCTGATCTCGCCGCGGTGGAGTCGGGCGCCGAGGCTGCCGAGTTTCGACATCGCTCACGCTTCCTTCGGGTCGACAGGGCCGGCGACGGGACCGGCGGGACGGCGGGTGCGGCGCAGCGGGGGCTTGGCGCCCAGGCCCTTCGGGTCGAGCCCGGACCACTTGTGGCCGCTCGCGAAGAACTTACGGCGCGCGAGGATCGTCATCAGCGGCTTGGTGAAGAAGAAGACGACGACGACGTCCAGCACCGTGGTCAGACCGAGGGTGAACGCGAAGCCCTGGACCTTGCCGACGGTCACGACGAAGAGCACGGCGGCGGCCAGGAACGACACGAAGTCGGAGACCAGGATGGTGCGCCGGGCGCGCGGCCAGGCCCGCTCGACGGCCGGGCGCAGCGTGCGGCCCTCGCGGATCTCGTCCCGGATGCGTTCGAAGAACACGATGAACGAGTCCGCTGTGATACCGATCGCCACGATCGCGCCGCAGACGGCCGGCAGGTTCAGCGCGAAGCCGATGGCCGGGCCGAGCAGGGCCATGAGCACATAGGTGAGGATCGCGGAGACCAGCAGCGAGGCGATCGCGACCAGCGACAGACCGCGGTAGTAGACCACCAGGTAGATGATGACGAGCGCGAGGCCGATGGCACCGGCCAGCAGACCGGCGTGCAGCTGCTCACCGCCGAGCGCGGCGGTCACGGTGGTGACGCTCTGCTCCTTGAAGGACAGCGGGAGCGCGCCGTACGACAGCATGTTGGCGAGGCTCTGGGCCTCTTCCTGGGTGAAGCTGCCGGAGATCTCCGCCTGGCCGCCGGTGATGGACTGGCTCACGTACGGGCTGGAGACGACCTCGCCGTCGAGGACGATGCCGAACTCGTTCTGCGGCTGGGAGTTCTTGGCCAGGTCGGCGGTGATGTCGGCGAACTTCTTGCCTCCGGCGGAGTTGAAGTTCATCTGGACCTGCCAGCCGGAGGCGTTCTGCGTGTCGTAGACGGCCTGGGCCTTCTTGACCTCGGTGCCGTCGACGGCGGCCGGGCCGAGCGCGTACTTGTACCAGACACCGGAGATCTGGCCGCAGGCCACGGTGGAGTCGGTCGGCTTGGCGTTCTTGCCGGCCTTGGCGCGCTGCGCGGCCTTGGAGCAGTCCAGCGCGGTGTACTCGGCCTCCAGCTTCGTGGCCGCGGCGGAGGCGCTGGCCGAAGCGGAGGCGGCGGAGGAGGGGCTCGCCGAGGCGGACGCGGACGCCGAGGCGGACGACGTGGAGTCGGCCTTGAGGGCGTCGGTGACGGCGCGGCCCTGCGAGGTGGCGGAGGACGACGGCGAGGCGGAGGAGGTCCCGGTCGCCTTCTCGGACGCCGACGCGCTGCTCGACGCGGACGGCGAGGCGCTGGAGCTGCCGCTGGAGGACGCGCTCGGGGAGGCGGTCGACGTGGCGGCGGCGCTGGCCTCGCTGGCCAGGACCGGGCGGAAGTACAGCTTCGCGGTGGTGCCGACCTGCTGGCGGGCCTCCTCGGAGTTGGTGCCCTTGGGGATGTTGACGATGATGTTGCTCGTCCCCTGGGTCTGCACCTCCGCCTCGGAGACACCGAGGCCGTTGACACGGCGGTTCATGATCTCGACCGCGGTGTTCATGTTGGCCTGGTTGATCGCGGACCCTTGGTCGGCCTTCGCCTGCAGCGTGATGCTGGTACCGCCGGCGAGGTCGATGCCGAGACGCGGGGTGGTGTGCCCCGAGGCGAACATCCCCCCGGTCAGCGCCACGATGGCGATCAGGATCAGGGCCAGCGAGCGCCCCGGCTTGCTCTGGGCGCTCGCGCTCCGGCCCCTCTTAGGTGCTGCCACCTTCTCGTACTCCCTCTCGGGCCGCCGCGCCCCTGGTCGGCGAGGTCGGCCATGACATGGTGTCGGGAACCCGTGCGAGAAACAGACGTGCCCGGGGCGCGGCACACGCGCGTGACGCGCGCTCCGCTCCCCGGGTCGCGACTACTTCGCGCCGGAGTCGCCGTCGGTCTTCTTCGGCTCTTCGTCGGCCTTCGCCTCGGTGGTCGCCTCCTCGGCTTCCTCGGCCTTGTCGGCCTTGTCCTCGGCGTCCTCGGACTTCTCGTCGGCGGCGTCCTTCTTACCGAGGTCGACGGCCTTGTCGTCGGTGGCGGCGGCAGCGTCGGCGGACTCGTCGTCGGTCTCGGTGAGGGAGGAGGCGTCGTCCGGGACGGCGTCGGTCTCGGACTTCAGGTCGTGCTCGATGCCGTGCACGATGCGGTTGTACTCGTCGTCGGTGAGCACGGAACCGATCGCGTTCTTCGCGAAGAGGAGCTCGACACCCGGACCGGCGTCGAGGAGGACGGTGTCCTCGGAGACCTCCTTGACCGTCGCGTACATGCCCCCGATGGTGCGGACCCCGTTGCCGGGCTGGATCTCGTTCCGCATCTGGTTGGCCTGCTGCTGACGCTTCTTGGTGGAGCGCGTCATCAGGAACATGGCCGCGATGAGGACGATGAACACGAGAAGAGGCAAGCTATTCACGGGACGGAATTTCCTTCGCGCAGCCGCGGCGGTGAGCGGCCTGGATGATGGGGGTGTGGTCGCGCCGCCCGCAAAGGCGGCATCGGCGGAGTCTAAGCGAGTCCGCGCGCATGGAACAACGCTCAGCATGGCACCAGGGTTCCTCACCCCGCCAATGCCCCGCCGTCACGAAGAGATCACGTCCGCCGGGCCGTACCCGGCGGCCGAGCCGTGCCCGGTGGCCGGGCCGTCACGCTCCGAACAGGTCCTGCTGGCCGGTTCCCGTCGTTCCCTGCGGTGCGGTGAGTCCCAGGTGCGCCCAGGCTCGGGGGGTCGCGACCCGGCCGCGCGGGGTGCGGGCGAGCAGTCCCTCGCGGACCAGGAAGGGTTCGGCCACCTCCTCCACCGTCTCACGTTCCTCCCCCACCGCGACCGCGAGCGTCGACAGGCCGACCGGGCCGCCGCCGAACAGCTTCAGCAGGGCCTCCAGCACGGCGCGGTCGAGCCGGTCGAGGCCGCGCTCGTCCACCTCGTAGACGGCGAGGGCGGCGTGCGCGATCTCGCGGGTGATCACCCCGTCGGCCTTGACCTGCGCGTAGTCGCGGACGCGGCGCAGCAGCCGGTTGGCGATACGGGGCGTGCCGCGCGAGCGGCCGGCGATCTCGGCGGCGCCGGCCGGGTCGATCTCGACGTCGAGCAGGCCGGCCGAGCGGTGGACGACCCGCTTCAGCTCGGTGGGCTCGTAGAACTCCATGTGCGCGGTGAAGCCGAAGCGGTCGCGCAGCGGCGGCGGCAGCAGCCCCGCGCGCGTGGTCGCGCCGACCAGGGTGAACGGCGGCAGCTCCAGCGGGATCGCGGTGGCGCCCGGGCCCTTGCCGACGATGACGTCGACGCGGAAGTCCTCCATCGCCATGTACAGCATCTCCTCGGCGGGCCGCGACATGCGGTGGATCTCGTCGAGGAAGAGGACCTCGCCCTCCTGGAGGGAGGAGAGGATCGCGGCGAGGTCGCCGGCGTGCTGGATGGCGGGGCCCGAGGTGATGCGGATGGGGGCGCCCATCTCGGCGGCGATGATCATGGAGAGGGTGGTCTTGCCCAGGCCGGGGGCGCCGGAGAGCAGCACGTGGTCGGCGGTGGCGCCCCGCGCGCGTGCGGCGCGCAGGACCAGGTCGAGCTGCTCGCGGACCTTCTCCTGGCCGATGAACTCGCCCAGGTCCTTGGGGCGCAGCGCGGCCTCGACGGCCTGGTCCTCACCGTCGGCGACGGCGCCCACCAGCCGCTCCGTGTCGGCGCCGGTGTCGGTCGTGTCGTCCCAGTTCATAAGTGATGTGCCTCAGCGGTGGTGGGGTCAGCGGGCGCGGTTGAGGGTCTGCAGGGCGGCCCTGAGCAGCGGGCCGACCTGGGGCGTGCCCCCGGCGGCCTCGGCCTGCGGTGCCACGGCGGTGACGGCCTCCTCGGCCTCCCGGGTCGCGTAGCCGAGGCCGATCAGGGCGGCGTGCAGCTGGTCGCGCCAGCCCTGGCTGACCGGTGCGCCGACGACGGGCGCGCCGACGGGCGCGCCGAGCCGGTCCTTCAGCTCCAGGAGCAGTTTCTGCGCGCCTTTCTTGCCGATGCCGGGGACGGCGACGAGCGCTTTCTCGTCACCGGTGGCGACCGCGCGGCGCAGCGCGTCGGGGCTGTGCACGGCGAGCATGGCCTGGGCGAGGCGCGGGCCGACGCCGCTCGCGGTCTGGAGCAGCTCGAAGACCTGGCGCTCGTCGTCGTCCGCGAAGCCGTACAGGGTGAGGGAGTCCTCCCGGACGACCAGGGAGGTGGCGAGCTTGGCAGGCTGGCCCAGGCGCAGGGCGGACAGGGTGCCGGGCGAGCACTGGACGGCGATGCCGATCCCTCCGACCTCGACGACCGCGGAGTCCGGGGCGAGGGCGGCGACCGGGCCGCTGACGAAGGCGATCATGCCGTACGGCCTTTCGTTGCGTTGGCTGCGTGCAGGGTGACGGCCTGCTGGAGTCGGTTCTGGGCGGGGGCCCGCCAGATGTGGCAGATGGCGAGCGCGAGGGCGTCGGCCGCGTCGGCGGGCTTGGGCGGGGCGCTGAGCCGGAGCAGCCGGGTGACCATGGCGCCGACCTGGGCCTTGTCGGCGCGGCCGGATCCGGTGACGGCGGCCTTGACCTCGCTGGGGGTGTGCAGGGCGACGGGCAGGCCCCGGCGGGCGGCGCACAGCATGGCGACGGCGCTGGCCTGGGCGGTGCCCATGACCGTACGGACGTTGTGCTGGCTGAACACGCGCTCCACGGCGACGCATTCGGGCCGGTGCTCGTCCAGCCACCGCTCGATGCCCTGCTCGATGGCGACGAGGCGGTCACCGAGCTCGGCGTCCACGGGCGTGCGGACGACCCCCACGCCGACCATGGTGAGCGGCCGCCCGGCGACCCCCTCGACCACCCCGACACCACACCGCGTGAGACCGGGGTCCACCCCGAGTACGCGCACCGCGCCCCCTCCCTTCGACCACCTGTTTGTGCAGGCTAGCGGCTGCCACCGACAACGGCCGACATGACGACGGGCCGACGGGTGTGTCCCGTCGGCCCGTTCGGTCCGTTCAGTCCGCGGCGGCGTTACGCGTCGACCTTCTCCATGACCTCGTCGCTGACGTCGAAGTTGGCGAAGACGTTCTGCACGTCGTCGCTGTCCTCGAGGGCGTCGATCAGCTTGAAGATCTTCTTGGCGCCCTCCTCGTCCAGCTCGATCTGCATGGTCGGGACGAAGTTGGCCTCGGCGGAGTCGTAGTCGATCCCGGCGTCCTGGAGGGCGGTGCGGACGGCGACCATGTCGGTGGCCTCGCTGAGCACCTCGAAGGACTCGCCCAGGTCGTTGACCTCCTCGGCGCCCGCGTCCAGGACGGCGCCCAGGACGTCGTCCTCGGACAGCTCGCCCTTGGGGACGATCACGACGCCCTTGCGGTTGAAGAGGTACGACACCGAGCCCGGGTCGGCCATCGAGCCGCCGTTGCGGGTCATGGCGACGCGCACGTCGGAGGCGGCGCGGTTGCGGTTGTCGGTGAGGCACTCGATGAGCACCGCGACACCGTTCGGGCCGTAGCCTTCGTACATGATCGTCTCGTAGTCGGCGCCGCCGGCCTCGAGGCCGCCGCCGCGCTTGACCGCGGAGTCGATGTTCTTGTTGGGGACCGACTGCTTCTTCGCCTTCTGGATGGCGTCGTAGAGCGTCGGGTTGCCCTCGATGTCGACGCCGCCCATGCGGGCCGCGACCTCGATGTTCTTGATCAGCTTCGCGAAGAGCTTGCCGCGCTTGGCGTCGATCACGGCCTTCTTGTGCTTCGTCGTAGCCCATTTAGAGTGGCCGGACATCTGCCTGTCTCCTTCGCGTAACCCATCCAAACAACGAACCCCAGAGATCCTACTAGGACTGCGTCGCCCGGTTCGCGTGCACCATGTCGACGAACAGGGAGTGCACACGGTGGTCGCCGGTCAGTTCCGGGTGGAACGACGTGGCGAGCGCGTTGCCCTGGCGGACCGCGACGATGTGGCCGCCGTGCTCGGCGAGCACCTCGACGCCGGCACCCACGGACTCGACCCAGGGGGCGCGGATGAAGACGCCCTCTACAGGATCGCCGTCGACGCCGCGTACGTCGACCGCCGCCTCGAAGGACTCGTTCTGCCGTCCGAACGCGTTGCGGCGCACGATCATGTCGATGCCGCCGACGGTCTCCTGGCCCGAGCGCGGATCGAGGATCTTGTCGGCGAGCATGATCATGCCGGCGCAGGTGCCGTACACGGGCATTCCGGCCCGCACGCGCGCGCGGAGGGGCTCCATCACGCCGAACAGGACGGCCAGCTTGGAGATGGTCGTGGACTCGCCGCCGGGGATGACCAGGCCGTCCACCTCGGCGAGTTCCTCGGGGCGCCGGACCGGCCTGGCCACGGCGTCGGCCGCGGCCAGGGCGATCAGGTGCTCCCGTACGTCGCCCTGGAGTGCGAGCACTCCGACCACGGGAGTGGTCATCACCAGCCCCGGTTCGCGTAACGCTCGGCCTCGGGGAGGGTGTCGCAGTTGATGCCGACCATGGCCTCGCCGAGGTTGCGGGAGGCGTCCGCGATGATCTTCGGGTCGTCGTAGAAGGTGGTCGCCTTGACGATGGCGGCGGCGCGCTTGGCCGGGTCGCCGGACTTGAAGATGCCGGAGCCGACGAAGACGCCCTCGGCACCGAGCTGGCGCATCAGGGCCGCGTCGGCCGGGGTGGCGACGCCACCGGCGGAGAACAGCACCACCGGGAGCTTGCCCAGCTCGGCGACCTCCTTGACCAGCTCGAACGGGGCGCGCAGCTCCTTGGCGGCGGCGTAGATCTCGTTGTTGTCGCAGCCGCGCAGCTTGGCGATCTCGCCCTTGATCTGGCGCAGGTGGCGGACGGCCTCGACGACGTTGCCGGTGCCGGCCTCGCCCTTGGAGCGGATCATGGCCGCGCCCTCGGCGATGCGCCGCAGGGCCTCGCCCAGGTTGGTGGCACCGCAGACGAAGGGGGTGGTGAACGCCCACTTGTCGGAGTGGTTGACCTCGTCGGCCGGGGTGAGGACCTCGGACTCGTCGATGTAGTCGACGCCGAGGGACTGGAGGACCTGCGCCTCGACGAAGTGGCCGATGCGGGACTTGGCCATGACCGGGATGGAGACGGCGTCGATGATGCCCTCGATCATGTCCGGGTCGGACATCCGGGCCACTCCGCCGTCCTTGCGGATGTCGGCGGGGACCCGCTCCAGGGCCATGACGGCGACGGCGCCCGCGTCCTCGGCGATCTTCGCCTGCTCCGGTGTGACGACGTCCATGATCACGCCGCCCTTGAGCTGCTCGGCCATGCCGCGCTTCACTCGGGCGGTGCCGGTCTCGGGGGCCTGGTTGTCGGTGGTGGACACGGGTGACCTCACTCGGTGGAAAAGGGGGGTTCTGCGCACACCGAGGAAACGTGAGCGGACCAGTCCACAGCAAGGGCCAATGGGAAGCCGGTGGATCGTTTTGCCGGTCAGGCCGCGCGTTCGGCCAGCGCGGCGGGCGGTTCGTCGTCCATCTCGAAGGCCATCGGGAAGGCCGCGTGGCCGGCCAGCCGGAACCAGCGGACCTTGCGGTGCTCGCGCAGGCGGCGGGCCGCGCCGACGGCGTCGTTGTGGAAGCGGCGGGCCATCGGGACCCGGCGCACGGCCTCGGCCAGCTCGCCGGCGGCGGCCTCGCCGCCGGGCGCCTCGCGGACCTCCTCGACCTGGCGCGGGTCCTCGAAGACCGCGCGCAGCGCCTGGCTCAGCTCGCTCTCGGCCACCTCCCGCTGGTCCTCCTCGGCCTGCCGGGCGGCGTGCGCGGCCTCGTAGAGCACCATCGAGGCGGCGGGATCCAGCACCCCCGAGGTCGCCAGCTCCTGAGCCACGGAGGCGCGCCGCAGCAACTGGGCGTCGAGGGCCGCGCGAGCGGCGTCGATACGGGAGTGCAGCCGGTCGAGCCGCCCGGCGGTCCAGCTGAGATAGAGGCCGATCACCACGAGGGCGGCAAGAATCCAGACGAGCGTTGCGGTCACGGGCGGAACGCTATAGGAGACGCCGACACCCGCGCCCGAAAGGGGCACGGGGAACCGCGCGACCACCCACGACGGCGCAACAGCCGCCAACCGGCAGACACCGTTCCACGGCCCTCCCGGCGGAGCGCTCAGTCCCGTGCCAGCCCGAACCGGGCCCGCAGGCCCGACCGCTCGTCGGCGGCCACCGCCGCCGCGCCCGCGGTCACCGTCTCGTACACCGACAGGATGTCCGCACCCACGGTGGACCAGTCGAAGCGCCGTACGTGCGCGCTGCCGCGTTCGCTGAGTTCCGCCCTGCGCCCGGGGTCCGCCAGCAGCCGTACCGCCGCCTCGGCCAGCGCGTCCGCGTCCTCGTTGGCGAAGAGTTCGCCGGCCGCGCCCTGGTCCAGGACCTGGGCGAAGGCGTCGAGGTCGGAGGCGAGCACGGGGGCGCCCGCGGAGAGGGCCTCCACCAGGATGATCCCGAAGCTCTCGCCGCCGGTGTTGGGCGCGATGTACAGGTCGAGGCTGCGCAGGAAGCGGGCCTTGTCCTCGTCGCTGATCATGCCGAGGAACTCCACTCGGGAGCGCAGCTCGGCGGGGAGCGACTCGACCGCGGCCTCCTCGTCGCCCCGGCCGGCCACCAGGAGCCGGGTGCCCGGGCGGGCCGCGAAGATCGCGGGGAGGGCCTTCATCAGCACCGGCAGGCCCTTGCGGGGCTCGTCGATGCGGCCGATGAAGCCGATCGTGTCGCCCTGCCACTCGGGGCGCGGCCCGGCCTTGGCGAAGAAGTCGACGTCGACGCCGTTGGGGATCACGACGGCGTCGCCGCCGAGGTGCTCGACGAGCGTGCGGCGGGCGTACTCGCTCACCGCGATCCGGGCGCTGATCTTCTCCAGGGCGGCCTGGAGGATCGAGTACGCGGCGATCATGGCGCGCGAGCGCGGGTTGGAGGTGTGGAAGGTCGCGACCATCGGGCCCTGCGCCGCCCAGCAGGTCAGCAGTCCCAGGGACGGCGAGGTCGGCTCGTGGATGTGGACCACGTCGAACGCGCCGTCGTGCAGCCAGCGGCGCACCCGCGCGGCGGACAGGAAGCCGAAGTTGAGGCGGGCCACCGAGCCGTTGTACGGCACCGGGACCGCGCGGCCCGCGGAGACGACGTACGGCGGCAGCGGGGTGTCGTCGTCGGCCGGGGCGAGCACGGAGACGTCGTGGCCGAGGCGGATGAAGTACTCGGCGAGGTCGCGGATGTGGAACTGGACGCCGCCCGGGACGTCCCAGGAGTAGGGGCAGACGATGCCGATCCTCACGACGGTCCCTTCGCGGGGTCGAGGTCGGCGAGCCACAGCCGCTGGAGCATGTGCCAGTCCTCCGGATGGTCGGCGATCCCGGTGGCGAAGGCATCGGCCAGCGCCTGTGTCATGACGGACGTCATGGCGGCCCGGTCACCTGAGCGGGGCACCTCGATCGGGGGGTGGATCCGGCCCTTCATGACGGGGGTCTCGTCGTACCAGAGGGTGACGGGCACGAGGTGGGCGCCCGTCTGCTGGGCCAGCAGGGCGGGGCCGGCGGGCATCCGGGCCCGGTCGCCGAAGAAGTCGACCTCGACGCCCGACTCGGACAGGTCGCGGTCGGCGACCAGGCAGACCAGGCCGCCGTCGCGCAGCCGCCGGGCCAGCGTGCCGAAGGCGGAGCCGCCGCTGTGCGGCAGCACCTCCATGCCGAGGCCCTCGCGGTAGGCGACGAACCGGTCGTAGAGCGTCTCGGGCCTGAGGCGCTCGGCGACCGTGGTGAACGGGGTCCGCAGGTCGGTGGTGACCCAGGCGCCGGCGAGGTCCCAGTTGGCCAGGTGCGGCAGGGCGATGATCACGCCCCGGCCGGAGGCGAGTCCGTCGGTGAGGTGGTGGACGTCCTTGACGTCGAAGCCGGTGCGGATCCGCTCCTCGCTCCAGGAGGGCAGCCGGAAGGACTCCATCCAGTAGCGCAGGTACGACCGCATGCCCGCCCGCGACAGCTCGCGCAGCCGCTCCGGGCCCGCGTCGGGCACCACGCGCGCGTAGTTGGACTCCAGGCGCCTGACGCCCTTGCCGCGCCGCTTCCAGGCGAGGTCCGCGATGGTGCGGCCGAGGCGCACGGCGACCGGCTCGGGGAGCTTCCTGACAGTGCTCCAGCCGACACCGTAGAGCGCGTCGGTGAGCCGGTCCGCGGCGGTCACTGCCCGGCCTCGCTCCCGTGGGAGGCCGTCTCCCGCCCGGCCGCGGCCTCCGCCTCGGCGGACTCCCGGCGGACCGTGACGACCCGCTGGACGAGCGTGACGAGGCTGCCCACGGCGACGATCCACAGGGCGATCGGGAGCAGGACCTGGATGCCCGGGACACCGAACTTGTGGAAGCCGGCCAGGCCGCCCGCCACCAGCGAGATCACCAGGCGTTCGGCGCGCTCCACCAGACCGTTGACGGCCACCGGCAGCCCGATCGACTCGCCGCGCGCCTTGGTGTACGACACCACCTGGCCGCTGGCCAGGCAGAAGATGGAGACGGCGCACAGCATGTTGTCGTCGCCGTTGCCCGCGTACCAGAGGGCGAAGCCGCCGAAGATCGCGCCGTCGGCGACCCGGTCCAGGGTGGAGTCCAGGAAGGCGCCCCAGCGGCTGGTGCGGCCCAGCTGCCGGGCCATGTTGCCGTCGACCAGGTCCGAGAAGACGAAGAGCGTGATCACGATCGTGCCCCAGAAGAACTCACCCCGGGGGAAGAAGACCAGCGCGCCCGCGACCACTCCGGCCGTGCCGAGGAACGTGACCGTGTCCGGGCTCACGCCCCGGCGGATGAGAAACGCGGCGAACGGTGTGAGGACACGCGTGAAGAATGCACGCGCGTACTTGTTCAGCATGGCCTTCCCGACGGTCGTTGCGCCGTGCGGCCCCTGCTGGCCGCCCCGGCTGGCCCATCGTAGCCACGCGTGCCTGTGTGCGGCGGGTGGGCACTCGCAGACGGCACCGGTGGTCATGGCGTCAGGGCCGCGCGGGCACGATCGCGTCCTTCGTATGGACGCACCGTGACGGGAGTGGAAAGCTCGAATAACCGCGGGCGTCATCGGAGCCGCCACCGCACGCGGCCCGGCATGCTCGCCCGCGCCCACAGAGACCTCACCGTGCACGGGAGGCATAACCATGGGCGACAAGGTCAAGGAACACCCCGGGGCCGCCGGCAGGGCTACGGCGGCCGACCACCCCGCGTCCGTACGGAATGTGGTGCTGGTCGGCCACTCCGGATCGGGCAAGACGACATTGGTGGAGGCTCTCGCGCTGACCGCGGGAGCGGTGAACCGGGCGGGCCGTGTGGAGGACGGCGGCACCGTCTCGGACTACGACGACATCGAGCACCGGCAGCAGCGCTCCGTACAGCTGTCGCTGGTCCCGGTCGACTGGAACGGAATAAAGATCAACATCCTGGACACCCCGGGATACGCCGACTTCGTCGGTGAGCTGAGGGCCGGTCTGCGTGCGGCGGACGCGGCCCTCTTCGTCGTCTCGGCCTCGGACGGGGTGGACGGCTCGACCCGGATGGTGTGGGACGAGTGCGCGGCCGTCGGGATGCCGCGGGCGATCGTCGTCACGCACCTGGAGGCCGCCCGCGCGGACTTCGAGCAGATGACCCGGGTGTGCGCCGAGGCGTTCGGCGGCGACGACCCCGACGCCGTGCTCCCCCTCTACCTGCCGCTGCACGGCCCGCAGGGTCCGGACGGGCACGCGCCCGTGACCGGGCTGGTCGGACTGCTCACACAGAAGCTGTTCGACTACTCCTCCGGGGAGCGCAAGGAGTCCGAGCCGGGCCCCGACCAGCTGCCGGGCATCGAGGAGGCCCGCAACCGGCTGATCGAGGGCATCATCTCGGAGAGTGAGGACGAGACGCTCATGGACCGCTATCTGGGCGGCGAGCGGATCGACCTGAAGACGCTGGTCGAGGACCTGGAACGGGCCGTGGCCCGCGGCGCGTTCTTCCCCGTCCTGGCCGCCGCCCCCGCGGCCGAGGGGGCCCGGCAGGGGCTCGGCACGGTGGAGCTGCTGGAGCTGGTCACCGGCGGCTTCCCGACCCCCTTCGAGCATCCCGTGCCGGGGGTCACCACGATCGACGGGACACCGCGCGAGATCAAGCCGTGCGACACCGGCGGTCCGCTGGTCGCCGAGGTGGTGAAGACCGCGTCCGACCCGTACGTCGGCCGGGTCTCGCTGGTCCGGGTCTTCTCCGGCACCCTGCGCCCGGACGAGACGGTCCACGTCTCCGGGCACGGCCTGGCCGACCGCGGCCACGAGGATCACGACGTCGACGAGCGCATCGGCGCCCTGTCCACGCCGTTCGGCAAGCAGCAGCGGCCGGTCACCCATGTCATCGCCGGTGACCTGGCGTGCGTGGCGAAGCTCGGCCGCGCGGAGACCGGGGACACCCTCTCCGGCAAGGACGACCCGCTGCTCATGGAGCCGTGGGAGATGCCGGACCCGCTGCTGCCGCTGGCCATCCAGGCGCACAGCAAGGCCGACGAGGACAAGCTCTCCCAGGGCCTGTCCCGCCTCGTCGCCGAGGACCCGACCATGCGGCTCGAACAGAACCAGGACACCCACCAGGTGGTGCTGTGGTGCCTCGGCGAGGCCCACGCGGACGTCGCCCTGGAACGGCTGCGCAGCCGCTACGGCGTCCAGGTCGACGTCGTACCGCACAGGGTGACCCTGCGGGAGACGTTCGCCGGGAAGTCCGCGGGGCGCGGCCGGCACGTCAAACAGTCCGGCGGGCACGGGCAGTTCGCGATCTGCGAGATCGAGGTGGAGCCGCTGCCGGGCGGTTCGGGCATCGAGTTCGTCGACAAGGTGGTCGGCGGCGCGGTGCCCCGCCAGTTCATCCCGTCGGTCGAGAAGGGCGTCCGGGCACAGGCCGTCAAGGGGGTCGCGGCCGGCTACCAGCTCGTCGACGTGCGGATCACGCTGCTCGACGGCAAGGCGCACTCGGTGGACTCCTCCGACGCCGCGTTCCAGACGGCGGGCGCGCTGGCGCTCCGGGAGGCCGCGGCCGACGCGAGGATCCATCTGCTGGAGCCGGTGGCCGAGGTGAGCGTGCTGGTCGGCGACGACTACGTGGGCGCCGTGATGAGCGACCTGTCGGGACGGCGCGGCCGGGTCCTCGGCACCGAGCAGACCAACGGCGGGCGCACCCTTATCCGGGCGGAGGTACCGGAGTTCGAGATCGGCCGGTACGCGGTCGACCTGCGGTCGCTCTCGCACGGCACGGCCCGGTTCAGCCGCTCGTACGCACGGCACGAACCGATGCCGCCGCAGATCGCCGAGAAGATCCGGGAACAGGCCAAGAACGCCTCCTAACCGGTCACAGAGCAGGCAACCGTGACCGGAACAGCACGGCCCGGCGGACGGCTTCGGCCGTCCGCCGACGCCCGCCGGTGGCTGGGGATACTCTGATTACTTGATCAACAGGTGTGCGGAGTACGGAAGTCGGGAAAGCCGCAGAAGCGGGACAGCGGCAAGTGGGGGCGGGAATGAGCTTCGAGGACTTCTTCGGGCCACAGGTACCGAGGCCGGGCGGCGAGGCGCAGGCCCCGACCTACGCCCTGGCCTCGGCGGCCTACCGGGACACACCGATGGAGGAGATCAAGAAGGCCGACAACGAGTGGCACAAGTCCTCGGTCTCCGAGGGCCGCAAGTGGGCGAAGATATTCCGGCCCAATTTCGGTGAGGCGTACTCCCAGGCGGTCATCGACCGCATGCTGGGCGTCGGCCGCAAGCCGCTCATCCAGTCCTTCGGCTGCGAGCCCCAGGTGGTCGTCGAGCACTGTCTCGCGGCCAACCGCATCCGCCGGGAACGCGACAACCGGCTGACCGCCCTCATGCTCGTGTGCGGCGTGCTCTTCCTGCCCGGCCTGCTGGTGTGGCTGCTCGTCTTCCAGCTCCGCGCCACCATGCTGAAGGCCGACAACAAGCGGGTCTCCGGGCTCGGCAGCGCGCTGCTGGCCGCGGTCGGCGTGGTCGCGGTGATCTTCCTGATCCGGATGCCGCTCACCGGCTTCTGGGGCTGGTACGCGCGCGGCTGCATCGTGCTCCCGGTGGCCGGCTGGTACCTGGCCAAGCGGCTGTGCGAGGGCACCGCGAAGGACCTGCGCGCGGCCTGGGACGGTCTGCTCTCCGGCGGCAGCGTCGGCGCGAAGGTCCCCGAGGCGGTGCCGACCAGCCCCGACCAGGCCGCGGCCGAGCAGCTGCGCCAGTCCCTGGCCCGGCTCAGCGCCGAACAGCAGTCCAACTCGGTCTTCTACGCGGGCTCCAAGGGCATCCTCGGCATGGGCACCCGCTGGGGTTCCTGGGTCCTCGCCGAGGAACTGGTCCCGCTCGACCCGGTCAAGGGCGTCCACGAGTTCCGGGCCTGGACGGTCGTACGGGAGATCGAGAAGGAGCTGAGCGTGCTGCACCGGCAGCACCTGAAGACCGGCGGTTTCCCCGAGCCGCAGGTCAAGCACTGGATCGTCACCCACGTCGGCGAGGGCGCCGGGGCGGTGTCGCGGCCCGAGGGAACCGACTACAAGGTGGGCCCCAAGGGCGTCGAGGACATCTGCAACAGCAACCACTTCGACAAGGGCGACCGGCACTACCTCGGCGTGCAGTGGCCGTACCTGTGGAACGGCGACCTGATCATCACGATGATGGCCAACGTGACCGTGCTGAAGGAGACCCTGCGCATCGAGGTCACCGGCCACGCCCTGGGCCCGGTCAACGGCCTGTTCGGCGGCAAGCCCTCGGCGCCCACCAAGACGGTCGCCAAGACCGTGCGGTTCTGGGAGACCCGGACCATCAAGCTGCCGCTGGTCACCCCGGACGAGGTGGTCCGGCTGGCCGCGCGGGCGTCGATCAGCTGGTACCCGCCGCTGCTGAAGTGGCTGGGCGGTTCGATCGGCCTGCCCGAACCGTTCGGTCTGCGGCACGCGTGGGCCGACCAGCCCTGGAACCACCGCTTCATGGCCGACGACGCGCTGCGCGCCGCCACCCCGATACTCCGCGCGGTGCACCGGGCCGCGCTCAGCGTGCTCCGGGAGCACGACGTCGACCTGGACAAGTTCAACTCCCGCGCGGGCTCGCTCAGCGGCGCGGTCCAGGACGTCTCGCCGAAGAAGGCCGACAAGTACGACGCGTGAGCCCGGCCGGACGCCTGAGTCCGGCCGGTCGCTCGGGTCCGGCCGGGACGACCGCGCTCCCCTCCCCCGTGCGCGGGAGGGGAGCGGTCGGGATCAGGCCGTCGGCCAGGCCTCGGCCAGCATCTTCCGGGTGTCCGCCAGCAGCTGGGGAAGCACGCGGGTGTGGCCCACCACCGGCATGAAGTTGGTGTCGCCGCCCCAGCGGGGGACGATGTGCTGGTGGAGGTGGGCCGCGATGCCGGCGCCCGCCACCGAGCCCTGGTTCATGCCGATGTTGAAGCCGTGCGCGCCCGAGGCCGTGCGCAGGGCGGTCATCGCCTGCTTGGTCAGCTCGGCGAGTTCCACGGTCTCCGGGGCGGTCAGGTCCGTGTAGTCGGCGACATGACGGTACGGGACCGTCATCAGGTGACCGCCGTTGTACGGGTAGAGGTTGAGCACCGCGTAGACGTGCTCGCCGCGCCGCACGACCAGCCCGTCCTCGTCGGATTTCGCCGGTATCGAGCAGAAGGGACAGCCGTCGTCGGCACCTGGCCCGGTCGGCTTGTTCTCACCCTGGATGTAGGCCATCCGGTGGGGCGTCCACAGGCGCTGGAACGCGTCCTGCGTCCCCACTCCGATCTGCTGTTCCGGCTCACTCGTCATGTGAGGCAGCATATGGCTTCGCCCGTTCGCGGCGTGTCGCCGGGGCCAGCGCAAAGCGGTCTGCGGCGAAGCTGTGCGGATGGACGACGACAGCAGGCTGGCCCGCTGGGAGCGCAGGACCGACCTGCCGCTCGGCATCGCGTCACTGGTCTTCCTGGGCTCGTACGCGGTGCATGTGCTGCTCCCCGGGCTGCCCGAGGGCGCGCACGCGCTGTTCCTGTCGCTGACGTACACCGCGTGGGCGATGTTCGCCGTCGACTACGGGGTGCGCTGGCGGCTCAGCGGCCAGGGGCCGGGGTTCGTGCACCGGCACTGGCTGGACAGCCTCGTCCTGCTGCTGCCCCTGCTGCGGCCGGTGCGGATCGTGCGGACGTACGAGGCGATCCAGCGCCGGCACGGGGAGCCCCGGCTCGGTCTCCAGGCGCGTGTGGCCGCCTACGCGGGGCTGTCGATCTCGCTGCTGGGCTTCGCGGGCGCGCTCGCGGTGTACCAGGCCGAGCGCTCGGCGCCGAACGCCTCGATCCGCACCTTCGGCGACTCGGTGTGGTGGACCTGCTCGACCCTCTCCACCGTCGGCTACGGCGATGTCGTCCCGGTGACCTTCATGGGCCGGTTCATCGCCGTGGGGCTGATGGCCTGCGGTCTGGGACTGCTGGGCGCGGTCACGGGGTCGTTCTCGTCGTGGCTGCTCCAGCGGTTCGCGCTGGGCGAGGAGGAGAAGCTGGTCGCACGGGAGAGACAGGCCGAGGACAGGGAGAGGCCCCCGGAGAGATGATCTCCGGGGGCCTCCGCCGGTGCCGGGATCAGACCTGGGTCCGCTCCTCGACCACCTTCGCGATCTTCGCGATGGCCTCGTCGAACGCAATGCCGTTCTCCTGCGAACCGTCGCGGTAGCGGAACGACACCGTGCCCGCGCTCATGTCCTCGTCACCCACGATGATCATGAACGGGACCTTCTGCTTCTGGGCGGTCCTGATCTTCTTCTGCATACGGTCCGAAGAGGCGTCGACCTCGACCCGCAGGCCCTTCTTCCTGGCCTCGGCCGCGAACTTCTGCAGGTACTCGACGTGCCCGTCGCCGATCGGGATGCCCACCGCCTGGACCGGCGCCAGCCACGCCGGGAAGGCGCCCGCGTAGTGCTCCAGGAGCACCGCGAAGAACCGCTCGATGGAGCCGAACAGGGCGCGGTGGATCATCACCGGGCGCTGCTTGGTGCCGTCGGCGGCGGTGTACTCCAGGTCGAACCGCTCGGGCAGGTTGAAGTCGAGCTGGACGGTCGACATCTGCCAGGTGCGGCCGATGGCGTCCTTGGCCTGCACGGAGATCTTCGGGCCGTAGAAGGCGGCGCCGCCCGGGTCCGGGACGAGCGGGAGGCCCTGCTTCTCGGCGACCGCGCGAAGCGTCTGCGTGGCCTCCTCCCAGACCTCGTCGGAGCCGACGAACTTCTCCGGGTCCTTGGTGGAGAGCTCCAGGTAGAAGTCGGTGAGGCCGTAGTCGCGCAGCAGGTTCAGGACGAAGGTGAGCGTCTTGTCGAGCTCCTCCGCCATCTGCTCCTTGGTGCAGTAGATGTGCGCGTCGTCCTGCGTGAAGCCGCGGGCCCGGGTCAGGCCGTGCACGACACCGGACTTCTCGTACCGGTACACGGTCCCGAACTCGAAGAGGCGCAGCGGCAGTTCACGGTAGGAGCGGCCGCGCGCGTCGAAGATCAGGTTGTGCATCGGGCAGTTCATGGGCTTGAGGTAGTAGTCCACGCCCTCGTCGAGCTGCATGGGCGGGTACATGCCGTCGGCGTACCAGTCCAGGTGCCCGGACGTCTCGAAGAGCTTCCCCTTCGTCGCGTGCGGGGTGTAGACGAACTCGTAGCCCTCCTCCTCGTGCCGGCGGCGCGAGTAGTCCTCCATCGTGCGGCGGACGATGCCGCCCTTGGGGTGGAAGACGGCGAGGCCGGAGCCGATCTGCTCCGGGATGGAGAACAGGTCCAGCTCGTTGCCCAGCTTGCGGTGGTCGCGCTTCTCGGCCTCGGCGAGGAAGTCGAGGTACGCCTTCAGCTCGTCCTTGGACGGCCAGGCGGTGCCGTAGATGCGCTGGAGCATGGGGTTCTTCTCGCTGCCGCGCCAGTAGGCGGCCGCGTTGCGCATCAGCTTGAACGCCGGGATGAGACGGGTGGAGGGCAGGTGCGGACCCCGGCAGAGGTCCTTCCAGCACAGCTCGCCGGTCTTGGCGTCCAGGTTGTCGTAGATCGTCAGCTCACCGGCGCCGACCTCGACGTCCGCGCCGTCGTCGCTGGACGCCGAGCCCTTGAGGCCGATCAGCTCCAGCTTGTACGGCTCGTCCGCCAGCTCCTCGCGGGCGGCGTCGTCGCTCACCACGCGGCGGGCGAACCGCTGCCCGCGCTTCTGGATCTCCTGCATCTTCTTCTCGACGGCCTTGAGATCCTCGGGCGTGAACGGCTTCTCGACGTCGAAGTCGTAGTAGAAGCCGTCCTTGACCGGCGGGCCGATGCCCAGCTTGGCCTCCGGGAAGATCTCCTGGACGGCCTGGGCCATGACGTGGGCGGTGGAGTGGCGCAGGATGTTGAGACCGTCCTCGGAGGAGATCTCGACCGGCTCCACGACCTCGCCCTCGGCCGGCGCGTACGCGAGGTCCCTGAGCTCGCCGGCCACCCGGGCGGCGATGACGGCGCGCTCGCCGGCGAAGAGCTCGGCGGCCGTAGTGCCCGTCGTCACCACGCGCTCTTCCCGCTCGGAATCGCGTTGGATGATCACACGGACGTCTGACACCGGTCTCTCCTGCCTGAAGGTGGATGCGGGCGCCGTACCAGGAGCGCGCGCAATACCGGATCGTACCGACCCGGCCCCGCCCACCGCGAAACGGTTACCGACAGTCGGCCCTCAGTCGCAGTCGTCGCCGGTGCACGCCTCCTCGAAGAAGTCGAGATTCTCCTGCAACGACTTCATCAGGCTGTCCCGCTCGGCGTCGTCCACCTGTACCGGTACGACCCCGGAGGCACCGGACAGCCGGCGGAAGCCGCCCCGGCTCTCCAGCCGGCCGTGCACCCGCACCGGAAGCCCCACGAGGTGCGCCTGCCCGGCGATCCGGTAGTCCTCCTCGTCGAGGGTGACCCGGACGTAGGGCACCTCGGCCCCGGCGATCACCCGCAGCCGTACCGAGCCCTCGCCGCGCGGGTCGGAGCGGCGCATGCGGACCACGGTCCCGGTGACGCGGACCGCGACGGAGGGCTCCTCGCGCAGGTAGCGGGCGCCTGCCTCGCGCAGCACGGGCAGGTCGCCGGGCGAGAAGTCGACGGGTTCGGCGGTGGCCGCGCAGCCGTCGGGGGTCCCGGCGCCCGGCGCCCACTCGACGGAGATCCGCGCACCCTCCGTGCCGCGCACGAGCGTGACGAGGGCGTCGGTCAGCTCACGGCTCACGCCCGCCTCGACGGCCCCGTCGAAGGCGTCCATGCCGCCGGTGGCCCGCTGGTAGTCGATGGCCTCGCGGGCGGCGTACAGCGCCTGGTGGAGGCGTACGGCCAGCGGCCGGGCGGTGCCGACGGGCAGGAAGGCGGTCACGGCGCGCCCGCCCTCCGCCGAGCCGACCAGCACGCTCTCCAGCATGGTGGCGGCCGAGCGCTTGTGCCGGGCGCCGTAGTAGCCGGCCCGCGCGCGGGTGGCGAGCGCGCCGGCCAGCAGGGTCTGCCGGGCGGCGGTGCGCAGTTGCTCCTCGGCCGTCCAGGAGGTGGTGTCGGCGGGCCCGCCGGGCACGTCCCGCCACCAGCGGACCTCGTCGCTGGGTACGGCGAGTCCCACCAGCACCTCGCGGGCGGCGGGCGTGCCGCTGCGCACGAGAGCGGTGAGCGCCTCCCCGAGCAGGTCGTCACTGTCCGGGAAGGCGCGGCTCTCGGGTACCAGCAGGCTGGTGCCGGTGCTGCCCGGCCCGGGTGGGGTCCAGCGGCCGTAGCGCCCCGGTGCTCCGCCGCGCCGCTGCCAGCCGTGCCGGCGCAGCAGGGCGCCGAGCACGACGGGGTCGACCTCGGCGGGCTCGGGCGGGTGGTGCCAGCGGGGCCCGTGGAGATCGTCGGGGTGCGGACGGACCTCCCGCGGCGGCTCCTCGTGCGGACGGTGCCTCATGGTCTGCCTCCCGTCCCGACCCGCGTCATGATCTCGCAGAGCGCCCGGTCGTCGAAGATGCGCGAGGTCGGGATCCGCACGGTGGTCCGGTGGCGGCCGGTGATCGGGTGCCCTGCCAGGTTGACCCAGTAGCAGCAGTGGCGCAGATCGAGCCGGTCGTGGCTGGCGCGCAGCCAGTCGTCCTGGGAGCGCGGCACCAGCATCACCACGAGGATCTTGTGCACCGACACCGGCGTGCGGGCGAGCTTGCGCAGGTGGTCGTTGTCGAGCGTGAAGGAGAAGAAACGTCCCGGCGGGTTGGGCGCGATCTGGTACGTGCACTTGAGCTGCACCTTGATGGTCACCTCGTCGTCGACGGTGTGACCGGGCGAGCCGTGGCTGACGTGCCAGTCGATGCCGTTGTCCGGAAACGGCTGCGACAGCGAGCAGCCGGCCGCCGCCGCGACGGCGTGCAGATAGCCCACCTGCAGTGTCTCCATGCAGGCGGTGGTCGCGAGCGTGCCGCGATGGGGGCCCGTGCGTTCGGGCAGCAGCCCGCCCCGCTCGGGCTGCGCTATCGCCATGGCCAACAGCCTTCCCAGCCAAAGAGTTTCCCCGTGACGGGCCGCTGAACTGCAAAGACCCGCACTCCTGTTGTGTCCTTCCGGCGTACGTCGCAAACGGCCCGGGTATCACCAAACAGGCAGAAGACGGAACGTCACCTGCCCTGGGTGAACGAGGAGTTGTGTAGGCATGACGTGCTGGTACGAGGGGCCTCTGGCCGCTTTCGACACGGAGACCACAGGCGTCGACGTCGAGACCGACCGCATCGTGTCGGCCGCCGTCGTCGTCCAGGACGCCCCGGGCACCCGGCCCAGGGTGACCCGCTGGCTGGTGAACCCGGGTGTGCCGGTGCCGCAGGCGGCGACGGCGGTGCACGGGCTGACGGAGGAACACCTCCAGCGCAACGGCCGTTGGCCGGCGCCGGTGATGCACGAGATAGCCGAGGAACTGGCCGAGCACGCGGCGATGCGCCGCCCGCTGGTGGTGATGAACGCGCCGTTCGATCTGACCCTGCTGGACCGCGAGTTGCGCCGGCACCGGGCGTCCTCGCTGGACCGCTGGTTCGAGGCGAGCCCGCTGCTCGTGCTCGACCCCCGGGTCCTGGACAAGCATCTGGACCGCTACCGCAAGGGCCGCCGCACCCTGACCGACCTCTGCGCGCACTACGAGGTCACCCTGGAGGGCGCGCACGACGCGGGCGCCGACGCGCTCGCCTCGCTGGAGGTCGTACGGGCGCTGGGCCGCCGCTTCGCGGCCCGGCTGGAGCGCCTGACCCCCGCCGAGCTGCACACCCTGCAGACCACGTGGCACGCGGCGCAGGCCCGCGGCCTCCAGGCGTGGTTCACCCGCAGCGGCACGCCGGAGACGGTGAACCAGGACTGGCCCCTGCGCCCGGACCTGCCGACGGCGGCCTGAGGTGCGGGGTGCCGGGCGTACCGGCGCCCCGCACGTCACTTCACCAGGAACCGTCTCCGCCTCCTCCGGCGCCACCGCCGACGCCGCCGGAGGAGGAGAAACCGCCGCCGCTCGCCCCGCCGGTGCCGGAGGGCGGGCCGGAACCGGCGAAGACCATGGCGGCGAGCAGCAGGCCGGTGCGGTCAAGGACGGGTGCGTCGGCACGTCCTGCCGGCCGGGAGGCGGAGGCACCCGCGGCCGCCTCCCAGGCGGCTTCCACACCGAGCGCCACGGCCCAGGCCCCGTAGAGCTCCGCCCGCCGTCCGGTGGGGAGTTCGCCGGGGACGGTACCGGGGTCGGCCACATAGCGCCGGAAGGCCTCGGCCTGGAGCCGGAGGCGGGTACCGCGCGCGGTACGCCGGTCCAGCTCCCCTCCGCAGGCGACGAGCGTCAGCCCGATGCCCGTGACGACGGCGGTCACCAGCACGCCGGGCGACCCGGTGCCGGTTCACGGGAAGCCTTCTCCGTCGCGTCCTCTCACCTTTCGCGCTGTTCATGAGCCGCCCTCAGGACGACAAAAAGCCGGTCCGCTGGTGCGGACCGGCTTTCCCGGTGGTGGGCGATACTGGGTTCGAACCAGTGACCTCTTCGGTGTGAACGAAGCGCTCTCCCACTGAGCTAATCGCCCGGGAACGCAGTGAACGATACAGGTACCGGCGGGTTCCGTTCAAACCGCTCGGAGGTGTCCGGTCAGCCCCCGCCGTCCGGCCCGCATCATCAGCCGGTGGTTGGCGCGGAACAACGGCCTCCCGGGCACGGCCAGTCGGCGCAGCAGCGGCTTGTCGACGTCGACGACCTGCTCGTAGCGGGCGAGGCTGCCGGTGCCCTCGGCGGTGACCGTCCAGCGGGCCCAGCCGTGGAGGTCGCCGCTCATCGCGATCTCCAGCAGACCCGCATCCGGATCGCGCCGCGTCCGGCGCGCCGTGAACGTCATGTCGTACGGCAGGACGGAGCGGATGGTGATGATCCCCGTGGTGTCGTCCAGCCTGCTCACCGTGCGCACCTGGGGCCACCAGAGCGGATAGTCCTCGACTCGTTCGAGCGCGGCGTAGACGGCCTCGGGCGGGAACGGCAGCGGCCACCGGCTGAGGAAGCGGTAGTGGGTCCAGTCCATGGGCGGAGTCTGCCCGCCGCGGTGATCTGAGTACGCGTACTCATGCCCCCGCCGAGTGACCTGGACCACACTCGCGGTACGAGCGCCGCCGCCCGTGCGACGGCGCTCCCCCGCTCCCTCCCGCTAAGAGGGCATCCTGTCGCCCAGCAGGGCGAGGTTCTCGATGGCGGCGAGCCCGTACAGCGCGGTGTCGTTGGACGCCACCCAGCTCGCCTCGCTGCCCGCGACGAGGGTCACCGGGCCGGACAGCGGCTCGGTCTTCCACGGCGAGGACTCCAGGTAGCCGTCCGAGCCGTAGAACTTCGTCCACGCCCGCTTGGCCAGCGTCTCGTCACCGGTCTGTACGGCGGCGTAGGCGTCGAGGCGCGAGTGGCCCTGGAAGAGCAGCAGGGTGCCGAAGTTGGAGCCGTAGCGTGCCGCCTGTTCGGCCTTGGTGGCGTTGAAGTAGCGGCAGTAGTCGAAGTACGCCTCGTTGAACTTCGGTATGTCGGTCAGGTAGATGAGCTCGGCGCACAGCTCGTTGAGGCCGAAGACGGCCGAGAGGTGGGACACGGAGACGACCGGGGTGTCCGCGGTGGCGAACTCACCGGTGTCGAGGTCGTACAGGCCGCTGCCCTGGACGAAGCCGTTGGGCTGGGCGGCGATGCCCTCCATGGTCGACAGGACGCGCGCCTTGGCCTTCTCCCACTTGGGCCCCTTGCGTTCCCACTCGGTGAGCCAGGCCGAGACCAGACCGCTCCAGTCGGTGCCGAAGCCGATCGACAGGGCGTGCCGGTCGGGGGTGTAGGGGTCGGTGCGGACCTTGCGCAGCGGGTCCAGGACGAGGAATGTCTCGTCGGAGTCGACGTTGGCGGCCATGAGGTCGCCGACGCGTTCGTCGGCGGTGAGGAAGTAGTAGAAGCGCCGGTAGGTGGTGTTGGAGATGCGCTGCTGCTTGGCGCTGTCCGCGAAGTGCTGGACGCCGTGCCGGGTGCCCAGGCCCGCCCACTGGCCGATGTGGTAGACGTCGACCTCGCCGGTGTGCCGGGTGAGCGCCTCGGCGAACCGGAAGATGTCCGAGCGGCCGCTTCTCAGGTACGCGTACCAGAGCCACAGGTCGGGCGAGAGCTCGGAGTTGTCCCAGGCGTAGCCGCCGACGTCGTAACGCCACTGGTGGCGCACGGTGTCGTAGGTGTGCATGAAGTCGCCGTAGTCCCAGAAGCCGTACCAACGGCGTTGCTCCACCTGGTCCTTGTAGTAGGTGAAGAGGAAGTCGAGGTGGTCCTCGATCTTCGCCTTGGCGTCGGTGGAGCGGTCCGGCTCGGAGAACAGCCCCGGGCCGAAGACCTTGGCCTTGATCAACTGCTTGGGCGGGGCGGCGAGTTGCGGGAGCACCCGGACCGCCTCGACCTGGCCGGCGAGCGCCTGCGGTGTCGGTGTCGTCTCGTTGGCCCAGAACAGCAGTTCCGAGGTGCGGGCGATGCCGTAGGGGGTGCCGAACTCGGGCTCGTAGTCCTCGTAGGTGATGTTGAGGCCTTCGAGCTGCTCGGCGTAGGTGTCCTGGTCCATGCCGTCGTGGTAGAAGCGCAGGTCCATCGGCTGGGCCTCGGGCGACCAGAGCCAGAGGGTCACCTCGGCCTCGTCGGTGTGCGCGTCCCGGATGTCGAGCTGGGCCGGGAACTTCTCCCAGAAGTCCCTTAGCCCGAAGGAGAATCCGCCGCTCGCCCCGCCGACGTACCCGAAGCCGGAGGCCCGCCCGCCGCCGCCGGCCGCGATCCAGCCGTACCCCTTCTTCGTGCGCTTGCGCAGGGTGAAGCCGTCGGCGGAGAGCTGGGAGAGGGTGTAGTCGCCCCAGTGCGGGATGTACTGGAGGCGGGTGGTGACCCGCTGGTCCCAGGTGGACGGGTCGGGCAGTTTCTCGCCCGCGTACTGGGCGGCCTGGACGGCCGCGCCCGGGTCGCGACGCAGCCCGGTGATGCCCTGGACGGCTTCGCGCAGCAGGCCCGTTCCCTCGCCGCCGATGCGGATGTGCCGGTCGTAGGCCTCGTCGCGCATCGGCACGCTGAAGCGGACGCCGAGCCCGCGGATGAAGTCGCCGCTCGCCTTGCCCGGCTCCTGCGTGCCGTCGTAGGTGATCGTGTGGACCATGCGGAAGGAGTCGGCGCCCGCGTAGAAGTAGAGGCGGATCGAGAACGGCAGCCAACTCCGGCTTCCCTTGCGGTGCTTGCCGTCGATGCGGACGACCGCGCGGACCGGGCCGTCCTGTTCGACGGTGACGGAGTCGATCGCGCCGTCGAAGCGCTCGGTCTTGACCGTGCCCTGGTCCTCGTCCTCGGCCTCGGGCTGCCGGACCAGGACCAGCCGGCCGTTCCTGGCGATCTCCGTCGAGCCGCGGGTGACCGACTTGATCAGCGTCGAGCCGTTCTTGCCGATCTTCACCGCGATGACGCCGGTGGACACGTCGATCGTGCCGCCGCTCCTGTCGACGGTGACCTTCCGGGACGGTGCCGCCGGGTCGCCCGCCGCGAGGGTGAGCTTGCCGTCGCCCGAACCGACGGCGTGGGCGGTCCACTTGAGGGAGCCGTCCGGCCAGTAGGCGATCGGCCAGGACTGGACCGGCACGTCCTTGCCGTCCTCGTCCGTCAGCGCGAACGTCTGGTCCTCCTGGAAGGCGCCCATCGGCCAGGGCACGCCCACGGTCGCGCCGGGTGCGGCGCCGAGGCCGCCGTCCTCCAGCCAGTCCAGGGTCACCGGGTCCGCGTCGGCGGCCCCGGCCACGGGCGCGGCCTGCGCGCTCTTCGCGCCGAGCGCCCAGCTGAACTGGGCGGCGGCGCCGGCGACGGCGGCCGCCTTGAGGAGGGACCTGCGGGGGATGGGAGACATTTTCCGCCTTTCCTTTCCGTGCGGGTGCAAGGTGGTCAGGGGCATGACAGATAGAGGTACGGCGCCGGTGGCGCCGCCCCTGGTACGAGGCCGGTCAGCGGCGGCGGAGGCGTTCCTCCACGGCGACGGCCGCCGCCGCGACGGCGCCCAGCACGGGCACCGCCAGCGGCGCGATGAGCAGCGCGGAACAGACCACGAGGACCGCTCCCCCGACGAGCAGGAAGGATCCGCCGGGGTCGAGGACGGTACGGCGGCCGGCCGCCGGGAGCAGGGTGCGCCAGCGGTCGCCCGGGGCCCAGACGGCCGCCGCGCGCAGCCCGGCGACCACCAGGCCGATCACCGCGAACAGCCCCACGGCCCCGACGAGCGGCCCGCCGGGCAGACCGGCCCGGACCGCCTGGACGTCCACCCAGGCGACCGCGACCGCGGCCCAGCCGGCCAGCCCGACGGCCCAGCCGCCGCGCAGCGCGCGACGGAAGTCCGCGACGAACTCCCGCCCGCCGCCGCCCACGTGGCCGGCGCGGCGGCGCAGGTGCCGGGCGCCGGCGGCGAAGGCGGCCGGCCAGGTGACGACGCCCAGTGAGGCGACGGCGATCCACACGCCGGTGAGCAGACACTCGGCGAAGACACCGAACCGGTCGGAGAAGGCGCCGGTCTTCACCCGCACGTCCTTCACCCGTACGTCCTTCACCCGTACGTCGTCGGCCACGGTCTCAGCCCTTCAGTCCGGAGGTCGCCATTCCGTCGATCAGATAGCGCTGGAAGGCGAGGAAGAACAGCAGCACGGGCAGCAGCGCGACCAGGGACATGGCGATCATCCCGCCGTAGTTGGCGGCCACCCCGTCGGAGTCGCGGAACATCATCAGGCCCAGGGAGACCGTGTACTTGCCGGGCTCGTTGAGGTAGATCAGCGGGCCCATGAAGTCGTTCCAGGCGTTGATGAAGGTGAAGATCGCGCTGGTGATGAGCGCGGGCCGGCACAGCGGCAGCACGATCGACCAGTAGATGCGGAAGTGCCCGCAGCCGTCGAGCCGGGCCGCCTCGTCCAGCTCCCGGGGCAGGTTCCGCATGAACTGCACCATCAGGAAGACGAAGAACGCCTCGGTGGCGAGGTACTTGCCGATCAGGAGCGGGGTGTAGGTGTTGATCCAGCCCAGCTTCTGGAACATCACGTACTGCGGGATCAGCAGCACGTGGTACGGCAGCAGCAGGGTGCCGATCATCAGGGAGAAGAGCAGGTTGCGGCCGGCGAACCGGATGCGGGCGAAGGCGTAGGCGGTGAGCGAGCAGGAGACGAGCACACCGACCACGGCGCCGACGGCGTAGAAGAGGGAGTTCTGGAAGAAGGTCCAGATGCTGATGTCCGCGATGCCGTCGGCCAGGCCCTTGAAGTTGGACACGATCGGGTGGGACGGGAACAGCGTGAGGCTGTTGATGATGTCCTTGCTCGGCTTGAACGAGGCGCCGATCACCCAGACCACCGGGTAGAGGATGACCACGAGGACGGCCAGGGCGCCGAGGTGCCAGACGAGGGAACCCGCGCGCTTGCGGCCGGTCCCGTCCGTGAGCTTGGTGGTGATCGCACTCATCGAGCGCCCTCCTCGTAGTGCACCCACTTCTTCTGGGACCAGAAGAGGACGGCCGTCACCAGGGCGACCGCGAGCAGCAGCATCCAGGCCATCGCGGCGGCGAAGCCCATCTGGGCGTTCTTGAATCCCTGCTGGTACAGGTAGCAGGTGTAGACGAGCGTGGCGTCGGCCGGTCCGCAGGCCGTGTTGGAGACGACGTACGCCGAGGCGAAGATCTGGAAGGAGTGGATGGTCTCCAGCAGCACGTTGAAGAAGAGCACCGGGGAGATCATCGGCAGGGTGATGTTCCAGAACCTCCGCAGCGGCCCGGCGCCGTCCATCTCGGCCGCCTCGTACAGCTCCCTGGGCACCTGCTTCAGGCCCGCCAGGAAGATGACCATGGGCGCGCCGAACTGCCACACCGTCAGCGCGACCAGGCAGTACAGCACCCAGTCGGCGTTGCCGACCCAGCCGCCGACGTGCCAGCCGAAGAAGGTCTGGGTACGGTCCACGACCGCGCCGTCGGAGAACAGCGACCGCCAGACGAAGCCGACGGAGACACTCGCGCCGATCAGCGAGGGGGCGTAGAAGGCGGCCCGGTAGAAGGCCTGGCCGCGACGGCTCTGGGCCAGCAGCATCGCCACCCCGAGCGCCAGCAGCAGCTTCAGCGGAGTGCCGATGACGACGTACTTCGCGGTCACCTCCACCGACTTCTGCCAGCGGGGGTCGTCGAGCATCTTGGTGAAGTTGTCGAACCCGACCCACTTCGGTGTGTTGAAGAGGTTGTAGTCGGTGAACGCGAAGTACAGCGAGGCGATCATCGGGCCCGCGGTCAGCAGCAGGAAACCCGCGATCCACGGGGACATGAAGAGGTAGCCGGCGAGGTTCTCACGCCGGCGGCTCGGCCGCCCCGCGGTTGCGGGGGCGGCCGAGCTCGTCCCGCGTGCCGCGGGCAGCGAGTCCTTGACGAGCGTCACGACAGGTCCTATCAGGCCTGGAAGGCGGCCTCGGACTCGGTGAAGAACTGCTTCACCGCGTCCGCGACCTTGGTCTTGCCCTGTCCGAGGTCGCCGCCGATGCGCAGGAAGGCGGCCTCGATGGTGTCGGCACCGGAGGGGTGCGGGGTGATCGTGCCGAGGACGCCGGCCTTGGCGGTGTCCACCTCGTACTGCGCGATCTCCTTGCTCACCTCGTCGGCGGGCTTGAACGCGTCGTACTGGTCGGTGGTCGCCAGGATGCCCCGGTCGTAGCCCATGATCTTGCCGACCGCGGGGTCGTGGACCATGAAGTCGATGAACTGCGCGACTTCCTTGGGGTGCGCGGTACGGGCGGAGGCGCTCAGCATCAGCGAGGCCAGGTACTGCCCGGTGTTCTTGCCGTCCGTGGTCGGGATCGGGGCGAGGCCGTAGGTGCTGTCGCCCTCCGCCGAGTAGCGGACGGTGAAGTTGTCCCAGGTGAACTCCGAGGCACCGTGCCCGGCGGAGAGGGAGGACTTGGGCACGTCCTGCGCGACGACCTTCGGGTCGGTCACGAGACCGGCCTTGACGCGGCTGTAGCCGTCGGCCCACCACTCCGTCAGGTCGGCCTTGTCGAAGCCGAGTCCGTCCGAGGTGTAGAACGCCTTGCCGTTCTGGCGCAGGTAGAGGTCGTACAGGTACATGATGCTGAAGTAGCCCGTGTCCCCCGGGACCTTCGTCTTGTCGTGGATCGTCTTGAGGGCCTTGAAGTAGTCGTCCCAGGTCCAGCCCTCGTGCGGCTCGACGCCCGCCTTCGCGAAGACCTTCTTGTCGATGACCAGCGCCATGGTGTTCGAACCGACCGGGACGCCGAGCTGCTTTCCGTCGACCTCGCCGACCTTCGTCACGCCGGCCCGGAAGTGATCCAGGCTCAGATTGCCCGCCTGAACCTGCGACTTGAGATCGAGGAGAATTCCTCGCTTGTCGTACTTCCGAAGAAAGGTGACGGCATTCTGGAAAACGTCCGGGGGATTTCCACCCGCGGCCTGGGTCTGGAACTTCTCCCAGAAGGACGCATACGTCTGGAAGTCGGTCTTGACCTTGATCTTCGGGTACTTCTTCTCGAAGAGCGCGATGGTCTGGTTGATCTTCTTCGCCCGTTCCTCGGCGCCCCACCACGAGTAACGGATCGTCACCGTCCCGTCCCCGGAACCGCTGTCGCCGCCACACCCCGCCGTCGCCGCCAGCCCGAGCGCGGCCGCCGAGGCACCGGCCGCCTTCAGGATGGTTCGCCTCTCAACATTCCTGCTGGTTCCCACAGTCGGGCCCCTCCCCGCAGCGTCATTGCCGCCTGCATGAATCGTTTCAAGTAAGCGCTTGCTGGCACAAGTTACGGAGGGGCCGGTGAGGCGTCAATGATTCGGACAGGAATTTCTTGCGACCGCGGACGGCGCGCTGCCGGGCCGGGACGCCGACACGGACGCCGACTGCGGACAACTGCGCAGGTGAGTACGGTCGCGATCGACCGGCCGAACGTGAAGTCGCCTGCCACGAGCCGGGATTACGGCTTGGCTTCGACGGACGGTTCGAGCCGGGCGGGGCGGGGTTAGGGGGTGCCTGATCAGGGGTCAGGGAGGCGAGGGGGAGGGGTGAGGGGGAGTCAGGGGGCGCCGGGAGAGGCGCGGGAGGGGTGGGGTGAGGCGTTGGGTGAGGCGTTGCGTGGGGGCGGGTGAGGGCTCGGGCGGGGTGGTCTGCGGGTGCGTGTGATGACTGCCCGGAGTGGGTCCCGGCGGCGGCTTGGAGTGGACGGAGATCCGATGTCGGGGTGGAGGCTGGGGCTGCTGGAGCCTTGCGGGCGGGCGGCCGTGACGGAGATGCGGGGTTGGGCGCAAGGTGGAGACGGTGAGGGACGGGACGGGGGTGGGTACGCGACTTTCCTCGCCGCGGCCGACGGGAGGGATACCTCCGACGATTGGGACGGCTCCCCCGGGCCGAACCGTCTCACCCGGAGATCACGACCCCCTGATCGCCGGCTGCGGCGCGGCGGGGTTCGTGTACTGAGCGTGATCACCGCTCTCGGGACGGGTCCACTGGAAGCCGCCTTCGCGGAGCACTCCGAGCACGACGAGACGGGCGCCGGGACGAGCGCCGGGAGGGGCGCCAGTTTCGGGGGAAGGCTCGCGATCGATCGGCCGGCCGCGGCGAGGACGGGGGCCGCACCCAGCCGTGCCGATTCGACCGTCACGAGTGCCTGAGACCTGAGGCCTGGGACACCGAGGGTTACGCACACCCCGCCGGCCTCCCCACAGCCGCCACCATCACCACCCCTGCGCACCCGCCAGGGAGCGGCACAGCCGTACGGCGGCAGTCGAGGGGCGCAGTGAGCGGTCGAGGCCGCGGCAGCCTCCGTCGGGGCCCTGTGGGCCAGCGCCGTCGTGGCGCGTCCGCGAGCGCGCCCCGCGGGACTCGTGGTCGGACGTACCCGCTCCCCCACCGAGGGTGCCACCGCGCGCCGACCGCACCGGGAACGACTGCGGCCCACCTGCATTTTCGCAGGTGGGCCGCAGTTCCGGGTGGGCGATACTGGGTTCGAACCAGTGACCTCTTCGGTGTGAACGAAGCGCTCTCCCACTGAGCTAATCGCCCGGGCGCAGGAAGAACATTACCCCATGTCAGGGGGTGCCCCCGACCAGTCGCGGGGGCACGGGAGCGGTGCTCCGGTCACTCCTCGATCTTCCAGGGCATCACTATCCCGAACCGGGAGAGGTAGACCCCGACCAGGCCGGCCACGATCACCAGCCCGAGCACCGTCAGCGTGATGTTGCGGCGGCGCACCTTGGGGTCGAGTGCTTTCTGTGCCGCCTCGGTGACCTTGCGTTTCGTCCAGCGGAGCACCAGCTGGGCCCAGACGAACTCCGTCGCCCAGATCGCCATGCCGCCGAAGATCACCACCCAGCCCGGCCCGGGCAACGGCAGCATGATGATGCCGACGATCACGACCGCCAGGCCCGCCACGAAGACGCCGACCTGCCAGCTCAGGTGCAGGGCCCGGCGCGCCTTGACGAACTCGGGCGCCCGGGAGCCCAGCCCCCGCTCGGCGCGGGCGCCGTCCGTATCCGTCTCGTCCGTCTTCGTCCCGTCCACCTCGGTCCCGTCCGGGGCCACGGCGGCCCCGCCGAGTTCGTTACTCCCCGTATTCATACGACCAAACCCTACCCGAGCGATTCCGGTCACCGGAATGGTCGTAGATCACGTCCGGGTTCTCGGCCGGAAGAGTTACGTAAAGGCACGCAAAACACTCAGAGGGGTTTACAACGGCACCGTAGGTGGCATGTCGATTTCGCCGACGTGCGAATCCCCGAGCGCACACTGAGCGAAAGGCCCTGGCGCTTATGAACACCACGGTCAGCTGCGAGCTGCACCTGCGCCTCGTTGTGTCGAGCGAGTCCTCCCTGCCTGTCCCCGCAGGCCTGCGGTACGACACGGCCGACCCCTACGCCGTGCACGCCACCTTCCACACCGGAGCCGAGGAGACCGTCGAGTGGGTGTTCGCCCGCGACCTCCTCGCCGAGGGGCTGCACCGCCCCACCGGCACCGGCGACGTCCGCGTCTGGCCGTCCCGCAGCCACGGTCAGGGCGTCGTCTGCATCGCCCTGAGCTCTCCGGAGGGTGAGGCTCTGCTCGAGGCCCCGGCGCGGGCCCTGGAGTCCTTCCTGAAGCGAACAGACGCCGCCGTGCCGCCCGGCACGGAACACCGGCACTTCGATCTCGATCAGGAGCTCTCGCACATCCTGGCGGAGAGTTAGGGCAAGGCCCCTGAAAGCCGCCCGGCGCCGTCCACTCGGGGAGACGGCTCGGGCCTAGACAACCGCATAGGGCAGCACCGGCGCCGTCACCGTGATGTGTCACGGGGGCGGCGCCGGTGTGTCCGTGAGCCCCCGGGAACACCCGGCGGGCGGTGACCGTTCCACGGGACAGCAGCGAGTGGGGCAGGGCACGGTGCGGGCAAGCCGTATGTCGCTACCATCGGCCACCATCGGCGGGCGACCGCCCGACCCTCAGGCCAGGGAGCGAAACGTGCTGATCACCCACGACACCCGGTGTTCCCTCGATGCCGTGGTGGATCTGGTGAACACCGCGCCGGAGGACGACGCGGCGCCCGACGGGCTGCCCGACGTCGCGGCGCTCCAGGATTTCGTACGAAACCACGACTTCAGCGATGTGGGCGTGCTGTCGGAGTTCGACCTGTCGGCGGTGCGCAAGGTCCGCGGCCGGTTCGCCGGGATCTTCGCGGCCCCGGACGCCAAGGTCGCCGCCGGGATGATCAACGAGCTGGTCGCCGCCGCCGGCACCACCCCGCAGCTCACGAACCACGACGGCTACGACTGGCATGTGCACTACTTCGCGCCCGGCGCCTCCGTGGCCGACCACCTCGCCGCGGACTGCGGGATGGCGCTCGCGTTCTTCGTGGTCGCCGGGGAGCAGGAGCGGCTGCGGCGCTGCGAGGCCCCCGACTGCCGACGTGCCTTCGTCGATCTCTCCCGCAACCGGTCCCGCCGCTACTGCGACAGCCGGACCTGCGGAAACCGCCTGCACGTCGCCGCGTACCGGGCGCGTCGCAAGGAGGCGACGAGCTGAGGCGACGGGCGAGCGGGGCCGTCGGAACGCCCGAGCGGGCCGAGCGGTCGGCCCGGGGCTCCCCCTCGTGAGGGGCGGTCGATGCCGACGCCTGTCCCGGCGGGTGGCGCCGGGACGGGCGGGTACGGCTCACAGCCACAGCAGGTCGTGCAGCGCAGCCATGAGAATCAGACACCCGATCACCGCTAGGAAGATCATCAGCGGTGGCTGGGAAAGGGCGAAGAGGCACCCGCGCGGCTCGTCCTTCGGCGGCACGGCCTCGCTCTGTTTCGTGTCCAGCATCTCGCGGCGATGATGACCCAGCAGGCACCCGCTGCGCGATCAACACGCCCGAAATAGGCGGGAGTTCGCCGAATTCCGCGATGTCCGTTTCGCTTCCGGTCGCCCCATGATCACTTTCGCGCGCCCCGCTGCCGCACTGTGTCGTTTCAATGCCTCATGTGACTGTCATATGCATGCGCCCGCGACCGGACCGAGCCGCATCGCCCCACGCAGGCCGCGGTGCGCGGCACGCGCAGCCTCACGCGGGGAGCGTCATATCCCGTGCTTCTTGAGGATGGCCTCGATGTCGCTGAAGTCGTCGCCGGAGCCCGAGCCGGCGCCGGCGCCGGTCCCGCGGGGCGTCGCCGCGGGCCTGGCCGTCGGGCGGGTGGCGGGAGCCAGGGACGGCGCGGAGGCCGTGGGGGCGGTGGCGTCGCGCCGCGCGGTCCGGGCGGCCGCCTTGCGCTCGGCGCGGGTGCCGCCGCGCCGACGCTCCACGGCGCGCGTGGTGGCGAGCAGCGCCCAGGCCACGCCGAGCAGGCCGAAGCCGGCCCAGGCGGTCGGGCTGAACGCGGTGTCGGCGAGCCAGCCGACCACACCCGTCATGACCAGGCCGACGGGCACGAGCGAGTAGGCGGCGATGCGGGCCGCCGCCAGATACCGCTTGCGGTAGGCGGTGACCACGGCGATGCCCAGGCCGGCCGCGGACACGGCGGAGCAGACTGTCTCGGCGATCATCCGGTCCTCCTGGCGGGCTCGGTCGGGCGTACTCGGGGGCGAAGGGCACGTGTCGCGTCGCGCCCCTTCCATCCTGCACCGCCAGGCCCGCGCGATCCATGCCCCGGCCTGACAATCAGGGACATCTCGGGGTCCCCTCGGGGTCGTCTCCACCCCAGGTACGAGCCGTCCCGATTGGGTCGACGGAGTCGGGCCTGGAAGACTGGTGACCATGAACGACTCCCCCGCGCGCGCCGACGCCCCGGTCCTGGACGTCTGGTGCGAACTCCAGTGCCCCGACTGCCGCAGCGCCCTGGACGACCTCCGCGCCCTGCGCGCCCGGTACGGCGACCGGCTGGAACTGCGGCTGCGGCACTTCCCGCTGGAGAAGCACAAGCACGCCTTCGCCGCCGCGCAGGCCGCCGAGGAGGCGCTGGAGCAGGGGAAGGGCTGGGAGTACGTCGAGGCGGTACTGGGCCGGGTCGAGGAGCTGGACCGGGCAGGGGAACCCTTCCTGGTCCAGGTGGCCGGTGAACTGGGCCTGGACGCCGAGGAGTTCGACACCGCGCTGGTCGACGGCCGGCACATCCTGATCGTCGACGCCGACCAGGCCGAGGGCAAGGCCATCGGTGTGACCGGCACCCCGACCTATGTCATCGGCGGCGAGCGCCTCGACGGCGGCAAGGGCCAGGAGGGGCTGCGGAAGCGGATCGAGGAGATCGCCGACCGGCTCCTGGCCGGCCAGGAGTAGCCCGGCCCCGGCCCCGACACCGACCGCCTCCGCCCGGCCTACGACACCTCCGACACGGGCCAGGACACCTCCGCGCGCACGTGCGCCGACCCCGGGTCGCCGCCCGGATCATCCCCGGGGCCGGGCACCGGATGGGCAGCGGATCGGGCAGCAAGTCGGATGACGACACCAGGACCGCGGATCGGATGACGGCATCGGGAACGCGGATCGGATGTCCGGATCGGCCGCCCGGATCAGATGTCCGGATCAGACGTCCGGGGCAGATGTCCGGGTCGGCTGCGTGGGCCAAGGCCTCAGATCAGGTCCTTGCACAGGGAGTACGACGTGGTGACGTACCCCAGCGACTCGTAGAGCCGTTCCGCCGGGGTGTTGCCGGCGAAGACGTTGAGGCCGAGGGCACGCTTCCCGGCCTCGATCGACTGGGCCTCCGCCAGCAGCATGAGGGCGCGTCCATGGCCCCGGCCCCGGCGGCCCTCGTCGACCAGGACGTCGTAGACGAAGGCGGGATCGCGGGCGAGGACGAGCCAGAGGGTGCCGACCCTGACTCCCTCGTGCTCCAGGACGCTGAGGAGGGTGTCCGGGGTCGCCGGACCCTGCGGCAGCCCCACGGCGTAGTCCCTCTCCGACTTGGCCAGCGCCAGTTCGGCCGGGATGCCCCGGTCGATCCAGTCCTGCGCGTAGTCCACCGTGCCCGCCGCCAGCCAGGGGCCGAACTCGGCCTCCGTCAGGGGCCGCGCCCGGCTCCCCGCGGGCAGCCCGGGCGGGGTCGCGCCGAGCGGTTTCACCATACGGCGGTTGCGGTGCACGTACCCGAGCGCCGTGGCCAGCCGCAGTGCCGCGCCCGCGTCGGCGGGCACGTCGACGCGGATGCGGGCGCAGCGCCAGTCGCGGGCCACCTCCTCGGCGGCGAGGGCGGCCACCGTGCCGCGGCCGCGGCCCCGGTCGGGTTCCTCGACGTGCAGGTCGTGGATCACGGCGGTGGACGGCCCGAAGGACGGGTCGGTGGAGAGGCTCACCGACCCGACGGGGCGGCTGTTCACGCACACCTGGAAGCGGCGGGACGGCGCCCCGTCAGCACCTCGCTGGAGCGGCTCGGTCGGCCGCAGGGTCGTGGTCATCAAGGGATTTCTACCCGCGCGGGGACCGCGCAGCAGCCCATTTTCCCGGCGCCCCCACGAGCCGCTCCCCTACGAGCCGCCGTGCCAGCCGGAGTCCCCCACGAGCCGCCGCCCCCTGCTTCCCGGCACCCCCACGAGCCGCTCCCCTACGGGTCGAGGTCCTGGCCCGACCGCTCGTCGAAGATCCGCATCGCCTTGGCGGTCACCGGGCCGGGGGCGCCGGGGAGTTCGCGGTCGTCGATCCGGTGCACGGCCTGGACGTCGCGCAGGGTGGAGGTGAGGAAGACCTCCTCGGCCCGCTCCAGGACGTCCAGGGGCAGGTCGGTCTCCTTGGCGCCGGTCCACTCCACGGCCAGGGCGCGGGTGATGCCCGCCAGGCAGCCGGAGGCGACCGGCGGGGTGTGGATCTCGCCGCCGAGGACGACGAAGACGTTGGAGCCGGTGCCCTCGCAGAGCTGTCCGACGGTGTTGGCGAACAGGGCCTCGGAGGCGCCGTGTTGGTGGGCGCGGGCGAGCGCGACGACGTTCTCGGCGTAGGACGTCGTCTTCAGTCCGGTGAGGGCGCCGCGCTCGTTGCGGGTCCAGGGGACGGTGATGACGGCGGTGCAGTCGGGGCGGCGGCCGGTCTCGCCGAGGGCGACGACCAGGGTCGGCCCGTGCTCGCCGCGGTCGGAGCCGAGCGGGCCGTGGCCGCCGGTGTAGGTGATGCGCAGCCGGCCGAGCGGCATCGGGTTGGCCGCGAGGACCGCCGCGCAGGCCCGGCGCACCTCGTCGTGGTCGGGGTCGGGCAGGCCGAGGCCCCGCGCCGAGCGGGTCAGCCGGTCGAGATGGCGGGTGAGCGCGAAGGGCTCGCCCCCGGTCGCCTTCACCGTCTCGAAGACGCCGTCCCCGACGGTCAGCCCGTGGTCGAAGACGGAGACACGCGCGGACTCGATGTCCCGCAACCCGCCGTCCAGCCAGATCTTCACCTGAGACCCCCTTGGTCCATGTCGTACGCCCCCGACGCTACCGCGAGCAGCCTGGCGGCCTTCAGCTCGGTCTCCCGCCACTCGCCCTCGGGGTCGGAACCCCAGGTGATCCCGGCGCCGGTGCCGAACCGCAGGACCGACGCCGCCCGGTCGATCCAGAAGGTGCGGATGCCCACGGCCAGCTCGCCGGTCCCGCGGTCCGCGTCGACCCAGCCGATCCCGCCGCAGTACGGGCCGCGCGGGGCGGTCTCCAGTGCCTCGATGATCCGCAGGGCGCTCGACTTCGGCGCGCCCGTGACGGAGCCGGGCGGGAAGGCGGCGGCGAGCAGCTCGGGCCAGCCGGCGTCCGCGCGCAGCTCGCCCCGGACCGCGGAGACCAGGTGGACGAGGCCCGGGTGCTTCTCCACGGCGCACAGGTCGGGGACGGTCACCGTGCCGGTGGCGCAGACGCGCCCGATGTCGTTGCGGACCAGGTCCACGATCATCACGTTCTCGGCGTAGTCCTTCTCCAGGAGGTCCGCCTCGGTGCGGCCGGTGCCCTTGATGGGCCCGCTCTCCACGGTCCGGCCCGCCCGGCGCAGGAACAGCTCGGGCGAGGCGGTGGAGATCTCCACCCCGTGCTCCGGCAGGCGAATCGTTCCGGCATACGGCGCCGGGTTGCCGCGGGCCAGCAGCGCGGTCAGGGCGTCCACGTCGGCGTCCGGGGCCACCGGCGCGGACAGGACGCGGCAGAGGTTGGCCTGGTAGACCTCGCCGGCCGCGATGTGGGCGCGGATCCGCCGCACGGCCGCCGTGTACGCCGCGCGGTCGAGGGACGACGTCCAGTCACCGACCGCCGGGCCCCGCCACCGCCCCGGCACCGGCGCGGGCACCGTCTCCTCCCGTACGTGGCCGAAACGGGCGCAGGTCAGGCGCCCCCCGAAGTCCGCGCAGACGGCCCAGAAACCGGTGGATTCGAGGGCCGCGGGATCGCTGGTGACGTCGAGGAGACCGGTGGCCACACGGTGGCCGAACCGGGCGAGAGCAGGGAGACGGAGCACGTCGTCGAGTCTATGGCGGGTGTCCTGGGGGTGACCCGGGCATGTCGGCGAGGGTGCCCTGACCACGCAGTCCGCCGGGTCCGGCGCAGCACGCTGCGCAAACGCGTTTTTGTGCTGGCCCGGGAATCCGCTAGAGTTCAACACGTCGCCGGGACGCGAGAGCGGACCGAAACGACAGGCGGACGTAGCTCAGTTGGTAGAGCGCAACCTTGCCAAGGTTGAGGTCGCGAGTTCGAGCCTCGTCGTCCGCTCGAAGGAATGAGGGGTCTTCCCGATCCCCTACACTCCTGGTGGAGTGGCCGAGAGGCGAGGCAACGGCCTGCAAAGCCGTCTACACGGGTTCAAATCCCGTCTCCACCTCCAAGGACGATTAGCTCAGCGGGAGAGCGCTTCCCTGACACGGAAGAGGTCACTGGTTCAATCCCAGTATCGTCCACTGGATCTCGACCGAAAGGTCTGGAATCCGTCCCGCGCGATTAGCTCAGCGGGAGAGCGCTTCCCTGACACGGAAGAGGTCACTGGTTCAATCCCAGTATCGCGCACGCAGTGCCCGCGATCTTCGGATCGTGGTCCCGAGGACGATTAGCTCAGCGGGAGAGCGCTTCCCTGACACGGAAGAGGTCACTGGTTCAATCCCAGTATCGTCCACATCACCGGAAGAGCCCCGGCCGTCTCGAACGGCCGGGGCTCTTCCGTGTTCAGCTGGAGAAGAGCATGTGGGCCCAGCTCTTGTTGTGGTGGCCGCCGTGGTGGCCGTGACCGCCGTGGTGACCACCGTGGTGGCCGCCGTGCTGCGGGGCACCCCAGGCCGGCGCGGGCGGGGCCGGGTACGCCTGCGGGGCCGGCGGGACGGGCTTCGCCCACTGGGACTCCATCTGGGTCAGCGCCTCCAGCTCGCCGTAGTCGAGGAAGATGCCCCGGCAGCCGCTGCACTGCTCGATCTGGACGCCACTGCGGTTGTAGGTGTGCATCGGCGCATGGCACTTCGGACAATGCATGGTCGGCTCAACTCCTCGCCGGTCGATACTGCTTCGTGTTTCCCCGGGACAGACTCCGTCCGACCCCGGTCGGTTGCAGCCTACTTCGGGAATCCGGACGTCAACCGGGCGTGAACCGGGGCCCTTAGGCGGCACTCCGGGGCCATTACGGGACCATCCGGGCACAGGCGTCGATCAGGGACCGCTGGACCTCGTCCAGGGGCCGGTCCGCCGCGAGCGCCTTGGCGAGGTAGCGCGCGGCGGTCTGGACGGTGAGGGCGCGGGCCGGGACGTCCAGGGCGGGCCAGGGGTCGCCGTCCGGCGGTACGGCCGGACCGCCGGCCGCTCGGTAGGCGGCGAGGAAACGGGTCCACTCGTCGGGCGGGAGCAGCCCGCAGGCGTACCAGGAGGCGGGGCGGGCGAGGTCCCAGGCGGGGACTCCGGCGCCGAGGTCGTCGACGTCGATGAGCCGCCAGGGGCCGTCCGGCGCGGGGTGCCGGACCAGCTGGCCGAGGTGGAGGTCGCCGTGACAGAGGGCGGGGGTCTCGGGCATCGGGGCCTCGGCGCGGGCCCAGGCGGGCAGGGCGGCCCAGGCGCGCAGAACGGGCGGGGCGGCGGGGTGGGGGCCCGCCACGGCGAGCGCCGCGTCGAGCCGGGCGATGGCGTGGGCCGCCTTGGCGGGGCCGCGCATGGGCGGGGTGGCCGGGTCGGGCGGGGTGCGGTGGAGGCGGGCCAGGAGGGTGGCGGCGGCTTCCCAGGGGGCGGCGGCGGGGTCGTCGGGGTCCACCGGCCGGCCGTACGGCCAGAGGGTGACCGGGCGGGAGCCGACGAGGGTGGCCGGGGAGAGGGGCGCGAGGAAGACGCCGGGGAGAGCGGCGGCCGCCTCCAGGCGCAGGGCGAGGCAGGCGGGGTCGGTGCCGGGGGCGTGCGCCTTGGCGACGGTGGCCGCGTGGCGGAGGACCGTGGTGTCGGAGCGGTCGGCGAGGGTGACGGTGCCGCAGACGCAGGGGGCCGCCGGGTCCGCGTGGGCGGCGGCCCTGACCTTGGCGGTCAGCTCGGGCAGTACGTCTGCGGTCGTCAAGGGTCCCCCGGGTGTGCGGTGCGGTGCGCCGAGCGTACGCGGGAACCGTGCGCCCGCTCCGTCTCTCCCTCCGCCCGGCGCCGGAGGGGATCGGTCCGTGCGGTGCGGGACCGCCGCGGCACAACGTCGGCACGGACCCGGCCGCGCGCACCCTGCCCTCATGGGCCGGACGGCTCGTCGAGGGACCCGGGGTCTCGCGCCCGGGGAAAAGCAATGCCGGCGCAGCTCCCCAGCTGCGCCGGCATTTTTGCCGTCCGCCGCACCCCCGTCCCCACGGGGTTTCATGGGTGGATGTCCCCGCCCGGACCGCTCTTCCGGGCCTGGGGTCGCCGCTCAGCGCCCCAGCATCACGCCCACGGACGACGCCTGTGTGGCCACCGTCTCCCAGCCGTCGAAGACGACGAGGAGCAGGGCCGCCAGGGGAAGGGCCATGAGCGTCGCCACCAGCGGGTGGCGACGGCCCTGCCGGCGCGGGCGGGTGGTGTGTGTCCGCTGTGCCGTAAGGGCCATGGTCCCTCTCCTGACCGTCTTGGTTGTCCTTGGCAGCGGCGGGTGTCTGACCTCGGGGGACGAGTGCTGCACCCGCCGCTTGACCTCAAATCTAGGCGTGTGGGCTACGGCGGGCGTCATGCCCTCGTACCGAATCCCGGGCCTCCCGGAGGATGAGCCATGAACTGCGTTCTACTCCCCTGGGTGGAGACCGGGTCCTACGTCTCGTCCTACCTCTCGGGGTCTTCCCTGAGGGGGTGCCCGGTCCTTCCCGGTATTTCCGAGCTGTCCTCGCGGGGCACCGGCTGCTCGACGAGGGCCAGCACCCGGTTGGCCATGAAACGGGCCGTGCGGACGACCGTGCCGTTGCGCGTGACTTCGCTCACTTCGACCACCCCTCGGCGTACCGCCGTCTCGACCCGGCGGCCCGCCCTGCTCGCCACCACCTCATAGGTGCGGGTCGTGTCGCCGGCGTCCACGACTATCTCCACTCGGTCACCCTTCACAGCTTCAATCCCCCTTCTGTGACGGCTTGTTGGAGCAGACGGGTACTCAAAGGCGCTCATTACGGCGCCTTCCTGACCACTCCTCAAGTCTCGCACCCGGCACTGACAATCCGTCGGGCCGAGAGGGCGCGGCCTCTGCGCACGGGCGGCCCGGTAAACGTAAGCTGTGCCACGTCAGACGGACCGGGCAGCGGGGATGAACATGGCGATGATGCGCCTGAGGCGCGAGGACCCGCGCGTCGTCGGCTCGTTCAGGCTTCACAGAAGGCTCGGCGCCGGTGGTATGGGCGTGGTCTACCTCGGCTCCGACAAGAAGGGGCAGCGGGTCGCGCTGAAGGTGATCCGGCCCGATCTGGCGGAGGACCAGGAGTTCCGGTCCCGGTTCGCCCGTGAGGTCTCCGCGGCCCGGCGGATCAGGGGCGGCTGCACGGCACGGCTGGTCGCGGCGGACCTGGACGCCGACCGGCCGTGGTTCGCCACCCAGTACGTGCCCGGCCCCTCGCTGCACGACAAGGTCGCCGACGAGGGCGCCCTGGGCGCGGCGGAGGCCGCGGCGGTCGGCGCCGCGCTGTCCGAGGGACTGGTCGCGGTGCACGAGGCCGGGGTCGTCCACCGGGACCTCAAGCCGTCCAACATCCTGCTGTCCCCCAAGGGCCCGCGGATCATCGACTTCGGCATCGCCTGGGCCACCGGCGCCTCCACCCTCACCCACGTCGGCACGGCGGTGGGCTCCCCCGGGTTCCTGGCGCCCGAGCAGGTGCGCGGGGCGGCCGTCACCCCGGCCACGGACGTGTTCTCGCTCGGCGCCACCCTGGCGTACGCCTCGACGGGTGACTCGCCCTTCGGGCACGGCAGTTCCGAGGTGATGCTCTACCGCGTGGTCCACGAGGAGCCGCACCTGCACGGCGTACCGGACGCGCTCGCGCCGCTGGTGCGGGCCTGTCTGGCGAAGGACCCGGAGGACCGGCCGAGCACGCTTCAGCTGTCGCTGCGGCTGAAGGAGATCGCCGCCCGTGAGGCGCAGGGGCTGGCCGACGTACGGCCGCCGGCGCCGCGGGCCGGGGAGGCGGACCGGCCCACCGGGCGGCTCGCCGACACCTACCCGGACACGCAGCGCACCCAGCGGCGGTCGCCGTCCTCGCCGGGCATCCCGGTGCGGGGCAACGCGCCCTCGCGCGGCGGCAGCGGCCCGCGCCCGAACGGCGGGGTTCCGTCGCGGCCGGGCGGCGCGCGTCCCACCCCCGCGCCCCGTGGCAGCGGCACCCGTCCCGGCACCGGCGGCCGGCCCGCGCCGCGCAGCGGCACCGGGCGGCCGCGCCCCACGGGCACCGGACGGCGGCCGGCCAATCCGCGCCTGCTGCGCCAGCGGCTGTTCGTGTTCGTCGTGGTGACCCTGCTGGTCGCGCTCGGGATCGCGGTGGCCCAGGGCTGTTCCGGACCCGCGCACGGGATGGGCGTGCCCGGCGGTTCCGTACCGGCGAAGACGGCGGCCCTCAGGGAGTAGCCGCCGGCCCTACGCCTCGGGGCGGCCCGCGGTCACCGCGTAGAAGGCGACCGCGGCGGCCGCGCCGACGTTGAGGGAGTCGACGCCGTGGGACATCGGGATGCGCACCCACTCGTCGGCGGCGACCAGCGCCTGCGTGGAGAGGCCGTCGCCCTCCGCGCCGAGCATCAGGGCGACCCTGTCCATCCGGTGCGGGGCGGCCTCGTCCAGGCTGCGGGCCTTCTCGTCCGGGGTGAGGGCGAGCAGGGTGAACCCGGCCTCGCGGACCGAGTCCAGCCCCTTGGGCCAGGTGTCGAGCCGGGCGTACGGCACCGAGAACACCGCACCCATCGAGACCTTCACGCTGCGGCGGTAGAGCGGGTCCGCGCAGTCCGGGGAGAGCAGCACCGCGTCCATGCCGAGGGCCGCCGCGGAGCGGAAGATCGCGCCGATGTTGGTGTGGTCGTTGACCGACTCCATGACGACGACCCGGCGGGCGGTGCGCAGCAGTTCGGTCGCCGTCGGCAGCGGCTTGCGCTGCATGGAGGCGAGCGCGCCGCGGTGCACGTGGTAGCCGGTGACCTTCTCGGCGAGCTCCGGGCTGACCGCGTAGACGGGGGCCGGGAGCTCGTCGATGACATCGCGCATGACGTCGACCCACTTGGCCGACAGCAGCATCGAGCGCATCTCGTAGCCCGCGTCCTTCGCCCTGCGGATGACCTTCTCGCCCTCGGCGATGAACAGGCCCTCGGCCGGTTCGCGCTTGCGGCGCAACTCGACGTCGGTCAGGCCCGTGTAGTCACGGAGGCGCGGGTCGTCGGGATCCTCAACGGTGATGAGATCGGCCACAGGGTGATACTGCCTTGTCCTGGGTGGGGTGCCAATGGTCTGGAACGGGTTGTGTTACCCGGGGTTACGCCGGCGCCCTCGGGCAGCCGTGCCCTCTCCGGCAGCCGGACCTCTTCCGGCGACCGGGCCTCTTCAGGCGGACGTCCGCGGTCCGACGTTCACGACCTCGCCGATGACGATGACCGCCGGGGGCCTGACCTCCTCGGTCCGCACCACGTCCGCCACGGTGGCGAGGGTGGCGTCGACCCGGCGCTGCGCGGCCGTCGTGCCCTCCTGGACGAGGGCGACCGGAGTCTCGGGGGACCTGCCGTGGGCGACAAGTGTCTCGGCGATCTTCCCTATCTTGTCGATGCCCATGAGGACGACGAGGGTGCCGGTGAGTTTCGCGAGGGAGGCCCAGTCGGCCAGCGAGCGCTCGTCGTCCGGCGCGACATGGCCGCTGACCACGGTGAACTCGTGGGCGACGCCCCGGTGCGTGACCGGGATGCCGGCCGCGGACGGCACCGAGATCGAGCTGGAGATGCCCGGGACGACGGTGCAGGGGATGCCGGCCTCGGCGAGCGCCTGGACCTCCTCCATGCCCCGGCCGAAGACGTAGGGGTCGCCGCCCTTGAGGCGTACCACCGACTTGCCCTGCTTCGCGTGCTCGATCAGGGCGTTGTTGATGGCCTCCTGGGCCATGTAGCGGCCGTACGGGATCTTCGCCGCGTCGATCACCTCGACGTGCGGCGGGAGTTCGGCGAGCAGGTCGCGGGGGCCGAGGCGGTCGGCGATGACGACGTCGGCCTCGGCCAGCAGGCGGCGGCCGCGCACCGTGATCAGGTCGGGGTCGCCGGGGCCGCCGCCGACCAGGGCGACGCCGGGGGTGCGGGTGCGGTGGTGCGGGGCGACGAGCGTGCCGTCGCGCAGGCCCTCGACGACCGCGTCCCGGATGGCGGCGGTGTGCCGGGGGTCGCGGCCGCGCGCGTCGGTGGTCAGCACGGCGACCGTGACGCCCTCGCTGTGGCCGGTCGCCGGGGTCCAGGCGGTGGCCCGGTCGGCGTCGTCGGAGCGCACGCACCAGACGCGGTTGCGCTCGGCCTCGGCGGAGGCGGCGGTGTTGGCGTCGAGGTCGCTGGTGGCGATGAGCGCGTACCAGGCGTCCTGGAGGTCGCCGTCCTGGTAGGCGCGCCTGGCCCAGGTGATCTCGCCGGCGTCCGCCATCGCCTCGACGGAGGGGGTGGCCTCCGGCGATACGAGGGTGATGTCGGCGCCCGCCGCGACGAGGGCCGGGAGGCGGCGCTGGGCCACCTGGCCACCGCCGAGGACGACCACCTTGCGGCCGGTGAGGCGGAGGCCTACGGGGTAGGCGGGGTGTTCGGCCATGAGGTGCGGCTCCTCCGAGGCGTTGCTATAGCCCTGACGTGCAGATTTTAAGCGGCAGGGCGATGTGGCGGGTCAGGTGTCCGGTGGCTGGGCGGCCCGGGCCGAGGGCACGGCCGCGGACGGCCGCGCCCGCAGGGGCGCAGCCACGGCCGGTCGTCGTGCGCACCCGGCGCCGCGGCCCCCTACTTCTCCGTCACGCCGGCGGAGTCGAACGTGGCGACCTCGTGCATGGCCCGCGCCGTGCTCTGGACCAGCGGCAGGGCCAGCAGGGCACCCGTGCCCTCGCCCAGCCGGAGGTCCAGGTCGACCAGGGGGCGCAGGCCCAGCTTGTTGAGGGCGGCGACATGGCCCGGTTCGGCGCTGCGGTGGCCGGCGATGCACGCGGCCAGCACCTCGGGGGCGATCGCGCGGGCCACCAGGGCGGCCGCGCCCGCGCTGACGCCGTCCAGGATCACCGGCGTACGCAGGGACGCGCCGCCGAGCAGCAGGCCGACCATCGCCGCGTGCTCGAAGCCGCCGACCGCGGCGAGGACGCCGATCGGGTCGGCCGGGTCCGGCTGGTGGACCTCCAGGGCCCGGCGGACGACCTCGGTCTTGCGGGCGAGGGTCTCGTCGTTGATGCCGGTGCCCCGGCCGGTGACCTCGGCGGGGTCGGCGCCGGTGAAGACGGAGATGAGCGCCGCGGACGCCGTGGTGTTGGCGATGCCCATCTCGCCGGTGAGCAGCGCCTTGTTGCCGGCCGCCACCAGGTCGCGGGCGGTCTCGATGCCCACCTCGATGGCCTGCTTGGCCTCCTCGCGGGTCATCGCGGGACCGGTCGTCATGTCGGAGGTGCCGGCCCGGACCTTGCGCGGGAGGAGCCCCGGGGTCGCGGGCAGCTCGGCGGCCACGCCGACGTCCACCACGCACACCTCGGCGCCGACCTGCCCGGCGAAGGCGTTGCAGACCGCCCCTCCGCCGAGGAAGTTGGCCACCATCTGCGCGGTGACCTCCTGCGGCCAGGGGGTGACGCCCTGGGCGTGCACTCCGTGGTCGCCGGCGAAGATCGCGACGGCCGCGGGCTCCGGGATCGGCGGCGGGCACTGCCGGGACAGGCCCGACAGCTGCGCGGAGATGATCTCCAGCATGCCGAGCGCGCCGGCCGGCTTGGTCATCCGCTTCTGCCGCTCCCAGGCCTCGCCGAGCGCCTTGGCGTCCAGCGGACGGACGCTGGCGACGGTCTCGGCGAGCAGGTCGTGCGGGTCCTCGCCGGGCAGCGCGCGACGGCCGTACGTCTCCTCGTGCACGACCCACGACAGCGGGCGGCGCTTGGACCAGCCGGCCTGCATCAGCTCGGGCTCGTCCGGGAACTCGTCGACGTAGCCGACGCACAGGTAGGCGATGACCTCCAGGTGCTCGGGCAGGCCGAGGGCGCGGACCATCTCGCGCTCGTCGAAGAAGCTGACCCAGCCGACGCCGAGGCCCTCGGCGCGGGCGGCGAGCCAGAGGTTCTCGACGGCGAGGGCGGCCGAGTAGGGCGCCATCTGCGGCTGGGTGTGCCGGCCGAGGGTGTGGCGGCCGCCCCGGGTCGGGTCGGCGGTGACCACGATGTTCACCGGGGTGTCGAGGATGGCCTCGATCTTCAGTTCCTTGAACTGCTTGGCACGGCCCTTGGGCAGCGACTTGGCGTAGGCGTCGCGCTGGCGCATGGCCAGTTCGTGCATGGCGTGGCGGGTGTCCGCCGAACGGATGACGACGAAGTCCCAGGGCTGGGAGTGGCCGACGGAGGGCGCGGTGTGGGCGGCCTCCAGGACGCGCAGCAGCACCTCGTGCGGGATGGGGTCGCTGCGGAAGCCGTTGCGGATGTCACGGCGTTCGCGCATGACCTTGAGGACGGCCTCGCGCTCGGCGTCGTCGTAGGCGGGCGCGGCGGGACCGGTGGGCTGGCGCGGCTCCGCCACGGGAGCCGGGGGCTCCTCCTGGTCGGCGGCCCTGGTCTCCAGGTCCTCCGCCTGCTGTACGACGTCGGGGCCGGGCTCGGCCTCACGGGGCGCCGGGACGGTCGCGGCCTGCTCCGGCGCGGGCTCGCCCTGCTCGTGGCCGGGGAGGACCAGGGGGTGCGGCGGGGTCGGGGCGAGGTGCGGGGTGGTCGGCACCTGGCCGTGGACGGCGACGAACTCGCCCAGCGGCTGATCGGGTGCCGGTGCCATGGGGACGGCCGCGGCCAGGGGCTCCTGGACCGCCGGGGTCTCCTCGGGGGCGGGCGCGCCCTGGATCTGGGGGCCGGCCAGGGTCACCGGCGCCTCGGGGAACTCGGGCGCGGCGACGGCCACGGGGGCCTGGGCCGGGGCCTCGGGCGCCACGGCGTCGGCGGCCGGAGCGGGCTGCCCGGCCTCGGCAGCGGCGGCGAGGGGCTCGGGCTGTTGCGGGGCCTCGGCGGCCGGGGCGGACTCCTCGGCGGGGGCCGTCCCGGGCCGCGCGTCGACGGGCTGCTGAACGGGCTCGGCCGTGAGCGCTTGCGGGGCCGGGGCGGGCTCGGGCGTGACGGCTTCGGGGGCCGGGGCGGGCTCGGGCACGACGGCCTCCGGGGCGGGGGCGGGCTCGGGCACGACGGCCTCCGCCACGGCCTGCTCGGGTACGACCGGTTCCACGACCTGCTCCACCTGCTCCACTGCTGCCTGCTGCTCCGGAACCGCCTGCGGCGCGGGCTGCCCCGGCTCGGCCACCTCGGCGTCGGCGACCGGCTCCGGGACGGCCGCCTCCACGGGCTGACCGGCCTCCACTTCTTCCACCACGGGCACGACCGCCTCGGGCACGACCACCTCGGGCGCCACGGCCTCGGGCACGACCGCCTCGGGCACAACGGCCTCGGCAGGCTCGGCGGGGGCCAGGCCCGGAGCGACGCCGACGCCGGACACCGGCACGGCGTCCTGCCCCTGCGGCTCCTGCGGAACCTGGGGGACCTGCGGAAGCTGGGCAGCCTGCGGGACCTCCACCGCTTCCGCGGCCTGCGGGACCTCCGCTGTCTCCGCGACCTCCGCTGTCTCCGCTGTCTCCGCGACCGGTGCGGACTCCGGTCCCTGCGGGCCCTCCGGACCACCGGGTACCACCGGCGCCTCCGCGGCCTCGGCGACCGGCGGCGCCACCGGCTCCACGGCCGACGCGGGGACGTCCCCGCCCGCGGGCCTGGCCGGGGCCTCGGCGGCCACGACCCCCGCGGCGAGCCGGGCGACGGCCGCCTGGGCCGCACCGGACGGGTCGGCCGGCACCTGTGCCACGGGCACCTGGGGCGTCGGAGGCTGCTGGGCCGCCACGGGCTCCGGCGCGAGGGCGACCGGAGCGGCAGCGACCGCAGCGGCGGCGACCGCCGTGGCGGCAACCGGAGCGGCAGCGACCGGAGCGGCGGCGACCGCCGCGGCGACGGCGCTGACGGCGGGAGCGGGGGCGGCGACCGGCTCCTGAACCGGAGCAACCGTTTCGGCAGCCGGGGCCTGCACGCTCACCTGTGCCACCGGCGCGGCCTGCGGAACGGGCCGGGGCACGGCCTGCGGGGCGCCCTGCGGCGCACCCCAGGGCGCGGCCGGCTGAGGCACGGTCTCACGCGGCGGCTGGACGTCGAGGTACTCGGGGGCACCGGCCGCCGGCAGACCGGGCTGCCGTACCGGCACACCCGCGGGGCCGCGGTCGGCGAGGGAGCGGACCGGGCTGGCGGAGGCGTCGGGGATGGGCGGGCCGAGGTGCAGCGGGCGGCGGGGGGCCGGGGCCAGCGTCGGGTCGTGCGGCACCGAGAGGATCGGGGACGCGGGCACCGAGCTGGGCAGCCGGACGGCGGTGAGGTCGACCGAGCCGCTGTCACGGCCCGCCGTCTCGTGCGGGCCGGGCTCGTGGACGGTCTCGACGACCGGCTCCGGGGCCGGCGGCGGCACCTCGTTGCCCCAGGCGCCCTGGGCGCCGGGCAGGAGCAGCTCTTCGTCCTCGGCGGGCGACTCGGAGAGGTAGGTGTACGCGCCGTGCGCGGGAACGCCCGGCTGTTCCACCATGCCTGCGCTCTCCGGCAGTCCCTCGCCCGGGACCTGGCCGGTGTCCGTCATGCGTACCCCTCGCCCATCGGTTAGTGCCTTCTACGACCAGCTCACCCGGGGCGGCGCACCGACCGCCCCACAGTGAGAACGAGCGTGCGTGCCCAGCGGCACGAACGACCCGCCGGAAAAGGCGACAAAGCCATTCAGTGGCATTGTCCCGGCCGTTCGACCGTCGCGACAGCGTGATCCGCGACAGCCCGCTGTGGACTGCGCCACGTTGCGCGTGTCCCCGGTTTCCGCCCTACCACACCCACCCCAAAAGGGGCGTGTTTTCCGGACATTGAGGAACGAATTTCCGGGCCACCGGTGCGGTGCAGCGATCGGCCAGCCTACCGCGCGAAGTATGACAACAGGATCACGGGGCGCGCTCGGGCAGGACGCCACTCAGCAGGAACACGACGTTCCGTTCCGTCTCCGTCCAGGCCCTGGTGTCGAGTTCGACGGACTGGAGGAGGGCGCACTCGACCTGGTATCCGTGCTCGGTGAGGTCGCGGCCGACGCGTTCGGCCGCGTCGCGGGTCGCGGCGTGGGTGACGATGCGCTGCGGGCGGCGGTCGGCGACCGCGGTGACCACGGCCGCTCCCCCGCCGCCGACCCGGACGACATCGGGTTCGGGCAGGTTCTCCAGCACATGGGGCGCGCCGCCGTGCACGATCTGGAGCTGTACCCCGAACCGGCGGGCGGCCGACTCGCTGCGCACGCAGGCCGCGAGGTCCCGGTCGACGGCGATGACGGCGGCTCCGGCGCGCGCGGCCTCGGTGGCGAACGCCCCGCTGCCGCAGCCGATGTCCCAGACGAGGTCGCCCGTGCGGGGTCCCAGCCGGGCGAGTTGGGCGGCCCGGATCAGGTCCGTCTCCCCTTCGCCGAGGGCGACTCCGTCGCCGTACTCCGCGTCCGGCCGGACCCAGCCGCGGGGGCCGGCCGCCGGGTCCCGGCCGGCGATCCAGCCGCCGCCCTCGGCCGCGCCCGCCGGGCCCGCCGCTGCCACCGGTCCGGCCGGGCCGCCGATGACGATGACGACGTTGGGGTCGCGCCAGGTGTGGTCGGCGGCCTTGTCGGAGGTGACGACGGAGACCCGCTCGCGGCCGGTGCCGAGTTCCTCGCAGATGACGAAGGTGCGGTGGACGCCCTCCATGAGCAGTCCGAGCTCGGCGGGTCCGGCGCCGGGTGAGGTGAGAACGGCGACCTTGGTGTGGGCGCGGCAGACGTTCACCGCGCGTCGCAGGGTGCGCGGGTGCGCGACGACCACCTGTGCGTCGTCCCAGGGCATCCCGGCCCGGGCGAAGGCGGCGGCGACCGAGGAGACGGCGGGGACGACCTCGACCTCCAGGCCGAACTCGGGTGCGCGCAGGGTCCGTACGACCCCGAAGAAGCCCGGGTCGCCGTCGGCGAGCACCACCGCGGTGCCGCGGTGGCCGGCGATGCGGCGGGCGGCGAGGGCGACGCTGCCGAGGCGGATGCGCTCGGCGCCGTGCGGCACCTCGGGCAGATCCAGATGGTGGGCCGCGCCCGCGACGAGCGTGGCGGCGCCCAGGGCGCCGCGTCCCGCGGCGGTCAGGGGCGAGCCGTCCCAGCCGATCACCGTGACCCGGTCGGCCATCGTCGTCAGTCTCCAGGGTTTTCGCAGGTCGTCAGGGTACGGGGCCCGTGGCCGGGCTCCGTGAGAGTACCTGGTGGAGCTGTCGGGCGCGCGACGGGGCGAGTCGGGCCGGCGTCAGTTCCAGGAGGTGAAGCCGTCACTGCCGGCGAGTTCCTCGCCCGCGCCCTCCAGGTCCTCCGGGAGCAGGCTCCACACGATGAAGTCGGTGCGCAGGTCGGCCCAGGTGCCGTTCTCGGTGCGGACGTGGACGATGCACGCGTTGCGCAGCACGCCCTCGCTGATACAGCCGATCTTCTGGGCCACCTGCTGGGAGGCGGTGTTGTCGGCGGCGGTGCGCAGTTCGATGCGCTCGAACTTCTGCTCGCGGAAGAGCCATTGGGAGGTGGCGAGCGCGGCCTCGGAGGCGTAGCCCTCACCGCGCGCCCAGGGGGCGACGATGTAGGACAGCTCGGTGGACCGGATGTGCCAGTTGGTCCTGGACAGCTGGACTATGCCGACCAGGCGCTGGGTCAGGAACTCGGTGACCGCGAGGTCCAGGCCTCTGCCCGTGGTGCGTTGGGCGGGGGCGTGCTCGGCGACCCAGTGCCGGGCGCCGTCCTCGGTGAACGGCTGGGGGACGTCGGTCCAGGCGGCGACCTGCTCGTCGTTCATCATCTCGGCCAGGGCGGGCACGTCGTCCTCGTCGAGGGGACGCAGCACCAACCGCTCCGTGTTGATGGAGATGTTGGGGAAGGTGCTACTCATGCGCCGCTCCGTAACCTTCGGAAATCCTTCAGGGCCTGCGAACTGCCCAGCATGCAGCATGAAACCACCGAACCGCACGACGGGGTCCACACCCGGTGAGGGAGTGGACCCCGTGCGTGGCGATACGTTCGCTTTGGACGTGCGGAACGTTCGCTTTGGACGTGCGGACGCAGGGTCAGAAGGAGGCGATGACCGAGCCCTGGTACTTGTCCTCGATGAACTTCTTGACCTCGGGCGAGGTGAGGAGCTTGGCGAGCTTCTTGACCCGCGGGTCCTTCTCGTTGCCCTTCTTGACGGCGAGGAAGTTGCCGTACGGGCTGTTCTTCGCGGACTCCAGGACGAGGGCGTCCTTGGCGGGCTTGATGCCGGCCGAGATGGCGTAGTTGCCGTTGATCACCGCGGCGTCCACGTCGTCCAGGGAGCGCGCGGTCTGGGCCGCCTCGACCTCCTTGAACTGGAGCTTCTTCGGGTTCTCGGCGATGTCCTGCGGGGTCGCCTCGCTGCCGGCGCCGTCCTTGAGGGTGATGAGCCCGTTGGCGGCGAGCAGCTTGAGGGCACGCGCCTCGTTCACGGCGTCGTTGGGGACGGCGACGGTCGCGCCGCTCTTCAGCGCGTCGACGCTCTTGACCTTGTGGGAGTAGAGGCCGAGCGGCTCCAGGTGGACCGTGACGACGGGCACGATGTGGGTGCCGCGCTTCTTGTTGAAGTCGTCGAGATACGGCTTGTTCTGGAAGTAGTTGGCGTCCACCGAGCCGTCCTCGGTCGCCGTGTTCGGCGTGATGTAGTCGGTGAACTCCTTGACCTCGAGGTCGAGTCCGGCCTTCTTCGCCAGGTGGTCCTTGACGTAGTCGAGGATCTCGGCGTGCGGGGTCGGGCTCGCGGCGACGACCAGCGGCCCGCTGTAGTCGGAGGAGGCGGAGTCCTTGTCCGAGCCGCAGGCGGTGAGCCCGAAGGTGAGGGCTCCGGCGGCGAGGACGGCGGTGGTGAGCTTGGCGGTGTTACGCACGAAAAGTGCCTTTCCTTATGGGTGGAGCGACCCCGCGGCTGGTGGTGCGGGGAAAACCGTGGGGGTGGCGGCGGGCTCAGCCGGTCTCGCCGGTGGTGGCGGAGGAGGCCTTCAGCAGGCGCAGCTTCGGGGCGGGGCCGGAGCGTCCGCCGCGGTGGTGCAGGGAGCGGGCCGCGTAGTCGCCGGCGAACTGGATGGCCGAGATGACGACGGCGAGGATCGCGACGGTGATCCACATCAGCTGGGTCTCGAACCGCTGGTAGCCGTAGCGGATGGCGATGTCGCCGAGGCCGCCGGCGCCGACCGTGCCGGCCATGGCGGAGTAGCCGATGAGCGCGACGATCGTGGTCGTGGTGGAGGAGATGAGCGAGGGCAGCGACTCCGGCACGAGGACCTTGCGCACGACGGTCCAGGTGTTGCCGCCCATCGACTGCACGGCCTCGACGAGGCCGCCGTCCACTTCGCGGACGGCGGTCTCGACCAGACGCGCGAAGAACGGGATGGCGCCGATGGCGAGCGGCACGATGGCGGCCTCGCGGCCGATGGTGGTGCCGGTGATCCAGCGCGTGAAGCTCATCAGCGCGACCATCAGGATGATGAACGGCATGGAACGGGCGATGTTCACGATCTGCCCGATGACCTTGTTGCCCAGCACGTTCTGGAGCAGTCCGCCGCGGTCGGTGAGGACGAGCAGGATGCCGAGCGGGAGTCCGCCGACCACGGCGATCAGCGTGGACCAGCCGACCATGTAGAGGGTGTCCCAACACGCCTGCGACAGCAGCGGCTGCATCTCGGACCAGGTCACTTGGCACCGTCCTTCACCAGCAGGGCCTCCCGGCCCAGTACGTCGATCTGCAGGCCCTGTTCGCGCAGGAAGCCGATGGGCACCACGTTGTCCTCGTAGCGGCCGGGCAGTTCGATGCGCATCCGGCCGACCTGGAGGCCGCCCACGGTGTCGATGGCCGCACCGAGGATCGATATGTCGATGTTGTAGGTGCGGGACAGCTGGGAGATGACCGGCTGGGTGGCGGCCTCGCCGTGGAAGGTGACGTCGAGGACGGTGCGGTCCGCGCCGGAGGCCTCGCCGCCGACCGGGAAGAGCGCGGCGGCCAGCTCGGAGCCCGGGGTCGCGAGCAGTTCGCTGACGGTGCCCTGCTCGACGACGCGCCCCTTCTCCATGAGGGCGGCCGAGTCGCAGATCGACTTCACGACGTCCATCTCGTGGGTGATGAGCAGGACGGTGAGGCCCAGCTGCCGGTTCAGGTCGCGCAGCAGCTGGAGGATGGAGCGGGTGGTCTCCGGGTCGAGGGCGCTGGTGGCCTCGTCGGAGAGCAGCACCTTGGGGTCGCCGGCGAGGGCGCGGGCGATGCCGACGCGCTGCTTCTGGCCGCCGGAGAGCTGGGCCGGGTAGGCCTTGGCCTTGTCGGCGAGTCCGACGAGGTCGAGCAGTTCCAGGGCCTTGCGCGACCGCTCCCTGCCGGACGTGCCGAGGATCTCGAGCGGCAGCTCGACGTTGTCCTGGACGGTCCGGGAGGACAGCAGGTTGAAGTGCTGGAAGACCATGCCGATCCGGCTGCGCGCCTGCCGCAGTTCCCGGCCGGCCCGGGGACCGCGCCCGGCGAGGGCGGTGAGGTCGCGTCCGTCGACCGTCACGGTGCCGGCGGTGGGGCGTTCCAGCAGGTTGACGCAGCGGATGAGCGAGGACTTGCCGGCGCCGGACTGGCCGATGACGCCGTACACCTCGCCTTCGCGGACGTGCAGGTCGACGCCGTCGAGGGCGGTGACCTCTCGACCGCGCGAGCGGTAGACCTTGGTGAGGCCCGTTGTGGTGATCACGTGGGTTTCCGTCACTGTCGAGTGCGCGGGCGTGGGTGTGCCCGGGCGCACGGATGCGTTCGTTCAGGGACGCGGCACGGTTCTCGCTGGGGCGCTGAACCGGGGGGAGAACATGCGCGCGGAAGCGGCTGGTGTCACGTACACGCGTCGTCACGTCGTACGGACAGCCACCTGTCTCGCTTCGGGGCGCGAGCTCTGGGGTGGTGCGGGGGCCCTCTAGAAGGCGCGCATTCGACACATACAACGAGCACCGGGCGTCATGGTCGCCTCGGTCGCAGGGGTGCGGTCGCTCGTCGTGGTCATGCGTCCAGTAAACCAGACACAGGGTCCTGACAGGTCGCCGCCGTCCGCATGCCGGACGGCGGCGGGCGGGTCTCAGCCGCGCGGGGAGATCTCGACGCAGTCGCCGGTGACCAGCGCCGACAGGGCCGAGAGGTCCTCGACCACGAGGTCCGCGTCGAGTTCGCCGGCCGCGTGGGTTGTGGCCAACGCCACGGTGGTCATCCCGGCCGCGCGGCCCGCCAGGAGTCCGGCCGGGGCGTCCTCGAAGACCACACAGCCGGCCGGGTCGACGCCGAGCCGGCGGGCGGCGAGGAGGTAGGGCTCGGGGTCGGGCTTGCCGCGGGTGATGTCGTCGGCGGCTATCAGCGTCTTCGGCCGGATCCCCACGGCGTCCAGGCGGGCCTCGGCCAGGCGGCGGGTGGCGGAGGTGACGACGGCCCAGCGGTCGGCGGGGAGGGAGTCGAGCAGGGCGGCGGTCCCGGGCAGCAGCCGGACGCCGCCGTCCGGGACGTCCGCCAGCTCCAGCTCCTCGACGCGGGCCACGGCCTCGGCGACCAGGTGGGCGGGGAGCAGGTCGGCGACGATCTCCACCGCGGGACGGCCGTGCAGTCCGACGCGGGCGAAGTCCCCGGGGGTGATCCCGTACTCGCCGGCCCAGCGGGTCCAGCAGCGTTCCACGGAGTCGAGGGAGGAGACCAGGGTGCCGTCGTTGTCGAAGAGCAGGGCTTGTGCGCGGATCGTCATGGTGGCGACCCTACGGTGTACGGCAGGGGCGGCGGCATCGGGCCGTTTCGGCCGTAATAAGGTCGCCGCATGCTCAATGCCCTGCTGCTGGTGACCGGAGTCGCCGCGCTGCTGCTCGCCGCGTGGTGCGGCTGGGCGGCGTACCGGGACCAGCCGACGAAGGACTGGCACTTCGTCGGGATGGCCGTGGTGACGGTGCTGGCGCTGGTCCAGCTGGTGGCCGGGATCGTGCTGCTGGCGCGGGGCGGGAAGCCGGAGCAGGGCACGACGATCTTCGTCGCCTATCTGCTGGGCGCGTTCGCGTGCGTCCCGGCCGCGGGGTTCATGTCGCTGGCGGAGCGGACGCGCTGGGGATCGGTGACGGTCGCCGCGGGCGGTGTGGTGCTGGCCGTGCTGGAGGTGCGGCTCCATGACATCTGGGGAGGCTGAGATGACGGCCGTGGCGGAGAAGCCGAAGCGGCTCACCAGCGGGCCGGGCACGTTGCTCGTCTGGTTCTACGGGGTGATGGTCGTCGGAGCGGTGTCGCGGTCCGCCTACCAGATCGCGACCGGGTTCGGCCGGGCGCCGCTCGCATACACGCTGTCCGCGGTCGCGGGGGTGGTGTACGGGTTCATCACGTACACGCTGGTGCGGGGCGGCGAGACCGCCCGCAAGGTGGCGCAGGCGTGCTGCGCCGCCGAGCTTGCGGGGGTGCTGGTCGTGGGGACGTGGACCCTTGTCGAGCCTTCCGCGTTCCCGGACGCGACCGTGTGGTCGGACTACGGGATGGGGTACGTGTTCATTCCCGTGCTGCTGCCGCTCTCCGCGCTGTACTGGCTGCGCAAGGGCGCGCGCGGGCAGACCGCCTGAGGGACGTGCGCGACTGGCGGTGCGCTGACGCCGGTCGCGCCCACGCGGCGGCAGCCGCACATCGGACACCGCCCCGCGTTCGGGCTCCGAGAGATCAGGCCGTTGCCGCGTAGGTACTGGCCGGCTTCTCCAGGACGATCATCGGTACGCCGTCCGCGCCCTTCGACGTGCCCACCGTCTCGTAGCCGACGCGGCGGTACAGCCTCAGGTTGCCCTCGCTGCGGTGGCCGGTGAACAGGCGGAACTTCTTGGCGCCCCGCTCCTCCTCCAACGCCCCCTCGGCCGCGCGCAGCAGGCGTGCGCCGATGCCGTGGCCCTGGAGGCGGGGGTGGACGCAGAGCTTGCCGATGGCGGCGGCGCCGTCCTCGGTGACCGAGCCGCGGACCGAGCCGACGACCTCCTCGCCGAGCCGGGCGACGAAGACGCAGTCGGTGGCGAGTTCCTGGCGGACCGAGTCGAGGCTCTGGACGAGCGGGTCGATGCGGTAGTTCCCGTAGAGCGCCGCCTCGCTCTGGAAGCACAGGTACTGCAGCCTGAAGATCTGCTCTGCGTCCTGCTCGGTCGCCACCGAGATGGTCACGCTCATGCCCATGTGCGCACGCCCCTCGCTCACCTGATCGCCTGTAGTTCTCACTCCTATCCCCGCACTTCGCGAGCCGCAACCTCCGGCGTCAACAATCGCCGCAGACATCCCAGACATCTGGAACGTTCCGGGCCCAGGCTGCCCTGTGAGATACCCAACTCCCCCGCGATCTCCCGGTATGTCGGGTCGCTCGCGGAGAGCAGGGCCTGGAGCAGACGGGGGCAGCGGCCGGGGAGGCGGGCGACCGCTTCGCGCAGGGCGCGGTGGTGGGCGCCGGCGAGGACCTGCTGTTCGGGGCCGGGGGCGGTGGCGTCGGCGGGTTCGGTGCCGTACGGCCGTTCATGGCGGGCCGTCCGGCGGGTGCGGCGGGACTCGGCGCGGACGGCGCGGCGCAGCCAGTCCGCCGGGGCGCGCGGCGGGCCGTGGGTCTGGAGGCGCTCCAGGAGGCGGAGCCAGACCGACTGTTCGAGGTCGCCGGGGTCGTCCCCGGTGGCGTGCGCCTCGGCCGAGGCCTCGGCGGTGAGCAGGGGGCGCAGGGCCGCGAGCAGGTCGTGCGTCATGTGGGGAACGACGCGGCCGCCCCGGGCCGGGTTGCCGGGGCGGCCGGTGAACACCCCGAACGGGGTGCGGGGGCTCAGCCGTTGACGAAGTCGGCGCGGGCCAGGAGCGCGGTGTCGGCGTTGTCCGAGAAGACGCCGTCGATGCCGGTCGCGAAGTAGGTCCGGAAGACGCCGAAGACGTCGCCGTAGGCGTCGGCGTCGGTGCCCTTGCGGAAGGCCGGCGGCAGGAAGGGGTTCTCGTTGCGCATGGTGTAGGGGTGCAGGATCAGGCCCACCTTGTGCGCGTCCGCGACCAGCGTGGTCGGCGTGGTGAGGTCGCCGTTCGCGTCCTTCGGGATGACCAGGTCCAGGGTGGGGCCGATGCCCTGCGCGTAGCCGGCGATCTCCCGCAGGCCCTTGGGCGTGATCAGGTCGGCGACGGTGCGCGGGTCGCCGGTCGCGACGAAGTCGTAGGGCCGGCTGGTGGCGCCGGAGAGCAGCACGACCAGCGGGTTGTCGACCAGCGTGTTCAGGCGCTGGATGCTGGTGGGCTCGAAGGACTGGAGGATGACCGGCGAGTTGCGCTTGTCCTTGCCGTACTTGCGCAGCAGCTTGGCGACCCGCTCCTCCAGGCCCAGGCCGAGCGCCCGGAAGTAGGTGGGGTGCTTGGTCTCGGGGTAGATCCAGACCTGCTTGCCGCGCTTGCGGGTCTGCTCGTCCTGCCACTTCAGGACTTCCTCGAAGGTGGGGATCTCCCAGCGGCCGTTGTAGAGGGTGTTGTGCGGGCGGTTGGCCGGGATGCGCTCGATCGCGCGGAGCGTCTTGAGTTCGGCGAGGGTGAAGTCCTCGGTGAACCAGCCGGTGGTGGAGACGCCGTCCAGGATTTTGGTGGTCCTGCGGTCGGCGAACTCGGGATGGTCGGCGACGTCCGTGGTGCCGCCGAACTCCGGCTCGTGGCGGCAGACGAGGTGGCCGTCCCTGGTGGGGACCAGGTCGCCGGCCTCGACGATGTCGGCGCCGAGGTCGAGGGCCAGCCCGTAGGAGCCGAAGGTGTGCTCCGGGCGGTAGCCGCTGGCGCCCCGGTGGCCGATGACCGTCGGCTTCGGCAGGCTCTTCAGGCCGCCGTTGCCGTGGCCGGCCCCGGTCGCCTCGGCCGCTCTGGCGGCGCCGGGCAGTCCGAGGACCGCGCCGCCGGCGCCGAGCATCGCCGCGCCGAGCAGGGCGCGCCGTCCGGTCGTGCCGTTCACCTGGGTCCGCTCGTTCGTCTCGTGCTTGTCCATGAGCGCTCTCCTGCCGTCCGCCCTGCGTATGTGCGGGCGCTCCGCCTTCGGGGCCTGTGATTTCGGGCCGATCGTAGGGGCGCGGACATGACGGAGGGGAGACGGCCGGCCCAACGGCCGGGTGACGCCGTATGGCAGATGGGCACCCGGTACTGATGGACCGTCGGCGACATCCGTCACATCGTCGCAGGGGCGTTACGTTCCGTCTCCTGCGCGCCACCGCAGGTAAACCAGCGTCAACAGTGCGTAAGACCTCGGTGAACCGGCCGTACCCGATGTGCGCTTCCCACGGAGCCGCGAGTAATGTCCTCACCTGCACAGACTCATACCGCCCCTCGACATCGGAGGACCCGTTGTCCCGCTTCGCGCTCATCAAGGCAGTGCTCGGACCGATCATGCGCCTGATGTTCCGCCCCCAGGTGGAGGGCGTGGAGCACATCCCGGGGGACGGTCCGGTCATCCTCGCCGGCAACCATCTGACGTTCATCGACTCGATGATCCTTCCGCTGGTCAACAAGCGGCAGGTGTTCTTCATCGGCAAGGACGAGTACGTCACCGGCAAGGGGTTCAAGGGCCGGCTGATGGCCTGGTTCTTCACCGGCGTCGGCATGATCCCGGTGGACCGGGACGGCGCGAGCGGCGGGGTCGCCGCGCTGATGACCGGCAAGCGGGTCCTGGACGAGGGCCGGATCTTCGGCATCTACCCCGAGGGCACCCGCTCCCCCGACGGCCGGCTGTACCGGGGCCGCACCGGTATCGCGCGGCTGACGCTGATGACCGGCGCGCCGGTGGTGCCCTTCGCGATGATCGGCACGGACAAGCTCCAGCCGGGCGGCGCGGGCATCCCGCGGCCGGGCAAGGTCACCGTCCGGTTCGGCGAGGCGATGGAGTTCTCGCGGTACGAGGGGATGGACCGGGACCGCTACGTGCTGCGGGCCGTGACCGACTCCGTGATGACCGAGGTCATGCGGCTGTCGGGGCAGGAGTACGTGGACATGTACGCCACGAAGGCGAAGGCCGCCTGACACTCTTTCGGCCCAGGGGCACGGACCGGTGGTCCGTGCCCCTCCGTGCGTCCCGCGCCGGTCGTCCGCCTGCCGGTGGAATCTGGTCCGACACTCCGGTCATTCCTTCGCATTTACCGGCCATATGGGCACACACCATGTCTTATTCAGACATGCAGAAACCTTCTCGGCGTACCCTGCTCCGCGCTCCGCTCGCTGCCGCAGGCGCGGGGCTCCTTGCCTCGTGTTCCGACTCCGGCCCCGAACCGCGTTCCGGCCCGCGCAACATGGCCGGCACCGGAGCGTTCGTCCCCCAGGGGCCCAAGGGGTACGTCAACCCGTCGGACCCAGAGGTCCTCGCGGCCGAGCGCAGGCGTGGATCCGGACCGGTCCGGATGGTCCGGTTCACGGCCGCCGAGAGCATGCTGGACCTGGGCGGGCGGTCCGTCCACAGCTGGTCGTACAACGAGTCGGTGCCCGGGCCGCTGGTGCGGGTCACCGCCGGTGACGTCCTCAGCCTGACCCTCGCCAACCGGCTGTCCGAGAAGACCACCCTGCACGCGCACGGGGTGCGGCTGCGCTGCGACATGGACGGCGCGCCGGACCTGACCCAGGCCCCGATCGCGCCGGGGACCGACTTCGTCTACCGGTTCGTCGCCGCGCACCCGGGCACGTACCTGCTCCACTCGCACGTCGGCATGCAGCCCGACCGCGCCCTGTACGCGCCGTTCATCGTGGACGACCCCAGGGAGCCCCTCGCCTACGACCACGAGTGGATCGTCGTGCTGGACGACTGGGTCGACGGCATCGAGGGCTCCACCCCCGAGCAGGTGCTCGACCAGCTCAAGCCCGGCGGCTCCATGGCGATGAAGGCGGGCATGGGCATGGGCCCCGAGCGCGGCGGCAGCCCGAGCCCGCACGGGTCGGCGCACGCCTCCGCCTCGCCGTCGCCGTCCAGGTCCCGGTCCGGCGCCAAGGCGCCGACGGGCCCGGACCGGGTGCTGCGCGACTCCCACAGCCGGATGCTGCACGGGGAGGGCGGCAACGTCGCCTACCCGCACTACCTGGCCAACGGGCGGCTGCGCACCGACCCCTCCGTCTTCCGCTGCCGCCCCGGCGACCGCGTCCGGATCCGGCTCATCAACGCGGGCTCCGAGACGGCCTTCCGGGTCGCGCTCGGCGGCCACGCCATGACCATCACCCACACCGACGGCTATCCCGTGCAGCACCGGAAGACCGACACGCTGCTCATCGGCATGGCCGAGCGGTACGACGTGCTCGTCACCGCGAAGGACGGCGTCTTCCCCCTCGTCGCGCTGGCCGAGGGCAAGAAGGGCAAGGCGCTCGCGATCCTCCGCACCGACAAGGGAAGAAACCTTCCGTCGCCGGATGTCCGGCCCGACGAACTGGACCGCGAGTGCGTGCCGGCGCGGCGGCTGCTGCCGGCCGAGTCCGTCGCCCTCGACGACCGCGTGCCCGACCGGGACCTGCGGATCAGGATCACGGGCAACATGCGCGACTACGACTGGGGCTTCGACCACAAGGCGTACGACGTGCGCCAGCGGCACGCCGTACGGGCCGGCGAGCGGGTGCGGCTGACCCTCATCAACGCGACCGACATGTGGCACCCGATGCATCTGCACGGCCACACGTTCTCCGTGACCGGGATCAACTCCGTGGGCGCGCGCAAGGACACGACGCTGGTGTTGCCGCACCGCAAGCTGGTGCTCGACTTCGACGCGGACAACCCCGGGCTGTGGATGCTGCACTGTCACAACCAGTACCACTCGGAGAGCGGGATGATGACGGTGCTCGGTTACAAGAGATGACCGCGCCGCCGCGGACCCCTCACCCGGCGCTCTCCAGCCGTTGGCCCCGCAGCAGGAACCAGGCCGCCAGCGCCGTGGCCAGCAGGACCGCGGCGCCCGCGCCCGAGGCCAGGTGCAGGCCGTGGGTGAAGGAGTCGCGGGCCGCGGCGAGCATCTCGGCCGCCGCGTGCGGGGGCATGGTCCTCGACGCCTCCACCGCCGCGCCGAGGGACTCGTGGGCGGCTGCCGGTGTGCCCGTCGGGGCCGGGAAGCCGCGGTAGACGCCCATCACGATGGAGCCCAGCAGGGCGATGCCCAGCGCCGCGCCCAGTTCGTACGCCGTCTCGGAGACCGCCGAGGCGGCGCCCGCCTGGTCCCTGGGGACGCTGGAGAGGATGACGTCCGCGGTGACCGTGAAGGAGAAGCCGGCACCGATGCCGACCACCAGGAGGGCGGCGCCGAGGACCGGGTAGCCGGTGGACTGCGAGAGCGTGGTCAGGGCGGCGAGGGCCGCACCGACGGCCGCCAGACCGCCGGAGACGACCGCGCGCACCGAGTACCGGCGGGCCGCCCGGCCGGCCACCAGGCCCGCCGCCACCGCGCCGGCCGCCGCGGGGGCTTCGGCCAGGCCCGCCTCGAAGGGGGACCTGCCCTGGACCAGTTGCAGGTACTGGGAGAGGAAGAACACCAGCCCCGACATGCCGAGCACGGTCAGCAGGTCGGCCAGCACCGCGCCGCTGAAGCCTCGCCCGCGGAACAGCCGCATGTCCAGCAGGGGCTTGGGCATGGTGAGCTGGCGGCGGACGAAGCCGTACAGCGCGGCCGTGCCGAGCACCGCGGTGACGGCGACCGGGCCGGTGAGGCCGTGGGACGCGGCCTCCTTCACCGCGTACACGACCGCGATCATGCCGACCAGCGACAGGACGACGCTGGCCAGGTCCCAGGGGCCGGGGTCGGGGTTGCGGGACTCGGGCAGGGTCCGCAGGCCGACGAGGACCAGGACGGCCATCACCGGCAGGTTGATGAGGAAGACCGAGCCCCACCAGAAGTGTTCGAGCAGGAGGCCGCCCACGATCGGGCCGACGGCCGTACCGGCGGAGGCGGTGGCGCCCCAGATGCCGACGGCGAGGCTGCGCTCGCGCGGGTCGTGGAAGAGGTTGCGGATCAGGGCGAGGGTGGCGGGCATCAGCGTCGCGCCCGCGACACCGAGCAACGCCCTTGCCAGGATCATGAGTTCGGGGGTCGTCGCATAGGCGTTCAGCACGGATATCGCGCCGAACGCCGTGGCACCGCCGAGCAGGATCCGCTTGCGGCCGATGCGGTCGCCGAGGCTGCCCATCGAGACCAGCAGGCCGGCGATGACGAACGAGTAGACGTCACCGATCCAGAGCAGCTGGGTGCCGGTGGGGTCGAGGTCTTCGCTGATGTAGGGGGTCGCGAGGCCGAGGACGGTCGCGTCCACGGCCACCAGCAGCACGGCGAGCACGAGGACGGAGAGCGCGAGCCAACGGCCCGGACGCCTCTCCTCCGTCTCCGCCGCACGCGCCGGCTGCAGGGTGCCGGTCATGGTTCCTCTCTCCTTCGTGCGCCGCCGAGCAGCAGCTCGACGATCATGTGGGTGAAGTCCTTGGGGGCGACGCGGCCCTCGGCCACGGCCCAGGCCGCGGAGGCCAGCAGGCCGAACAGTGCCTCGGTGAGCCAGGCCGGCGTCAGGTCGATACGGAACTCGCCGCTCTGCTGGCCGCGCCGGAAGAGCGCCGCGATGCGCTCGTCGATACGGACCCAGCCAGGGTTCTGGCCCTCGCCCTCGAACAGCTGGTTCTCGGTGTAGAGGAAGGCCATGAGACCGGCGGACGGCTCGAACTCGCGGACCAGCCGGCGCACGGCGTCCACCGCGGGGCCCTCGTCCGGGCGGGCCGCGTCCAGGGCCGCCTCGCACTCCTCGATGCCGAGCGCCTCCAGCGCGCGCACGAGGGCGTCGCGCCCGGCGAAGTGGCGGTGCAGGGTGGCGCGGCTGATGCCGGCGGCCTTCGCGACCTCGTCCATGGTCGCGGTGGATTTACGGGTCAGCAGCGCGGCCGCGCTGCGCAGGACGAGGTCACGATCGAGGGCCATGAGACAAGACTAACCCACATGAGACAATTTTGTCTCACCATCAACACGCGCGACTCATAAGAGGCAGGTCGGGGCGGCGGGGCCGGGCCGGGTAGGTCAGGGCGGGTCGGGCTGGCGGGGGCGGGCAGGTCGGGCGGACGGGGGCGGGCAGGTCGGGCGGGCGAGGGGGCAGGTCAGGGCCGGTGAGGGCGGATCGGGCCGGTGGCGGGCGAGTCAGGGCGGACGGGGCGGGTCAGGGCCGGCTGATCGGAGCCGGCTGGTCAGGCCGACTGATCCGAATCGGCTGATCCGGGTCGGTTGATCCGGGTCGGTTGATCCGGGCCGACTGATCCGAATCGGTTGATCCGGGCCGGTTGATCGGAGCCGGCCGGTCAGGGCCGGCTGATCCGGGCCGGCTGATCGGAGCCGGCCGGTCAGGGCCGGCTGATCCGGGTAGGCGGGGTCGTGTCAGTGCCAGGGGAGGGTGGTGCGGTGTTCCCAGTACGTGTGCGGGTTCTCGGTGAGGGCGGCGAGGCGGGTCAGCTGGTCCTCGTCGAGGTCGACGGCGGCCGCGTGGAGGTTGGAGGCGAGCTGGGTGAGCGTCGCGGCGCCGGACAGGACGACACCGGCCCAGGGCTGCCGCAGTACGACGGCGAGGGCGACGGCGTCGCTGCCCAGGCCGGTCTCCTCGGCGACGGCCCGCAGCGCGTCCGGGGCGTACGGTCCGGCGAGGCGGCCGTTGGCCATGCCCTCCTTCACGATCACCGTCAGTCCGGCGTCGTGCGCCTCGGCGAGGGCGGGTCCGGCCGAGGTCTCCAGGGCGTTGTACGTCGACTGGACGGTGCGGAAGAGGGGTTCGCCGTCGACCGTGACGGCGAGGGCGGCGCGGATCGCGGCGGCCTGGGCCGGTCCGCTGGTGGAGAAGCCCACGCTGAGGCCGGCGGCGGCCGCTTCGGCGAGGCGGGCGTGGAGGTCCTTGTCGGTGAGGGCGGGGCTGTCCGGGGTCACCGAGTGGATCTGGTAGAGGTCGAGGCGGTCGCCGAGGAGTTCGGCGGTCTCGGCGCGCTGGCGCTCGTAGGTCGCGAGGCTGTGGTCCTTGACCTCGTGCTTCTCGGCGTCCGTGGTCCAGTCGGCGGTGTAGGTGTAGCCCCATTTGCTGCCGATGACCACGTCGTCGACGCCGGGGTGGGCGGTGAGCCAGCCGGCGAGGAACTCCTCGCTGAGGCCGTAGGAACGGGCCGCGTCGAAGTAGCGGACGCCCTGGGCGTAGGCGGCGTCGAGGAGTTCGTGGGTGCGGGTGCGGAGCGCCTCCACGGTGCGGTTCTCCCCGAGGTCCTCGTCCCGGCCGAGGTTGATGTAGCCGGGGCGGCCGACCGCGGCGAGGCCGAGGCCGATGTGGCAGGTGGGAGTGGTGGCTGTGGCCAGTCGGGCGAAGGGCATCGCGGGCTCCGGTGGGTCGGCTCCGATTCGGATCCTGACCAACGTAACCCGCGATGACCTCTGGTTCGGCGTTCAGCTCGGGGTGTTCGGTGCGGGTGCGGGTGCGGGTGCGGGTGCGCCGTGGTTCCTCGCGCCGTTCCCCGCGCCCTGACGGGGCGCCTGCTCTTACGCCTGCTTCTTGGCTGACGCCCAGTCGTGCTGCCCGGCCACGTTCGCCTTGACCTCCGTCAGCTGGACGGCGACGGCGCTCGGGGCCGTGCCGCCGCGGCCGTTGCGGGAGGCGAGGGCGCCCGGGACGTTGAGGACCGAGCGGACCTCGGGGGTCAGGTGGGCGGAGATCTTGGCGAACTGGTCGTCCGTCAGCTGGTCGAGCTCCTTGTCCTCGGCCTCCGCCGCCTTCACGCACTCGCCGGCGACCTCGTGGGCCACACGGAACGGGACGCCCTGCTTGACCAGCCACTCGGCGATGTCGGTGGCGAGGGAGAAGCCGGCCGGGGCCAGTTCCTCCATGCGCTCGCGGTTGACGGTGAGGGTGGCCATCATGCCGGTGAAGGCGGGCAGCAGGACCTCCAGCTGGTCGCAGGAGTCGAAGACCGGCTCCTTGTCCTCCTGGAGGTCGCGGTTGTAGGCGAGCGGGAGTGCCTTCAGGGTGGCCATGAGGCCGGTCAGGTTGCCGATCAGGCGGCCGGACTTGCCACGGGCGAGTTCCGCGATGTCCGGGTTCTTCTTCTGGGGCATGATCGACGAGCCCGTGGAGAACGCGTCGTGCAGGGTCACGAAGGAGAACTCCTTCGTGTTCCAGATGATGACCTCCTCCGCGATCCGGGAGAGGTTCACGCCGATCATCGCGGTGATGAAGGCGAACTCGGCGACGAAGTCGCGGGAGGCGGTGCCGTCGATGGAGTTGCCGACGCTGCCGTGCTCGAAGCCGAGGTCCGCCGCCACCGCCTCCGGGTCCAGGCCCAGCGAGGAACCGGCGAGGGCGCCGGAGCCGTACGGGGAGACGGCCGTGCGGTCGTCCCACTGGCGCAGCCGCTCCGCGTCCCGGGACAGGGACTGGACGTGGGCCAGAACGTGGTGGGCGAAGAGCACCGGCTGGGCGTGCTGGAGGTGGGTACGGCCGGGCATCGCCACGTCCGGGTGGGCCTCCGCGAGGCCGATCAGGGCGTCCTGGAGGTCGGCGATCAGGCCGCCGATCACACGGGCGTGGTCGCGCAGGTACATCCGGAAGAGGGTCGCGACCTGGTCGTTGCGGGACCGGCCGGCGCGGAGCTTGCCGCCGAGGTCGGGGCCGAGGCGCTCCAGCAGGCCGCGCTCCAGGGCGGTGTGGACGTCCTCGTCGGCGATGGTGCCCACGAAGGAGCCGTCGGCGACATCGGCCTCCAGCCGGTCGAGGCCGGCGATCATGCGCTGGAGTTCGTCCGCGGTGAGCAGCCCCGCCTTGTGCAGCACGCGCGCGTGGGCACGCGAACCCGCGATGTCGTAGGGCGCGAGCCGCCAGTCGAAGTGGACGGACGCGGACAGCTTCGCCAGGGCCTCGGCGGGACCGTCGGCGAAACGGCCGCCCCAGAGCCGTACGTCACCGCTGTTGCTGCTCACTTGCGTTGCTCCTAGGAGAGATCCGGATGTGGCACCGCCTCCCCGGCCATGAACGGGGAGGCGGTCGTCACGCTACTGCTTACGCGAGGTCCCGTCGGGCTACGCCCGCAGTTGACGCTGCGCGGCGATCTTCGACGACAGGCCGTAGATGTCGATGAAGCCCTTGGCCGCGGCCTGGTCGAAGGTGTCGCCGGTGTCGTAGGTGGCGAGGTTGAAGTCGTAGAGGGAGGAGTCGGAGCGGCGGCCGGTGACGACCGCGCGGCCGCCGTGCAGGGTCATCCGGATGTCGCCGGTGACATGCCGGCTCGCCTCGTCGACGAAGCCGTCCAGGGCACGCTTGAGCGGGGAGAACCACAGGCCGTCGTAGACGAGTTCGCCCCAGCGCTGCTCCACCTGCCGCTTGTAGCGGGCGAGTTCGCGCTCGACGGTGACGTTCTCCAGCTCCTGGTGGGCCGTGATGAGGGCGATCGCGCCGGGGGCCTCGTAGACCTCGCGGGACTTGATGCCGACCAGGCGGTCCTCGACCATGTCGATCCGGCCGACACCCTGGGCGCCCGCGCGCTCGTTGAGTTCCTGGATCGCCTGGAGGACGGTGACCGGCCTGCCGTCGATCGCGACCGGGACGCCCGCCTCGAAGCCGATGACCACCTCGTCGGCCTCGCGCGGGGTGGCCGGGTTCTGCGTGTACTCGTAGATGTCCTCGATCGGGCCGTTCCAGATGTCTTCCAGGAAGCCGGTCTCGACGGCGCGGCCGAAGACGTTCTGGTCGATGGAGTACGGGGACTTCTTGGTGGTGGCGATCGGGAGCCGCTTGGCCTCGCAGAAGGCGATGGCCCTGTCGCGGGTCATCGCGTAGTCGCGGACCGGGGCGATGCACTTCAGATCGGGGGCGAGGGCGACGATGCCGGCCTCGAAGCGGACCTGGTCGTTGCCCTTGCCGGTGCAGCCGTGGGCGACCGTGGAGGCGCCGTGCTTGCGGGCGGCGGCGACGAGGTGCTTGACGATCGCGGGCCGGGAGAGCGCGGAGACCAGCGGGTAGCGGTCCATGTAGAGGGCGTTCGCCTTGACGGCCGGGAGGCAGTACTCCTCGGCGAACTCGTCCCTGGCGTCCGCGACCTCGGCCTCGACCGCACCGCAGGCGAGCGCGCGCTTGCGGATGGCGTCCAGGTCCTCGCCGCCCTGGCCGACGTCCACCGCGACGGCGATGACCTCGGCGTCCGTCTCCTCGGCGATCCAGCCGATGGCGACGGAGGTGTCCAGCCCGCCGGAGTAGGCGAGTACGACGCGCTCGGTCATGGGTCCCTCCTCACGTGCATCCTTGCTATGCATGAGTATGCAGAGCTCTGCATGATTCGTCAATCCGGGCATGCCGTCCGGGGCATGTCGGAGATTTGTCAAAGAGGCTTGAACACTTGAAACCGCTTTCCCGTACCCATGCCTGAACGCTGGCGCCGCGTTGGTAAACACACTCCTGACCCAAGTGAGGCATCCGCCATGTCCAGGGCTCTTCCGAAGTACAACAAGCGTCGCGTCGCGCTCATCGGTGGCGCTGCCGCCGTGGCGCTGTCCGGTGCGGTCATCGCCGGTTCGGCCCTCGCCGGGACGCCCGACAGCAGCGCCACCAGCAACGCCCGCACGCTCGCCGCCTCGCCCGGCACGATCACCTGCCCGGACGTGGCCTCCCAGCTCCCCGCAGTCCCCGCCTCCGCGCAGGCCGAGGTCACCCGCAACCTCACCCTCCTCCAGACGCAGATCGACGAGGCCAACAAGCGCCTGGTCGACACCCTCGGCCAGGGCGGCCCGAACTTCGTCAACAACGCCATCCTCGGCCCCCTCAAGGACAAGCGCGTGTCGACCATCGACCGCATCGCCATCTCGATCGGCCGCACCTCGACCAAGCCCACCGGCCTCGACTCCCTGGCCGCCTGCACCCTGAACGCGAGCGGGACCGCGACCAACACCGGCAGCGGTACGGCGACGGCCACGGCCTCCGCCGCGCCCAGCGCGACGGCGACCCAGCAGCAGTCCACGGGCGGCACGGGCACCAGCACCAGCGCCGCCGGCACGATCACCTGCCCGGACGTGGCCTCCCAGCTCCCCGCAGTCCCCGCCTCCGCGCAGGCCGAGGTCACCCGCAACCTCACCCTCCTCCAGACGCAGATCGACGAGGCCAACAAGCGCCTGGTCGACACCCTCGGCCAGGGCGGCCCGAACTTCGTCAACAACGCCATCCTCGGCCCCCTCAAGGACAAGCGCGTGTCGACCATCGACCGCATCGCCATCTCGATCGGCCGCACCTCGACCAAGCCCACCGGCCTCGACTCCCTGGCCGCCTGCACGCTCACCAAGTGACGTGACAGGCAGCCGTGGCCGCCCCGTTGAGAGCGCCGGCCGGGGCGGCCACGGTGGTTCCCGTCCGTCCGGGGCCCGCACCCCCGGACGGCCCACCCGGGCTGCCGGGGCCACCGGCCCCGTCTAGCGTCTGGGCCATGCGTCCAGGCGTCGTCGGCACCCTCGTCTCCGCGTCCCTGCTGCTGCTCGGAGCGGCACCGGGGGCCGGTGACCCGTCACCGCTGCCCGCTCTCATGGCCGACACGGGTGGCGGCAGCCAGCTGATCACCGCCGAGGCGGCCGGGACGGCCTCGACCTCGGGGACCCTGACCTGGTGGGAACTCCGGGACGGGCAGTGGGCGAAGGTCGGCTCCGCCGACGCCCGCTTCGGCGCGAACGGGCTGGTCGAGGGCGCGAAGCGGCAGCAGGGCACGAAGACGACCCCCACGGGGCTGTACGGCCTTCCGTTCGGGTTCGGCCTCCGGGCGGCGCCGGCGGGGACCAGGGTCGAGTACCGGGCGGTGACCGCGGACTCCTGGTGGTGCCAGGACAACGACTCCGCCTCCTACAACCGTTGGACCGAGCCGCTGCCCGCCGACTGCCGGACCACGGAGGCGGAGCACCTGTCGTCCTACGGCACGCAGTACGCGCACGCCCTGGTGATCGGGTTCAACTACGAGCGGCCGGTGCGCGGGCGCGGGGCCGGGATCTTCCTGCATGTCAACGGGGCCGGGGCCACCGCGGGGTGCGTGTCGGTGCCGGAGGACGCGATGCGGCGGATCATGCAGTGGGCGGATCCCGGGAAGGCACCGCACATCGCCATGGGGACCGCGAGCGGGGACACCGCTCTCACCCGGTACTGAGATCGGCGCTTCGCCGCAGGGGTTCCCTGCGGCCCTATGCGGGCGCCCCCGGCACCAGGCGCACGGTGAACGTCGTCGAACCCGGGCGGCTCTCCACGGTCACCGTGCCTCCGTGCGCCTCCACCACCGCCGCCACGATCGACAGGCCCAGGCCCGCTCCCGCCCCCGTCGCGTCCTGGCGGCGGCGGTGTTCGGCCCGGGTGAAGCGTTCGAAGACGCCCGGCCGGATGTCGGGCGGGATGCCGGGCCCGTCGTCGTGGACCCGCAGCAGGACCGCCGCCCCGTCCGTCTCCAGGGTCACCGTCACCGTCGTGCCCGCGGGTGTGTGCAGCCGGGCGTTGGCCAGGAGGTTGGCGAGGACCTGCTGGAGGCGGTGGGTGTCGCCGGTGACCGTCACCGGGTCCTCGGGGAGGTCCAGGGTCCAGCGGTGGTCGGGACCCGCGGCCCGGGCGTCGGTGACCGCGTCGAGGATGAGGCGGGTGAGGTCCACCGGACGGCTCTCCAGCGGGCGGCCCGCGTCCAGACGGGCCAGCAGGAGCAGGTCGTCCACCATCTCGCCCATGCGGGAGGACTCGGCGGCGATGCGTTCCAGGGCCCGGGTGACCTCGGCGGGCACCGGGCCGGGGTGGAGCAGGGCCAGTTCCGCGTGGCCGCGGACGGAGGCGACCGGGGTGCGCAGTTCGTGGCTGGCGTCGGCCGCGAAGCTGCGCAGGCGCTCCTCGCTGGCGTGGCGTTTGGTGAGCGCGTCCTCCACATGGCCCAGCATGCGGTTGAAGGCGGTGGCCACCCGGCCGACCTCGCTGCGCGGATCGGACCGGGGGGCGCGCGGCGGCAGGGCGACCTCGCCGCTGGCGAGCGGCAGCTCGCTGACCCGGGTGGCGGTCGCCGCGACCCGGCTCAGGGGGCGCAGGGACCAGCGGACCCAGAGGGCGCCGGCCACCCCGGCCACGGCCAGGGCGAGGCCGAAGACCGCGGCGCAGACCAGTTCCAGACGGTGCACGGTGGCCCGGACCGGCTCCAGGGGCAGACCGGTGATCAGGACGTCGCCGTCCCGGCCCGACCAGGCCATCAGCCGGTAGGAGCAGATCGAGGAGAGCCGGACCGTGTGCGGCCTGCCGTCCACCGGGACCCGGGCGAGGGCCGCGCGGTCGCCGGCGGTGAGGCCGACGGTCAGGTCGGGATCGGCGCCGGAGGGGATCAGGGCCGCGTTGGTGACCTCGCCGTTCAGCAGGCGGGCGCCGAAGGTGCCGGCGGCCTGCCGGCGGGTGTCGCCGCGCTCGTCGCCGTCCCGGTCGCTCGGCTTGTAGGTGCCGTGTTCCAGGGACTGCGGGAAGCTCGGTCCGGTCTGCTGGAGCTGCTGGTCGACGCGTCCGGTGAGGAAGCCGTTCAGCTCGACGACCGCGGCGACGCCGACGGCCGCGCAGCTCAGCGCGAGCAGTACGACCAGGCCCGCGGTGAGGCGGGCGCGGAGGGTACGGGGGACGCGCGGGCGCGGCAGGCGCCGGAGCCGTCGTACGGGGTTCACCTGGCCACCGGCTTGAGGACGTACCCGGCGCCGCGCACGGTGTGGATCATGGGCTCGCGGCCGGCGTCGACCTTCTTGCGCAGGTAGGAGATGTACAGCTCCACGACATGGGCGCGGCCGCCGAAGTCGTAGGACCAGACCCGGTCGAGGATCTGCGCCTTGCTGAGGACGCGGCGCGGGTTGCGCATCAGGAAGCGGAGGAGCTCGAACTCGGTCGGGGAGAGCTCGATCAGTTCGCCGGCCCGGGTGACCTCGCGGGCCTCCTCGTCCATGGCGAGGTCGCCGACGACGAGGCGCGGGCCGTCCTCCTGCTGGCGGGCCATGCCGGCGCGGCGCAGCAGACCGCGCAGCCGGGCGACGACCTCCTCCAGGCTGAAGGGCTTGGTGACGTAGTCGTCGCCGCCCGCGGTGATCCCGGCGATCCGGTCCTCGACGGCGTCCCGGGCGGTCAGGAAGAGCACGCAGACGTCCGGCTTGACCTGGTGCAGCGAGCGCAGGACGGCGAAGCCGTCGGTGTCCGGGAGCATCACGTCGAGGACGACCGCGTCCGGCAGCAGCTCCCGGGCCGCGGCCAGCGCGCTCGCGCCGTCACCGGCCCCGCGGACCTCCCAGCCCTCGTAGCGCAGGGCGCCGGTGAGGACCTCCGCGAGGTCCGGGTCGTCGTCGACGACGAGGACGCGCAGCGGGGTGCCGTCGGGTCTGGTGAGGGCCGGGCGGCCGGATCGGGTGGTGTTCATCGCGTCTACCAGCATCGCTCCTGCGGGCGACGGCGAGCGACCTGCGGTGCTCTGAGTTTCCTCTGAGTCCGCTGAGCGGGGCGGTCACTGAGAGGTCGCTCAGAAGTTCGGGCTGCACAGTGGCGGCACCGAACGGAGAAAGGACGCGACTCATGACGACCGTGGACGAACGGCGTACGGCCCCGGCCGGGCCCGCCGTGGCCACGCGCCGCTCCCCCGCCGCCGCCGTGCTCGCCGTGCTGTGGGCCGGGGCGGCGGCGGTGCTGCTGCTGTGGTGGTCGGACACCGGCACGGTCGTCGGCGCGGCCGGCTGGCTGACCGGGGCCGGCCGGATCGCCGGGCTGCTGTGCGGCTACTCCTGCGCGGTGCTGGTCGGGCTGATGGCCCGGGTGCCGCTGCTGGAGGTCCGGGTCGGCTCCGACCGGGTGGCCCGGTGGCACGCGATGGCCGGGCGGTACACGGTCTGCCTGCTGGTCGCGCACATCGTGCTGGTCCTCACCGGGTACGCGGCCCAGGACCACGCCCCGCTCGTCCGCGAGACGGTGGACGTCGTCCTGCACTACCCGGAGATGCTGAAGGCCACCATCGGCACGGTGATCCTCCTCGCGGTCGGCGTCACCTCGGTGCGCGCGGTGCGCCGCCGCACCAGCTACGAGTTCTGGTACTACGTCCATCTCCTCACCTACGCGGCCGTCTTCCTCGCCTTCGGCCACCAGCTGGCGCTCGGCGACGACCTCAACGGCAGGCCGGTCGCCACCGCCTTCTGGTACGCGCTGTACCTGGGGGCCGCGGCGCTGGTGCTGTGGTTCCGGGTGCTGGCGCCGGTGCGGCTCAACCTGCGGCACCGGCTCCGGGTGGAGTCCGTGCAGCAGGAGGCGCCGGGGGTGTACTCGGTCGTGATGCGGGGGCGGCGGATCGGCGAACTGGGCGCCGAGGCGGGGCAGTTCTTGCGCTGGCGGTTCTTCGGCGGCGACGGCATGGGCTGGGCGTCGACGCCGTACTCGCTGTCGGCGCCGCCGCGCGGCGACCTGCTGCGGATCACCGTCAAGGCGCTCGGCGACCACAGCGCGGCGATGCCGCTGCTGCGCCCCGGCACCCGGGTGTGGGCAGAGGGGCCCTACGGCTCCCTCACCGCGGACCGGGCCACCGGCGGGCGGAGCCTGCTGATCGCGGCCGGTGTCGGTGTCACCCCGCTGCGGGCGCTGTTCGAGACGCTGCCCGGCGAGGTCACCCTGCTCTACCGGGCGCGGACGGCCGAGGACCTGGCGCTGGGCGGCGAGCTGGAGGCGATAGCGCGCTGGCGCGGGGCACGGGTGCTGTACGCCCTGAACGGGCCCCGGGGCGAGCGCCCGGACATCTCGGCCGAGTCGCTGCGCGCGACCTTCCCCGGCCTCGCCGGGCACGACGTCTACATCTGCGGCCCGCACGGCTTCGCCCGGCAGCTGTACGGCGCGCTGCGGGCCGCCGGGGTGCCGGACCGCCGTATCCACCACGAGTCCTTCGAGCTGTGAGGCCCCTGACGTGCACGCACTGAACAAGAACCGCCCGCTGCGCCGGGTCGTGCTGGCGAGTGCCGCCACCGTCTCCGGGATCGTGATGCTGCTCGCGCTGAAGCCGCACACCGGCCCGGCCGTGGTCACGGACTCGGCGGCCCCGGCCCCCTCCAGCAGCGCCGGCGCCACGCCGGGCGCCTCCGGCGGCACGTCCAGCGGCGGCACCAGGACCGTCACCGGGGACACCGTGCAGACCCGCTGGGGGCCGGTGCAGGTGAGGGTGACCGTGAAGAACGGCAGGATCACGGACGTCACGGCGGTGCAGTACCCGACGGAGAACCCCCGCGACCAGCAGATCAACAGCTATGCCGTCCCGCAGCTGCGCAGCGAGGCGCTCGCGGCGCAGAGCGCGGACATCGACACCGTCTCCGGGGCCACCTACACCAGTGACGGATACAAGCAGTCCCTCCAGTCGGCACTGGACTCGGCAGGTCTCTGAACACTCGGGCGGTACGGCACGTATCTGTGGGCCAAGGGTCAAGTCCCCACGGAGGAACCGTGACCACCACACTCGCAGGCGGACGTGCCGCCCGCCGCCAGACGATGCGCCGCATCCGCCCGCGCCGCTCCCCGGCCGTACCGCTGCTGCTCGCCGTGTGGGCCGGCGCGGCGGCCGTGCTCTGGCTGTGGTGGCACAACACCCCGTCCATCGCCGACCAGAACGGCAAGATCCTCAACGCGGGCCGCATCACGGGCCTGCTGGCCGGCTACCTGATGGCGCTCGTCGTCCTCCAGATGGCCCGGGTGCCCGCGCTGGAGCGGCGGGTCGGCTCCGACCGCGTCGCCCGCTGGCACGCGATGAGCGGCCGCTACACCCTCTGCCTGGTCTTCGCGCACGTCTTCCTCATCATGTGGGGCTACGCGCTCCAGGCCGGCAAGACGCTCAACGACATCGTCCAGCAGACCGTCGACTCCGTGAACCAACTGCCCGACATGGGAAAGGCCGCCATCGGCACCGGTCTGTTCGTGGTCATCGGCCTGACCTCGATCGGCCCGGTCCGGCGCCGGCTGCCGTACGACACCTGGTACCACGTGCACCTGCTCACGTACGGGGCCGTGTTCCTGACCTTCTGGCACCAGATCACCACCGGCAACGACTTCGCGCTCACGCCGCTGGCCAAGACCTTCTGGTACGGGCTGTACGGCGCCGTCAGCGCGCTGGTGGTCTGGTACCGGATCCTCACCCCGATCCGGCTCAACCTGCGGCACCGGATGCGGGTCGAGGCGGTCATCGAGGAGACGCCGGGCATCGTGTCGGTGCTGATCGGCGGGCGCAAGCTGCACCGGATGGGCGCGGAGGCCGGCCAGTTCTTCCGCTGGCGGTTCCTGGCTCCCGGGATGCGGTTCAGCTCGCACCCGTACTCGCTGTCGGCGGCACCGCGCCCCGGCATGCTGCGGATCACCGTCAAGGCGATCGGCGACCACAGCGCGCGGCTGCGCGAACTACGGCCCGGGACCAAGGTGTGGGCCGAAGGGCCGTACGGGGCGATGACCGCGTCCCGGCGCAGCCGCGGCAAGGTCCTGCTGGTGGCGGGCGGCGTCGGGATCACGCCCATGCGGGCGCTGTTCGAGACGCTGCCCGGCGCCGCGGGCGACCTGACGCTGCTCTACCGGGCCAACACCACGCAGGACCTGGCGCTCTGGGACGAACTCGCGAAGATCGCCAACGAGCGCGGGGCCCGGCTGATGTACGCGGTCAACAGCCCGGAGGGCGAGCGGCCGGACATCTCCGCGGAGAACCTCCAGCGGAAGATCCCGGACATCGACGACCACGACGTCTTCATGTGCGGCCCGCCCGGGTTCGCGCAGGGAGTGTACGAGGCGCTGCGCGGCGCGGGGGTTCCCGCCCGCCGCATCCATCACGAGTCGTTCGAGATGTGAGCGACGGGAATTCAGGGAATCCAGGGGAATCGGGAGTTCTGGAACGATGAGGAAGAGTCACCCCATCAGGCGTGTGGTGCTGGCCACCGCGGCGACCGTGTCCGGTGTCGTGCTGCTGCTGTCGCTGAAGCCGGCGTCCGATCCGGCGTCCGCGTCGGCGGCGGGCGTGGCCCCGTCGGCGACGGCGGCCGGGCAGGAGTCGCCGCAGGGCGGCACCGGGGCGGCCGGCACCACGACGGTGGACGGCGACGCGACCCAGACCCAGTACGGGGTCGTGCAGGTCCGGCTGACCGTCGCCAATGGGAAGATCACCCAGGCCGAGGCGATCCAGGCGCCCAAGGGCGGCACCAGCGACCAGAAGACGGCGCTGTCGGTGCCCCAGCTGAACAAGGAGACGGTGGCGGCGCAGAGCGCGGCCATCGACTCCGTCTCCGGAGCGACGTACACCAGCACCGGCTACAAGCAGTCGCTCCAGTCGGCGCTGGACAAGATGAAGGAGGCGAGCTCCTCCCCGTCCACGGGCTCGTCCTCGGGCTCCTCGTCGGGATCGGGCTCGTCGTCCGGGTCCGCGCAGGCCGGGGCCAAGACGGTGACCGGGCAGGTGGCGCAGACCCAGTACGGGCCGGTCCAGGTCCGGATCACCGTCTCGGGAGGGAAGATCACCAAGGCCGAGGCCGTGCAGGCGCCCAGCGGCGGCACCAGCGACCAGAAGACCGCGCTCTCGGTCCCGAAGCTCAACCAGGAGGCGGTGGCGGCGGGCAGCGCCGACATCGACTCCGTCTCCGGAGCCACCTACACCAGCACCGGCTACAAGCAGTCACTGCAGTCGGCGCTGGACCAGGCCGGTGGCTGACACGGTGGCGGAGTCCGCGGAAGCTCCCGCCGCGGTACGTCATGCGGAAGAGGTCATGGGGACTGTCTTCTCCTTTGACGTCCGCGGCGGGGATCCGGACGCGGTACGGGCGGCCCTGGACGAGGCGGTCGCCGCACTGCACCGGGTCGACGAGGTGTTCAGCACCTACCGCGAGGACAGCCAGGTGTCCCGGCTGGCCCGGGAGGAGATCGGCGTCGCGGAGTGCGACCAGGAGGTCGCCGAGGTGCTGGAGCTGGCGGCCGAGGCGGAGCGGGTGAGCGACGGCTGGTTCAGCACCCGCTACCGGGGCCGGCTCGACCCCACCGGCATCGTGAAGGGCTGGTCCGCGGAGCGGGCCGCACGGCTGCTCGCCGGGGTGGCCGGGGTGAGCGGCGTGAGCGTCAACGGCGGCGGCGACGTCCAGATGTTCGGGGCGCCGGAGCCGACGCGGGCGTGGCGGGTGGGGATCGCCGACCCACTGCGGCCGGGCGGTCTGGCGGCGGTGATCTCGGCGGCCGGGGTGGACGAGCTGTCGGTCGCCACCTCGGGCACGGCGGAGCGCGGCGCGCACATCGTCGACCCCCGGACGGGCAAGTCCGCGGTGACGGACCTGGTCGCGGTCACGGTGGTGGGACCCCGTCTGACCTGGGTGGACTGCTGGGCCACCGCGGCCTTCGCGATGGGCTCCCGCGAAGGTCTCGCCTGGCTGGAGTCCCTGCCGGACGTGGAGGGCCTCCTGATCACGGCCGGCGACGAGGTGCGCTGCACGGGGGGCCTGGCGGCCCGCCTGGGCTGAGGCGCCCCGGCACAGGCGCGGGGAACCGCGCGACGAGCCCCGGCGCACCGGCGCCCGGCACCGAGACCGGTCAGGACTTTCTTCCCGGTTCCCCCATCCCGGCAGCCCTCTCGCCCGTATCCCCTGTGTAGGGATTTTCGGGAGGAACACCATGGCTGTCTTCAGCAATCTGATGCCGGCGATGCACCGCGACCACGGTGGCCACGGGGACCACGGTGGCCACGGCGACCACGGCGACCGCTTCGACGGCGACCGGCACGACCACGGCGACCGCTTCGACCGTGACCGCTTCGACGGCGACCGTCACGACCACGGCGACCGGCACGGCCGCAACGGCTACTGACCACACCGGAAAGGGTGAGCGGACCGGCGTCCGGGGAAGCCGGTCCGCTTCGCCGACCGCTGGTGAGGAACCCGTGCCATGGCGCATCCCGTACGGCGTCCGCTCTCGACCGGCGGCACCTCCGACGCCGTGGTCGCCGCGGCGCCCCCGGTGTCCCCGCGCGAGGTGTTCCGCCGGTTCTGGCCGTACACCCGCGGCGGCCGCCGCTGGCTGCTGCCGGTCGTCGCGCTGAGCCTGACCGCCCCCGCCGTCGACGCGGCCGAGCTCTGGCTGTTCAAGGTGGTCGTGGACGACGTGCTGGTCCCCCGCGACCTGCGCCCGTTCCTGTGGATCGCCCCCGCCTACCTCTGTCTCGTCCTGTGCTCCGGCGTCCTCGGCTTCGCCGACGACATGACCTCCACCTGGGTCGGCGAACGCTTCCTGCTGGCGCTGCGCACCGACGTGTTCCGGCACGTCCAGGGCCTGTCGCTGGGTTTCTTCGAGCGCCGCCGGCTCGGTGACGTGCTCTCCCGGGTCACCGGCGACGTCGACGCGGTGGAGACGTTCCTGCTCTCGGGCGTGGCGGACGCCCTGTACTACGTGATCCGGCTCGCCGTCTTCGTCGGCCTGCTGTTCTACCTGCGCTGGGACCTGACCCTGCTCGCCCTCGTCATCGTGCCGCTGTTCTGGGGCGCGGCCCGGCACTTCTCGCGGCTGATCAAGGAGGCGTCGCGGGAGCGCAGGCGGCGCGGCGGCTCGCTCAGCGCGATCGCGGAGGAGTCCCTGGGCAACGTCGTGCTCGTGCAGGCGTACAACCGGCAGGAGTGGGAGGAGCGCCGGTTCGAGCGGGAGAACACCGGCAGGTTCCGGGCGGCGATGGCCTCGGCGCGCATCCGCGGGGTGTACGGGCCGGTCGTCGAGTTCATCGAGGTGGCGGGCGGTCTCGCGGTGCTGGGCCTGGGCACCTGGAAACTGGCGCAGGGCCAGCTGACCCTCGGCGGCCTGCTGGTCTTCCTCGCGCTGATCGGCAAGCTGTACGGCCCGGTGCACGGTCTGTCCGGGCTCGGCACCACCTTCTACGCGGCCTCCGCCTCGGCGGAGCGGATCATCGAACTGCTGGACCAGCGGCCCCAGGTGGCCGAGGCGCCGGGGGCCCGGCGGATCCGGCGGGCGCGCGGGGACGTGGAGTTCGACGGGGTGTGGTTCCGCTACCCGGGCACCGGGGCCTGGGCGCTGTCGGACGTGTCGTTCCACGCGGCGCCCGGGGAGACCCTGGCGCTGGTCGGGGCGAGCGGCGCGGGCAAGTCCACGCTGGCCAAGCTCCAGTTGCGGTTCTACGACCCCGACCGGGGCGCGGTCCGCCTCGACGGGACCGACCTGCGCGAGCTGGCCCTCGCCGACGTGCGGGAGAGTGTCGCGGTGGTGCTCCAGGAGACGCTCGTCTTCCACGGCACCGTGCGGGAGAACATCGCCTACGGGCGGCCGTCGGCCACGGAGGCGGAGATCGTCGCGGCGGCGCGGGCGGCCGACGCGCACGAGTTCGTCGAGCGGCTCCCGGAGGGCTACGACACGCTCGTCGGCCAGCGCGGCCGGACGCTGTCCGGCGGGCAGTGCCAGCGGCTGGCGATCGCCCGGGCGATGGTCCGGGACGCGCCGGTGCTCCTGCTCGACGAGCCGACGGCCGGGCTGGACGTCCGGTCGGGCCGGCGGATCATGGACCCGCTGCGGCGGCTGATGGCCGGACGGACGACCGTGGTCATCTCCCACAACCTGCTGACCGTCCGGGACGCGACCCGCATCGTGGTGCTCGACCGCGGCCGGGTCGTCGAGGACGGCGCCCACGCGGAGCTGCTCGGGCGCGAGGGGCCGTACGCCCGGCTGCACCGGCTGCACGAGGCGGGAGCCGTGCTGTCCTGACGGGTCATGCCCCGTCCTGACGTCATGACCCGTGCGGTGTGACCACCGTGCCCTGCTGGAGCCGCGCGGTGGCGAGGACGGTGCCGTCGGGAGCGGTCAGACGGGCGGCGCCGTACCTGGTGAGGTCGACGGGGACGGCCACGCCCCAGCTGCCGCGTCCGGCGCGCAGCGGGAAGTCTCCGACCCGGACGGCCGCCGTGCCGTCGGCGCGGTCGAGGAGGCAGGTGACCCTGCCGTTGTAGGGGGTGCCGGGGAGGGCGACGGAGACGAAGATCCAGGCGGGGCTGCCGGGGTGGGCGTAGACCTCGCCGACGGGCTGTCCGCCGCCGGCCGGGATCATGTCGCCGACGAGCATGGGCTCGGATTCGGAGGCGGGCGTCGAGGCGGCGGTGACGGCACCCTCCACGGCGCCGCCGATCGCCCAGCCGGCGAAGCCGACGGCGACGGTCAGGGCGGTGGCCACCGCGGCGAGCCGCAGCCGGGCGCGTCCGATCCGGCCGAGCCGGCCCCGCGGGACGGCGGCCGGGCGCTGTCCCTCGGCCCCGGCCGGCCGGGCGGTCAGGGCGCGGGCCACCCGGGTCTCGAAGCCGGGCGGGGGTTCGGCGTCCGGCAGCAGGCCGATCAGCCGGTCACCGATCCCGGTCAGCCGACGCACGTACTCCCGGCAGTCGGCGCAGCCGTCCAGGTGGGCGACCGCCTCGGCGCGCTCGCGGCCGGGCAGGACGCCCAGCGCCAGCTCGGCGCCCACCTCCCGCAGCTTCTCGCAGTGCGCGTCACCGGACATGGTCGCCTCGCTTGGGGGACGCGAGGGCGGTGCGGAGTTTCGCCATCGCCGTCCTGATCCGCGTCTTGGCGGTGCCGAGCGGGATCTTCTCCACGTCGGCGATCTGCTGGGCCGTCATGCCGTAGACGCCCGCCATCATCAGGGCCCTGGCCTGCTCCCTGGGCAGCCGGGCCAGCGCGGCCCGGAGCTGGGTGGCGGCCTCCTCGGCCAGGGCCCACCGCTCGGGGGTCTCGGTGACGGCGTCCAGCAGGGGGTCGAGGTCCTCGGGCGCCATCGGTTCCGTGCGGCGTGCGCGGACGGCGTCGACGGCGAGGTTGTGCGCGATGGTGGTCAGCCAGGTGGCGACCGAGCCGCGGCGCGAGTCGTAGATCTGGGCGTGCCGCCAGGCCCGCTCGAAGGTCTGCTGGGCGATGTCCTCGGCGAGCTGCTGATCACCTGTGACGGCCATGGCCACCCCGAAGACCCGGTGCTGGAACCTCCGTACGAAGATCACAGCGAGCTCCGGATCTCCGGTGGCCAGCCCGGACAGCAGAGCTTCGTCCGGCAGGCGGCCGACGGGGAACCCGAATCCCGACACACCCCTGTATACGTTCGACGGCCGCCAGGGGATTGCCCGCCCGCCGCGGAAGATCACATGTCCATTCTCCGTCGGCGGGACGGGCCCCGCACGTGGGTCAGTGCCCGTTCTGGGCCAGGCGCAGCAGGTGGTCGGCGAGGGCCTGGCCGCCGGTGGGCTCGCGGCTGATCAGCAGCAGCGTGTCGTCGCCGGCGATGGTGCCGAGGATGTCGTGCAGCTCGGCCTGGTCGATCGCCGAGGCCAGGAACTGGGCCGCGCCCGGCGGGGTGCGCAGGACGACCAGGTTGGCCGAGGCCTCCGCCGAGATCAGCAGTTCCTGGGAGAGGCGGCGCATCCGCTCCTCCTTCGCCGACTCCCCCAGCGGGGCGCGGGGGGTGCGGAAGCCGCCCTCGCTGGGGACCGCGTAGATCAGTTCGCCGTCGGTGTTGCGGATCTTCACCGCGTTGAGCTCGTCGAGGTCCCGGGAGAGTGTCGCCTGGGTGACCGTGAGCCCGTCGTCGGCCAGCAGCTTGGCGAGCTGGCTCTGCGAGCGCACCGGCTGCCGGTTGAGGATGTCCACGATCCGGCGGTGCCGGGCGGTCCGGGTCTGCGGCACCGCCGCCCCCGTCCCGCCCGACTGGTCGAACTCCTGCGCCTGGCTCATCGTCGTCTCATTCTCCGGATCGTCCGTGCCCGCCCGCTGCGTCGAGGATGCCTGGCAGTGCCCGCAGGAGCGCGTCCGCCTCGTCGTCGCGCAGGTTCAGCGGCGGCATCAGCCGTACGACGTCGGGAGCGGGCGCGTTCACCAGGAACCCGGCCTCCTGAGCCGCCTGCTGCACCCGCGGCGCCAGCGGCTCGGTGAGCACGATACCCAGGAGCAGGCCCGCACCCCGGACATAATCGATCAGGCCGTGGCCGAGGCCCTCGATTCCGTCCCGCAGCCGCTCGCTCTGCCGCTTGACGTTCTCCAGCAGTCCGTCGTTGCCGATGGTGTCGAGGACGGCGAGGCCGGCGGCGCAGGCGACCGGGTTGCCGCCGAAGGTGGTGCCGTGGTGGCCGGGCTGGAGCAGTTCGGCGGCGCGGCCGAAGGCCACGGTCGCGCCGAGCGGCAGCCCGCCGCCGAGCTGCTTGGCGAGGGTGACGATGTCGGGCAGGACGCCCTCGTGAGCCTGGTAGGCGAACCAGGTGCCGGTACGGCCGACGCCGGTCTGCACCTCGTCGAGGACGAGCAGGGCGCCGGTGGCGGCGGTGATCGCGCGGGCCGCCTTGAGGTAGCCGGCCGGGGGCACGACCACGCCGTTCTCGCCCTGGACCGGCTCGATGACGACGAGTGCCGTCTCCTCGGTGACCGCGGCGGCCAGCGCCTTGGCGTCGCCGAAGGGCACATGGGTGACGTCGGCGGGCAGCGGGCGGAACGGATCCTGCTTGGCGGGCTGTCCGGTGAGCGCGAGGGCGCCCATCGTACGGCCGTGGAAGCCGCCCTCGGTGGCGACCATGTGGGTCCGCCCGGTGAGCCGGCCGATCTTGAAGGCGGCCTCGTTGGCCTCGGCGCCGGAGTTGCAGAAGAAGACCCTGCCGTCCCGGCCGAAGAGCTGGATCAGCCGTTCGGCGAGGGCCACGGTGGGCTCGGCCATGAAGAAGTTGGAGATGTGGCCGAGGGAGGCGATCTGGCTGCTCACGGCCTCGACGATCGCCGGGTGGGCGTGGCCGAGCGCGTTGGTGGCGATGCCGCCGACGAAGTCGAGGTACTCCCGGCCCTCGGTGTCCCAGACCCTGACGCCCTCGCCGCGGACGAGGGGCAGCCGCGGGGTGCCGTAGTTGTTCATGAGCGCGCCCTGCCAGCGCGAGGTCAGTTCCTGGTTGCTCATGACTCACCCTCCGGGTCCGGCACGACCATCGTGCCGATCCCCTCGTCCGTGAAGATCTCCAGCAGGATCGAGTGCTGGACCCGGCCGTCGATGACCCGGGCGGTCTGCACGCCGTTGCGCACGGCGTGCAGGCAGCCCTCCATCTTCGGCACCATGCCGGCGCTGAGGTCCGGCAGCAGCTTCTCCAGCTGGGAAGCGGTGAGGCGGCTGATCACCTCGTCGGAGTTCGGCCAGTCCTCGTAGAGCCCCTCGACGTCGGTGAGGACCATGAGGGTCTCGGCGCCCAGAGCGGCGGCGAGTGCCGCGGCCGCCGTGTCGGCGTTCACGTTGTAGACGTGTCCGTCGTCCTGGGAGCGGGCGATGGAGGAGACGACCGGGATGCGGCCGTCGGCGAGCAGGGCCTCGATCGCGCCCGTGTCGATCGCGGTGATCTCGCCGACCCGCCCGATGTCGATCAACTCGCCGTCGATCGTGGGCCGGTGCTTGGTGGCGGTGATGGTGTGGGCGTCCTCGCCGGTCAGTCCGACGGCGAGGGGCCCGTGCTGGTTGAGCAGGTTGACCAGCTCGCGCTGGACCTGCCCGGCGAGCACCATCCGTACGACGTCCATGGCGTCCTCGGTGGTGACCCGGAGCCCGGCCTTGAACTCGCTGACGATGCCGTGCTTGTCGAGGGCTGCGCTGATCTGCGGGCCGCCGCCGTGCACGACGACCGGCCTGAGGCCCGCGTGGTGCAGGAAGACGACGTCCTGGGCGAAGGCCGCCTTCAGGTCCTCGTCGATCATGGCGTTGCCGCCGAACTTGATCACAACGGTCCGGCCGTTGTGACGGACCAGCCAGGGCAGCGCCTCGATGAGGGTCTGGGCCTTGGGCAGCGCGGTGTGCTTGCGCGTGGTGCTCATGACGAGTACGCGCTGTTCTCGTGGACGTAGTCGGCGGTGAGGTCGTTGGTCCAGACGGTGGCCGTCTCGGAGCCGGCCGCGAGGTCGGCGACGATGTGCACCTCGCGGTAGCGCATGTCGACCTTCTCGCGGTCCTCGCCCACCCCGCCGTTCTTGCAGACCCAGACGCCGTTGATGGCGACGTTGAGCAGGTCGGGCTCGAAGGCGGCGCGGGTGGTGCCGATCGCGGAGAGCACGCGGCCCCAGTTGGGGTCCTCGCCGTGGATGGCGCACTTGAGGAGGTTGTTGCGGGCGATGGAGCGGCCCACCTCGACGGCGTCGTCCTCGGTCGCCGCGTTCACGACCTCGATCCTGATGTCCTTGCTGGCGCCCTCGGCGTCCCGGATCAGCTGCTGTCCGAGGTCGTCGCAGACGGCGCGGACGGCCTCGGCGAACTCCGCCTGGTCCGGGGTGACCTCGGAGGAGCCGGAGGCGAGCAGCAGCACGGTGTCGTTGGTGGACATGCAGCCGTCGGAGTCGACGCGGTCGAAGGTGGTGCGGGTCGCGGCCCGCAGCGCCCGGTCCAGGTCCTCGGCGCCGACGACCGCGTCCGTGGTGAGGACGACCAGCATGGTGGCGAGGCCGGGGGCGAGCATGCCCGCGCCCTTGGCCATGCCGCCGACGGTCCAGCCGTCCTTGGCCACGACGGCCGTCTTGTGCACGGTGTCGGTGGTCTTGATGGCGATGGCCGCCTTCTCGCCGCCGTGCTCGGAGAGCTGGGCGGCGGCGGTCTCGACGCCGGGCAGCAGCTTGTCCATGGGCAGCAGCACGCCGATCAGGCCCGTCGAGCAGACGGCGACCTCGATCGCGCCCCGGCCCAGCGCCTCGGCCGCCTTCTCGGCCGTCGCGTGGGTGTCCTGGAAGCCCTTGGGGCCGGTACAGGCGTTGGCGCCGCCGGAGTTGAGGACGACGGCCGAGACCTGGCCGCTCGCGATGACCTGCTCGGACCAGAGCACGGGCGCGGCCTTCACGCGGTTGGAGGTGAAGACGCCCGCGGCGGCGCGGCGCGGACCGTTGTTGACCACGAGGGCCAGGTCCGGGTTGCCGCTCTCCTTGATCCCGGCGGCGATGCCCGCGGCCGTGAATCCCTTCGCTGCCGTCACGCTCACGGCGCAACTCCGATCGTGGTCAGCCCGGTGGCCTCGGCGAGACCCAGGGCGAGGTTCATGCTCTGGACGGCACCGCCGGCGGTGCCCTTGGTCAGGTTGTCGATGGCGCTGATCGCGATGATGCGGCCCACGGCGTCGTCGTACGCGACCTGCACCTGAACGGCGTTCGAACCGTAGACGGACGCGGTGGCGGGCCACCGGCCCTCGGGGAGGAGGTGGACGAAGGGCTCGTCGGCGTAGGCCTTCTCGTAGGCGGCGCGCACGGACTCGGCCGTCACCCCCGGCACGGCCTTGACGCTGCACGTGGCGAGGATGCCCCGGGGCATCGGCGCGAGCGTCGGTGTGAAGGAGACGGCGACCCGCTCCCCCGCCACCGCGCTCAGGTTCTGGATCATCTCGGGGGTGTGCCGGTGGCCGCCGCCGACGCCGTACGGCGTCATGGAGCCCATGACCTCGCTGCCGAGCAGGTGGGGCTTGGCCGCCTTGCCTGCGCCGGAGGTGCCGGACGCGGCGACGACGAGCGCCTCGGGCCCGGCGATGCCGGCGGCGTAGGCCGGGTAGAGGGCGAGGGAGACGGCGGTGGGGTAGCAACCGGGTACCGCGATGCGCTTGGCCCCCTCCAGCGCGGCGCGGGCACCCGGCAGTTCGGGGAGGCCGTAGGGCCAGGTGCCGGCGTGCGGGGAGCCGTAGAAGCGCTCCCAGTCGGCCGGGTCGGCCAGCCGGAAGTCGGCGCCCATGTCGACGACGAGGACGTCCGGGCCGAGCTGTTCGGCGACGGCGGCGGACTGGCCGTGAGGGAGTGCGAGGAAGACCACGTCGTGGCCGGCGAGGACCTCGGCGGTCGTCTCCTCCAGCACACGGTCGGCCAGCGGGAGCAGGTGCGGCTGGAGCGCGCCCAGGCGCTGGCCCGCGTTGGAGTTGCCGGTCAGGGCACCGATCTCGACCTCGGGGTGTGTGAGGAGCAGCCGCAGGACCTCTCCGCCCGCGTATCCGCTCGCTCCGGCCACCGCCGCACGTACCGCCATGTCCATCCTCCTCTGGATGGCATGACTATACGGCGCGCTGCACGTTTATGCAACGCCTGGCATCTCTATGCGGCCTCCGCCTTCGGCAGCATGACCCACCGCGAGACCAGGAAGGTCACCGGGATCGCCGCCGCCGAGGCCATCAGCGGGGCGAACGTGCTCCCCGCGTGCAGCACGTCGACGAACACGTAGACACCCACCGTCGTGAGCACGAAATTCGTCGCGTTGGTGAGCGGGAAGAGCAGGAATTTCCGCCAGGTGGGACGCGTCCGGTAAGTGAACCTCGCATTGAGGAAAAACGATCCGATCATGCTCAGCACGAATGCGAGAATATGCGCGGCGAGGTACGGCAAATACCTGAGGAAAAGCAGGTAGAGCCCGTAGTACGTCGCCGTGTTGACGACACCGACCGCCGCGAAGGTGGCGATCTGACCCGATATCGGGCGAGCGGGTCCGGTGGCGGTCGACAGGGCGTTCGGCATCAGGGGATGAGGTCCTTCTTCGTGTCGCGGGTGCGGTCTTCCGTTCGGTCCACGTTCGTCGCTTTCACCAGGAAGTGCGGGCGCCCCTTGACCTCGTAGTAGATCCGGCCGGTGTACTCCCCGATGACCCCGAGCATGATCATCTGGACGCCGGCCAGGGCGGTGACGGCTGTGATGATGGTGACATAGCCGGGTGTCTCGACGCCGTGGATCATCGCACCGCCCACGATCCACGCCGTGTACGCGCCGGCCAGGGCGAGCAGGGTCATCCCGAGGTGGAGCGCGGCGCGCAGCGGGCGGTTGTTGAAGGAGAGCAGCCCGTCGAGGCCGTAATCGAGCAGGCTGCGCAACGACCAGGAGCTGGTGCCGTGCGCGCGCACCGCGTTCTCGTACTCGAAGGTGGTGCTGGGGAAGCCGACCCAGGCGAACAGCCCCTTGGAGAAGCGGTTGTACTCGGTGAGGTTCAGGACGGCGTCCACCACCCGGCGCGACATCAGCCGGAAGTCGCCCACGCCGTCGACGAGTTCGACGTCGACGAGCCGGTTGACGAGCCGGTAGTACAGGCGTGCGGTGAGGGTGCGGGCGAGCCGGTCGCCCTGCCGGGTGCGCCGGGCGATGACCTGGTCGTAGCCCTCGCCGCGGAGTTCGACCATGCGCCCGACGAGTTCGGGCGGGTGCTGGAGGTCGGCGTCCATCACGATCACACAGTCGCCGCAGGCGTGCTGGAGACCGGCGAGCAGGGCCGACTCCTTGCCGAAGTTGCGGCTGAAGGAGACGTAGCGGACCCGCGGGTCGCGGTCGGCGATCGAGCCGAGGCGGGCGAGGGTGCGGTCGCGGCTGCCGTCGTCGACGTACACGAACTCCATGTCGTGCCCGAGCGGCAGGAGTTCGCCGGCGGTCCGCTGGATCCGCTCGTGGAAGCGCTCGATGACGTCTTCCTCGTTGTAACACGGCGCGACGATCGATATCAGCACGGGTTCTTCCCCCTGGGGACGGGTCGGCGGGCGGTGGTCGTGCGCTCGCCGGGGCGGGTGGCGGATCCGCGGCGCAGGGCCGAGGCGACGCCGAGCAGGATCAGGGCCAGCAGCGAGGCGCCGCCGACGGCGGCCCCCAGACGCAGGCCGGGCGGGTGGAAGGTGCAGGTCAGGCTGGTGGCGGAGCCGTGCAAGGGGACGGCGATCAGGCCGTGGAACTCGCCCGCGGGGGCCTCGGCGCCACCGGCCGAGCAGCGCCAGCCGGCGATCCGGGGAGCGGCGACGACGGCGGTGCCGCGGCTCCCGGCGGGCAGTTCGGCGTGCAGGGTGCCGTCGTGGACGGTCACCTCGGTCGCGGCGGAGGACTTCAAGTCCCGCACGGCACGGTGCAGTTCAGCGGTGTCGAGGCAGCCGACCGCGCCCCGGGCGGGTATCCGGCCGAGCCGGTCGGGCCTCAGGTCGACGCGCACCGGACCGGTGGCACGCACCGTGCCGAGCGGCTGCATCGCGGCGGTCCTGGTGCCCTCCGCGTCCGACCGGAACAGCTTCGGCGCGCCCCCGCCGGCGAGCCGGGCCGTGCCCGAGTAGTGCGGCGCCCACAGGAACACCTCGTTCCCGGCCCGGCACCGCGCGGTGAGCGTCCGGGGCCCCCGGACGAGCAGTCCGCGCACCGCGTCCCCCTCGGGCCCACCGCCGAGGGTGGTGCGGGGCAGGGTGTAGACGCGGGCGCCGAGCAGCAGTTCCTGGTTGCGGTAGGGCGAGGGGCCGAAGCCGGCCGCTGTGGTGCCGCCCCGGGTGGTGGCCCGCACGGTGACCAGCGGCGGGACGTCCTCGCGGGTGACGGTCGGCGGACCGCCGCCCTGGGGCAGCCACTTCTGGTGCGGGTCCGGCGGGTTGTGCACCCGGGCGCCCACCGAGAAGACCGCGTCGGTGACCGGGTTGTCGAGGCTCTGGAGGCTGCGGCCGCGCGAGGTCCAGCCGTCGCCGAGGGCGGTGAGCGTGCGGGTGAGGACGTCGGCGGTGAGGCTGCTGTAGTACTGCGCGCCCTGACCGCCCACCGTCATCGGGTCGTTGGCGACGGTCTGGTCCCGGCCGGGTTCGGTGCGGTACGCGGGCCAGGCGTCGTGCCCGGCGACCGCGGCCGCCTCCCGGCGCTGGCGCTCGCCCCACGGAGCGTAGTCGTCCATCTGGCCGAGCCGCGCGCGGCCGGCCACGGCCGAGGTGGCCGCGGCCTCGCCGAACTGGGCGCCGATCAGCAGCAGCGCGGCGAGGCCCACGAGTGCCGGGCGGCCGCGGCGCAGACCGAGCAGGACGAGCCCGCCCAGGGCTCCCGCGGCGGCCAGCGCGACCACCGGCCAGGTGTGGTGGCCGTGCTGCCGGGTCAGGGCGCTGCGGCTCGCGGCGGCCGCGACCAGGGCCAGCAGGACGGCCGCCGCCCCCAGGGCCCGCCGGTCCGGCGGGCCCTGGGCGAGAGCGTGCCAGGCGGCGATGACCAGCAGGCCGCAGAGCACGAAGGCCTGGCGGTAGGAGCTGCCGTTGGGGGCCGCGAAGGCGTGCCAGACCAGACTGGTCGGCGCCCATTGCAAGGACAGGGCCACGGCGAGCACCAGGACCGTCCAGCCCGCCCGCACCCGGACCGGGACGCCCCGGTGGAAGGGCAGCGCCAGGGCGAGCACCAGCGCGGTGACGCCGACGTAGAGGGCCGGGGAGCTGTAGCTGTAGGTGGCCGGCAGCAGCCGGGCGAGCAGGTCGTCGGCGCCGACCGGGGCGAAGTGGCCCTCGCGGCCCGGGTAGGCGTGCCTGGTGCCGGCGTACACGACGACGACCAGCGGCGCGGCCAGCCCGGCACCGAGCCCGGCGGTCACGGCGGCCCGGACCGGCACCAGGAGGGCGCGCCGCCGGGGCGGCCGGGCCAGGACGAGCCTGAGCAGCAGCACCAGGGCGGCGCCGAGGGTGGCCATGTAGGCGGTGTAGAAGTTGGCGGTCCAGGCGAGCGCCACGACCAGCACGCCCAGCAGCGGACGCCGGGCGGCCAGGGTCCACTCGCCGACCAGGCACAGCAGCGGCAGCGCGATCAGGCCGTCGAGCCACATCGGGTTGTACGAGGCGAGGGCGAGGTTCCAGCCGCACAGGGCGTAGGAGGCGCCCAGGAGGCCGGCCGCCCACCAGCGTCCCGGGCGCAGGCCGAGCAGCAGCCAGGCCATGGCCGCGCCGGCGGTCGCCGTCTTCAGCACGGTGATCACGTACACCGCGAGGTCGATCTCGTGGCGCGGGAACACCCCGACCAGCAGGGCGAACGGGCTGCTGAGGTAGGTGCCGGCGTCGGGCAGGAAGCTGGAGCCGTAGCCGGACTGCCAGTTGACGAGGAGACCGCCGTCCGCCCTGCCGTGCAGCAGGTCCCACAGGTGGGCGTGGAAGGGGACGTACTGGTTGCCGAGGTCGTTGACGTCCCGGGTGCGGGAGCCGAAGGGGTAGCTGCCGGCCACCGCGTCGGCGGCGCAGAACGCGAGGGCCGCCAGGAAGGCCGCGAGGAGGGCCGCGGCCCGTCGCGCGGCGGCGCCGGGCGGGTTCACCGGCCCGGGCTCGCGTTCTTCTTCGCCCCCTGCCGGATCCGCCCCCTTTCCTTGTCCGGCCAGGATGGTGCGATTCATTGTCCGCGGCCCCCAGGGAAATACGGGGGTGTCACTCCCCGCAGGTCGTTGTTTCGCCGACTTAGACGGGTGGATGTTCCTGATGGTTGTGTCTCGGCTGTGAAGTAATAAGTCGAATTCCGAATCCGTGTAGGGCCCAGGAAAGAATGCGCGCCCTAAAAGAGAACGGAAGGCTTCGGGGAAATGCTGTTCAGGTGAACGCGCTTGCGAGGGAGGCGCGTTCGAGGGACTGTCCCCAGTACGTGCCCGCGACGATCAGGGCGGCCCCCAGCACCGCGAGCGGGGCGAGGTGTTCGCCGCCGAGACCGGCGCCGACCAGGAGGGCCCAGACCGGTTCGGTGCCCAGCAGCAGGCCGGCCCGGGTGGCGGAGGTGCGCTGGACCGCCCAGGTCTGGGCGAGGAAGGCGAACAGGCCGCAGAAGAGGGCCAGGTAGACCAGTTGGGCCCAGGTGGCGGCGCCGGTTCCGGCCAGGCGCGGCAGTGCGGGCGCGGCGGGCAGCAGGCACAGGGCGGCGCCGACCGCGCACTGCACACCGGTCAGGTGCGCGGGGCGCACGGCGCGGGCCGCGGTCACCCGCCCGACCAGCGCCACGTGACCGGCCCGGGCGACCGCCGCGGCGAGCATCAGCAGGTCGCCGCCGCCGGGGGCGCGCAGCCCGTTCCCGGACACGAGCAGACCGACGCCGACCACGCACACCCCGGCCGCCAGGAAGAAGGTCCCGGGCAACGCCACCCGGTCCAGGACCGGGGTGAGGACGAGGGTCAGGCTGATGATCAGGCCCGCGTTCCCGGCGCTGGTGCGGGCGACGCCGTACGTCTCCAGGACGAGGACGACGGCCTGGGTGAGGCCGAGCAGGCAGCCGTGGACCCGCTCGTCCCGGGTGGGCGGGCCGAACCGGCCCAGCAGGGCGACGCACACCACGGCCGCGATGGCGTACCGCAGGAAGAGGACGAGCGGGACGGGGAGGGTGTCCGTGGCCGTCTTCGCCGTCAGGTAACTGGAGCCCCAGACCACGGCGACGACCAGGAGCACCGCGTCGGTACGGCGGGTGGTCGGCATGGCGTTCACGATCCCCGACCTGCATTTTGAAGTAAACGACGTCTTTCTCAACCGATGCTTAAGCAGAGCTACACGCACGGACTACACTCACGCCGTGGACGAACGGCAGCTGCGGGTCCTGCGGGAGCTGGGCGAACTGGGCAGCGTCACGGCGGTCGCCCGGGCGCTGCGGGTGACTCCGTCGGCGATCTCGCAGCAGCTGCGCCTGCTCCAGCGCTCGATCCCGGTCCCGCTCACCGAGCGCGCCGGGCGCCGGCTGGTCCTCACGGCGGCCGGCCAGGCCCTCGCCGACGCGGCGATCGGGGTGGAGACGGCGCTGGCGCGGGCCCGCCACGCCGTCGACGCGTACGTCGCCGAGCCCGGCGGCACGGTGACGGTGGCGGCCTTCCACAGCGGGGCGGCCGCGTTCTTCCCCCCGCTGCTGCGCCGGCTGCGCGGACCGGGGGCGCCCCGGGTCGCCCTCCACGACGAGGATGTCGCCCAGGCCGACTTCCCGCCCCTGACCCGCGTCTACGACCTGGTCGTCGCCCACCGCCTCGACCACGCGCCACCCTGGCCGCGCACCGCCGCGGCCACACCGCTGCTGCGCGAGCCGCTCGACATCGCCCTGCCGGTCGGCCACCCGCTGGCCGGGCGGCCGGAGCTGACCGCGCGGGACGTGGCCGGTGAACCGTGGATCTCCGTGCACGACGGCTTCCCGCTGCTGGCGACCGTGGAGGCCGTCGCGGCGGCCGCCGGACGCCGGGTCGAGATCGTCCACCGCGTCAACGAGATCGCGGTGGTCGCCGAGGTGGTCGCCGCGGGCGGCGGGATCGCCCTGATGCCCCGCTGGACCTCCCGCCCGCATCCGGGCATCGTCCTGCGCCCCCTCGCCGGTATCGAGGCCCACCGCCACATCGACGCGCTCCACCGCCCCGAACGCACCGCCCGCCGAGCGGTCCGCACCGTACTCACCGAACTCCAGAGGGCCGCGGAGACCGTCCGCGACAGGGACGCCCTGACCGCGCCGCGTGCGCCGGGGTGACGGCCGCGCCGGCTCGACCTGGAGCGCGCTCCGGCTCGTGGCGTTGCGGTGACCGGTCGCGAGGAGGGCCGAGAAGAGTGTTCGCCGAGCGCGGGCTGCTGCCGGTCGCAGAGCAGCCCGCGCCGGACGCTACCTCTGCCTGATCCGCAGGAAGGTGACCGAGTTCGCCGGGAAGGTGTACGTGAACCTGTCGGCGACCCCGGTGAAGGTGGAGGTGACCGGGGCGACCGCGGTGGACGTCTCGGTGTTCACCGCGTCCTGGGCCGCCGCGAGCGTGGTCACCCGGGCCTTGTCCGCGACCTTGGCGCCGCCGAGGTCGACGGCCGTACGGGCCGCCGCGGGCTGGGCGTTGACGACCTTGACGATCAGGTCGCCGGTCTTCTGGTCCCTGGTGACGACCTGCCGGAAGGGCTCGGCCGGCTTGTCGTCGGTGAAGCTGCCCCACTCCTGGCCGTCGAGGGAGAGGGTGACCTGCCGGCCGCGCACCTTGATGTCGACGTCGTAGGTGCGGCCGGTCTCGACCGACCCCGCCTTGGCGATGAGCGTGGACTTGCCGCCGCCCACGGCCTGCTCGACGGCGGTCTGGGTGTTGTTCCAGCCGCCGATGTTCCACCAGTAGTAGTTCCCGGTGTCCTTGACGCCGAAGGCGACGAGGAAGCCCTCCTGGCCGGACTTCTTGGTCGCCTTCACCCGCAGGTCGTAGTCGTGCCAGCCGGTGTCGCCGGCCTGGACCATGGTGTTCTCGGCGGTGTCCGACGTCTCGACGTACTGCCCGTCCTGGACGCTCCAGCTGCCGCCGCCGGTGTGCGTCCACTGCGCGTCGTCACCGGAGAAGTCGTCGCTGAGCAGCGTGTTCCCGTCGGCGTCGGTCACCAGGACGTCGTCGTAGGCGGCGCTGGTGTTCCAGGTCGACAGGCCGACGGCGCCGGAGATGGGGCCGCTGACGTCCGGTGTGGTGGTGGCGGTGCTCGGGACCACCCGGTCGCCGACGTTGTTCATGAAGAGCTTCTGGACCTCGTAGTTGGCCGAGTCCCAGGAGGCGTGGTTGTTGAACCAGACCAGGTCCGGGCGCCACTGGACGTAGTCCTCGTTGGCGAACAGCGGTGCGTAGGAGGCGAGTTTGACGACGTCCGCGTTGCGTTCGAGGCCGGTCATGTAGGCCGCCTCGGCGAGGCCGTTGCCGAAGGTGTTGCCGCCGGAGGCGTACTCGCCGACGAAGACCTTCGGGCCGCTGCGGTCGTAGGAGTCGTAGCGGTCGTTGTTCTGCAGGAACCACTGCGGGCTGTTGTAGTAGTGCTCGTCGACCATGTCGACCTGGGCGTCCTTGTTGAGCTGCCAGGCCGTGTCGAAGGTCGTACCGGAGTCGTCCGGGCCCGAGTTGGAGATCACCTGCATGTACGGGTACTTCGCCTGGACGGCGGCCCGGAACCGGGTGAAGCGGGCGAAGAACTCGGTGGGCAGGTTCTCCTCGTTGCCGACCTCGATGTGGGTGAGGTGGAAGGGCTTCGGGTGGCCCATCCCGGCCCGCACCCTGCCCCACTTCGAGGTCGCCGGGCCGTTGGCGAACTCGATGAGGTCGAGGGTGTCCTGGATGTGCCGCTCCAGCAGCGCGTCGTCGTCGACGGCCTTGTTCTGCCCGCAGCCGGTGACGAGGGCGGGGACGACGGGCAGCGGCATCGCGCCCACGTCCTCGGCGAGACGGAAGTACTCGTAGTAGCCGAGTCCGTAACTCTGGTTGTAGCCCCAGAAGTTGGCGTTGGTGGCGCGGGTCTCGACCGGGCCGACGGTGTCCTTCCACTGGTAGGACCGCTTGCGCTGGTAGCCGGAGGCCTCGCTGTAGTCCTGCATGGAGCCGGTGTTGACCAGGCAGCCGCCGGGGAAACGGACGAAGCCCGGGTGCAGGGCGGCGATCTTCTCGGCGAGGTCCTTGCGCAGGCCGTTGGACTCGTGCCTGTAGGTGTCGCGCGGGAAGAGCGAGACCATGTCGAGGGCGGCCGCGTCCGAACTGGCCACGGTGAGGCGGCCGGTGGAGCTGGTGCGGGTCGCGGTGAAGGTGGCCGTGTACTTGGCCCAGCCGTTCTTCTCCACGGCCACCCGGCGGGCGGCGGCGAGGGTGCCCTCGGCGTCCGAGAGTCCGACGGTGAGGGTGGTCCCGGCGTCGGCGCGGGCCCAGACCGAGAAGTCGTACCGCTTGCCGTCCTCGACGCTGACACCGGTGTTGTAGCCGGCGTTGGTGACGGACGAACCGGCGTCCAGGGAGAGGTAGTCGCGGTTGCGGTCGTTGAGGCGGCCGGAGTCGTTCACGACCTGGGCGGTGCCGGTGACCGTCCACGCGGTGAGCGGGGTGTACGACTTGTTGTCGTCGGTCGTGTACTCGAAGGACCGGTTCTGGACCAGCTCCGCGTACAGGCCGCCGTCGGCGGCGCGGTTGATGTCCTCGAAGAAGACGCCGTACATCGTCCTGTCGATCCTGGCGCCCTGGGCGGCGGGGTCGACGGTGATCGAGTAGTCGGTGGTGTCCTCGGCGTGGGCGGGGGCCGGGACGAGCCCGACGGCCAGCAGGAAAGCGCTTGCCCCAAGGCCGAGTCTCAGCCGGGTGCGGGTGGTGCGTGACATGGATACTCCGCGGCTCGTGAGGAGTTGAGGGAGTTGCTTATTCGAAATATCGGACAGCGGTCAGCACTTCGAACGGCAAGATATGTACACGCCATGAGCGCGTCAATGGGGCGGGCGTAGGGTCGGGGGATGCGGACGCGCGGGCCGCGCACGGGGAGGCGTCCCGGGTGACAGGTCACCCCGCGCACCACGAGGTCCGGGCGCCGGTGGAGCGCGAGGTGCCGGCCGGGTGCCCGCGCCCGAGGAAGGGATGACCGTGGGCGGCTTGTGGCCGGTGCCGGACGTGCTGGCGCATCTGGCCGGACGGTGGCGCGTGGAGCGGACCGTACGGGACCTGGCGAGCGGGGACGAGGGGCGGTTCGAGGGCGCGACGGTGTTCCGGCCGGCCGAGGGCGGCGGGCTGCTGCACGAGGAGTCGGGAACGTTCACCTGGCAGGGCGTGGCCCGGCCCGCCGAGCGCACCCTGCGGTTCCTGCCGGGCGCGCGGCCGGGGACGGCCGAGGTGCGGTTCGCCGACGGGCGCCCCTTCCACGACCTGGACCTGGCCTCGGGACGGTACGTGGCCGACCACCCCTGCGCGGCCGACCTCTACCGGGGCGAGTTCACCGTCCGGGACGCCGACCACTGGCGGACCGCCTGGCGGGTCGGCGGCCCGGCGAAGGACCTGCTCCTCACCACCGACTACACCCGGCTCACCTGAACGGAGCGGCTGGGGTCCACGACGGAGCGGCGGGCCGCTACAGCCGTGGGGCCTGTGCCGACGCGGTCTCGAAGCGGAGGTTCCAGCGGCCGGCGTGACCCGTGAGCATGGTGGTCGACAGGGGGCGGACGTCGAGGTTCCAGTAGGTCGAGGGCGGCACCTTGAGGGCGTAGACGAGCGCGGCCCGGATCACCGCGGGTTCGGCGACGGCGACGATCCGGCCGCCGTCGCCCACCGGCCGGGTGTCGAGCCAGCCGCCGACCCGGGAGATGAAGGAGAGCAGCGACTCGCCGCCGTGCGGGGTGGAGCGCGGGTCGGCGAGCCAGGCGTCGACCTGGTCCGGCTCCCTGGCCATCGCCTCGCCCAGGGTCAGCCCGCGCCAGCGGCCCATGTCGCAGTCGCGCAGCGCCAGTTGGACCAACGGGGCGTACCCGAGGGCCTCGCCGGTCGAGCGGCTGCGCGGGGTCGGCGAGCAGTAGCGCAGCTCGGCCGCGGCGAGCGGCAGCAGTTCACCGGCGACGCGCAGCACCTCGTCCCAGCCCGCCTGGTCCAGCGGGCGGGTGTCCTCGAAGCGCTCCCCGAGCAGCGCCGAGCTGCGCGCGGCTGCTACGAACGTGACCCGAAGTGGCATGCGGCGATGTTCTGCCGCACCTGTGGACAGGTCAAGGTCTGCAAGGCTGTGAATGGTTCAGGGCGGACGAAATGTTACCCAAAGGTCAGGAGGTGTCCGACAAGTCGACCGTAATGTCACACGGGCGACGCGGACGGCTCGGGTGACTCGGGCGACGCGGACGGCTCGGCTGACGCGGCTGACGCGGACGGCTCGGGCGACGCGGACGGCTCGTAGTGGAGCGCCATCCACTGGTCCGGCTGTTCGAGCGGGGCGAAGCCCAGCTTCTCGTAGACCCCGTGGGCGTCGTGGGTGGCCAGCAGCACGCGGCGCAGCCCGTACGGCCGCAGGTGCTCGCGGATCGCCCCGACCAGCGCGGTGCCGACGCCCTTCCCGCGCACCGACGGGTCGACGTACACGTCGGCGAGCCAGGCGAACATCGCCAGATCGGTCACCACCCGCGCGTACGCCACCTGCTCGCCGGTGACCGCCTCGTACACCCCGAAGTTGAGGGAGTTGTCCATCGCCCGGCGCTGCTTCTCCAGCGGCCGGCCGGTCGCCCAGTAGGCGTCGGTCGACAGCCAGCGGTGGACCCGGCCGACGTCCACGCGGTCGGTGTCGGCGGAGAATTCGTAGCCCTCGGGAAGCCTGGTCGCGTCGTTCATGCGGGGATGCTCGCCGGTCGGGGGTGGCCGCGTCGACCGGATTTCACGTACCGGACCGCAGCACCTCGTCGCAGGCCACGCGCAACCGCCGTACCCCTTCGGCGATCTCCCCCACCCCGGCGACCGCCGCGAAGCTCAGGCGGACGTGGGCGGCCGGGGGTTCGGCGCTGAAGTAGGCGCTGCCGGGGGTGATGGCGACACCGGCGCGCAGGGCGGCGGCGGTCAGGGCCGTGTCCGCTCCGGCGCGGCCGGGCAGGCGGAGCCAGAGGTGGTAGCCGCCGGACGGGATGTGCGGGAGGGCGAGCAGGGGCAGGTGGTGGGCGAGGGCGCCGGTGAGGGCGTCGCGCCGGGCCTTCAGCTCGGCGGAGAGAGTGCGCAGGTGGCGGGGCCAGGCCGGGGAGCCGACGAGTTCGAGGGCGGCCTCCTGGAGGGGGCGGGGGACGAAGAAGGAGTCGACGATCTGGATGGCCCGGAGGCGTTCGAGGACCGGGCCGCGGGCGGCCAGGGCGGCCACCCGGAAGCTCGGCGAGGTGGCCTTGGTGAGCGAGCCGACGTGGACGACGACCCCGTCCGGGTCGTCGGCGGCGAGCGGGCGGGGCAGCGGGCCCGCGTCGGCGTGCACCAGCCGCCGCACGTAGTCGTCCTCGATCACGAAGGCGCCGGCCTCGCGGGCGATGCGCAGCACCTCCGCGCGGCGGCCGGGGGCGAGGACGGCTCCGGTCGGGTTCTGGAAGAGGGGCTGGCAGACGAAGACCCGGGCGCCGGTGGCCCGGAAGGCGTCGGCGAGCAGCTCAGGCTTCACACCGTCGGGGTCGACCGGTACCGGGACCGGGCGCAGTCCGGCGGCGCGGGCGATGGCGAGCATGCCGGGGTAGGTCGGGGACTCGACGAGGACGGGGGCGCCGGGCGGGGCGAGTGCGCGCAGCGCGGTGGCCAGGGCGGACTGGCCGCCGGCCGCGACCAGCACCTCGGCGGCGGTGACGGCGCCGCCGATGTCGCGGGCGAACCACTCGCGCAGCTCGGGCAGGCCTTCGAGCGGTGGCCGGCCCCAGGCGCCGGGGCGGCGGCCGGCCCGTGCCAGGGCGGCGGCGAGCGCGCGTTCGGGCTCCAGGGAGGCGTGCAGATAGCCGCCGTTGAACTCCAGGACGCCGGGCGGCGGGGCGGCGAGGCAGACGGTGACCCCGGAGGCGTCGACCGTGCGCGGGACCACGTCGAGGGCGCCGTCGGCGCTGAGTGCCACCTCCTGCCAGGAGGTGTCCCCGGCGGGTTCGGGCGTGGTGTGCGGGCGGGCCCTGAAGGCCCCGGCGCCGGGCCGGGTGACGACGAGGCCCTCGGCGACCAGGTGGGCCAGCGCCCGCGAGACGGTCACCGGGCTCACCCGGAACCGCTCCACGAGGGCCCTGCTCGACGGGAGCTTTCCACCGGGAGAGTAGCGGTCGAGGTCCCGCCGCAGCTGTTCCGCCAGTTCCAGCACACTGCTACGCTCTCGCATGAGAACACAGAGTAGCGCTACCGGCCCGACTTCGATAGCGGTCGGCACTCCCCCTGCCGCCCCGGCCGTCCCCGCCGCCCACCGGTTCGGCACGCTCCAGGCGGCCCTCGGCGTCCTCGCGTTCTCCCTCACCTTCCCGGCCACCGCCTGGGGCCTGGAGGGCTTCGGGCCCTGGTCGCTGGTGGCGGTGCGCAGTGTGCTGGCGGCGCTCATGGCGGGCGGCTGCCTGCTGTTCCTCCGGGTCCGGCTGCCCGATCGCCGGCACTGGGCGGGGCTGGCCGTCGTCGCGGCCGGGGTCGTGCTGGGCTTCCCGATGCTGACCACGCTCGCCCTGGAGACCTCCACCACCTCGCACGCGGCCGTCGTGGTGGGCCTGCTCCCGCTGACCACCGCCCTCCTCTCCACGCTGCGGACGGGCCACCGCCCCTCCCGGACCTTCTGGGCGGCGGCCCTGGCCGGCGCGGCGGCCGTGCTCGCGTTCACCGTCGCGCAGAGCGGCGGGACCCTCACCACCGCCGACGGCTACCTGTTCGCGGCGCTGGTGGTGTGCGCGGCCGGGTACACCGAGGGCGGCCGGCTGGCCCGGATCATGCCGGGCTGGCAGGTGATCGGCTGGGCGCTGGTGTTCTGCCTGCCGCTGACCGTGCCGGCCGCCGCGCTCGCGCTGTCGTACGAGCCGGTGGTCTGGACCGTGCACGGGGTGGCCGGTGTGCTGTGGGTGGCGGCGGGCTCGCAGTTCCTCGGCCTGGTGGTCTGGTACCGGGGCATGGCGGCGGTCGGGATTCCGAAGGCCAGCCAGTTGCAGTTGGCCCAGCCGCTGCTCACACTGGTGTGGTCGGTGCTGCTGCTGGGCGAGCACCTCTCCGCGGCCGCTCCACTCACGGCCGCCGCCGTGCTCGTGTGCATCGCCGTCACCCAACGATCGCGATCGTGAGGAGGCCCTGGAGATGCGTGCATCCGAGGGCGACCAGCTTGTCCAGCACGGCAGGGTGGTCGGACAGCACGACCAGGTCTCGACCGTCGTCAAGGTGCTGGGCCCCGAGGGCACCCCGCCCTACCGGGTCCGCTTCGAGGACGGCCACGAGGCCATCATGTCCCCCGGCCCCGACTGCCAGGTCAGGCACCGGGAGACCCCACAACGGCAGTAGGCCGCGACGGCGGGGCCGCCGGCCGCGCACGGGTCAGCGGGGCGGGAGCGCCGGCTGCTGGTAGTGATCGGCGACCACCCGCGACATGGCCCCGATCGGGTCGGCGGCCACGTCCTTCGCCGCGAAGTACACATGCCCGCCGACCTGCGGATACCGGTCGGCCAGGGTGAGGTGCCGGGACAGCTCGGCCGGGTCCTGCCAGGCCGAGGGCGAGTCGGCGGCGCCCGCCCGGTAGAGCGCCTCCCCGATGTAGAGCCGGGTCCCGGTGCCCTGGGCGACGCCCGCCCACCAGTCGAGGACCTTGGCGTAGTCGGCGGCCGCGTTGCCGATCTGCCAGTAGTCCTGCGGGACGATGTAGTCGATCCAGTTCTTCTGCACCCACTTGCGGGTGTCCGCGTACAGGTCGTCGTACGTCTGGACGCCCGCCTTGGTGTCGGAGCCGCGGGAGTCGGTGGTGGCGTTGCGCCATACCGCGAACGGGCTGATGCCGAACCGCGTGCCGGGCCGCAGCTCCCTGATCCCGGCGGCGGTCTCGGTCACCAGCTTGTCGACGTTGTCCCGCCGCCAGGCCGCCCGGGAGGAGAAGTCGCCGCCGTGGGTGTCGTAGGCGTCGTCGTCCTCGAAGGTCTGGCCGGCCACCGGGTAGGGGTAGAAGTAGTCGTCGAAGTGGACGGCGTCCACGGGGTACTTGGCGACCGCGTCGAGGATGGCCTGCTCCACGAAGGCGCGGACGGCCGGGATGCCCGGGTTGTAGTAGAGCTTGCCGCCGTAGGGCACCACCCAGTCCGGGTGCTTGCGGGCGGGGTGCGAGGAGACCAGCTTGCCGGGGTCGGTGTGGTTGGCGATCCGGTACGGGTTGAACCAGGCGTGCAGTTGCAGCCCGCGGGCGTGGGCCTCCGCGACGGCGGTGCCCAGCGGGTCCCAGCCGGGGTCCTTGCCCTGGGTGCCGGTGAGGTACTGGGACCAGGGCTCGTAGGGCGAGGGCCAGAAGGCGTCGGCGGTGGGCCGCACCTGGAACATCACGGTGTTGAGCCGGTAGTGGACCGCCTTGTCGAGGAAGGCGGTCAGCTCCTTGTGCTGGTCCGCGGCCGTGAGGCCGGTGCGGGAGGGCCAGTCGCGGTTGGAGACGGTCGCCAGCCACATGCCCCGCATCTCGGTGGCCGTCCGGCGGGGCCGCCCGGGTGCGGCCGCCGCGTCCGGCACGGCCGGAGTCAGCGTCGACATCGCCGACAGCGCCGTCAGCGCAAATGTCCTGCGAGACACTCCTGCCATCGTGAGAACCTCTCACTCTCCGGATCCGCGCCGTCACGGATCGCCTCCGCGCCACAGGATGCCCCCACCCGGACGATCGATCATCGATACTTACGGGTAACGTGCACGAACGGAGCAGGCACCGGATCCGGAGGACCTGCCGGCCGCCCGTAGATCAGCGAAGGGGACGATGTGACCGACATCGAGAAGGTCGGAGTCGTGGGCTGCGGCCAGATGGGAGCGGGCATCGCCGAGGTCGCCGCCCGCGCCGGTCTGGACGTGCGGGTCGCCGAGACCACCGGCGAGGCCCTGGAGATCGGCCGCACCCGGCTGCTCAACTCCCTGGCCAAGGCCGCCGAGCGCGGCAAGATCAGCGAGGCGGAGCGGGACGCCACGGTGGCCCGGCTGAGCTTCACCACGGACCTCGGCGAGTTCGCCGACCGTGACCTGGTGATCGAGGCCGTCGTCGAGAACGAGCAGGTGAAGACGGAGATCTTCCAGGTGCTCGACCAGGTGGTGACGCGCCCGGACGCGATCCTGGCCTCCAACACCTCCTCGATCCCGCTGGTGAAGCTGGCGGTCGCGACCTCGCGCCCCGACCACGTGATCGGCATCCACTTCTTCAACCCGGCCCCGGTGCAGCAGCTCGTCGAGCTGATCCCGGCGCTGACCACCTCCGAGGGCACCCTCAGCCGCGCCCAGGCGTTCGCGGAGAAGGTCCTCGGCAAGCACGCGATCCGCGCCCAGGACCGCTCCGGCTTCGTGGTCAACGCGCTGTTGGTGCCGTACCTGCTCTCGGCGATCCGGATGTTCGAGTCCGGGATCGCGGGCCGCGAGGACATCGACAACGGCATGGAGCTGGGCTGCGCCCACCCGATGGGCCCGCTGAAGCTGTCCGACCTGATCGGCCTGGACACCATCGTGTCGATCGCCAACTCGATGTACGCGGAATACAAGGAGCCGCTGTACGCCGCTCCCCCGCTGCTCCAGCGCATGGTCGAGGCGGGCCGCCTGGGCCGGAAGTCCGGCTCGGGGTTCTACACCTACGGGTGACCGCACCCGCGTCCCCCGAGCGGTTACAGGGAGCGACGTCCCGCGGGCCCGGCACCGTCGTCGGTGCCGGGCCCGCGGCTTTCACACACCGTGTGCGTACCGGGCTCGCATATGCCCTTCGCACACTCTCCCCTCGCGCTCACCAGGCGAGTTCACTCTTCATGCGCATGCAAGGGATGCGGAACGACATCTTCTACTACGCGGAGGGAGTGGACCCGTGACCACCGAACCAGAGCATCCCGTGGTCCAAGGAGAACTCGCAGAGTTACGCCGTCGCCTCGACGTGGCCTACGCACAGGTCGAGGGAGGACTGAACCTGCTCAGTCACCGCACCAAGGAGACGGCGAAGGAACTGGACGACCTGAACACCCGCCTCGCCTCACTGGAGCACGCCCGCTGGCCCCTGCCCTCGCTCGCCGCGCTCATCGCACTGGGCGCCCTCGTGGTCACCGTCTGGCAGACGCTGGCCCGTTAGTCGTCGGTGAGCCGCAGGTGGTGCAGCAGAAGTAACGCGGCCGCCATGTTGGCGGCCGGGACCTCCCCACGGGCGATCATGTCCGGGACGAGCTTGAGCGGGACCCACTCCCGGCGGTCCGACTCGAAGTCGTCCACCGGGTGTCCGAGGTACTCGCCCTCGTCGGACCAGTAGATGTGGTGCCGGGCGTCGGTGAGGCCGTTGGACGGCTCCACGGTCATGAGATGGTGCAGGGTCCCCGGCCGCCAGCCGGTCTCCTCCTCCAGTTCCCTGGCGGCCGCCACGGCGATGTCCTCGCCGTCCTCCACGACTCCCGCCGCGAGTTCCCAGCCCCAGCTGTCGGTGATGAAACGGTGGCGCCACAGCAGGAGGACCTCATTGGCCTCGTTGACCACCGTCGCCACGGCCACGGGCCGCAGCCGTATCAGGAAGTGGTCGAGGTGCCGGCCGTCCGGCAGCTCGACATCTGCGAGATTGACGCTGAACCAGCGGTTTTCATACACAGTTTGTTCGTTCTGTTTCGTCCACTGCACGGTTCTGCCACCTTCCGCCGAGTAAGTGGCAATATCGCAGCAGGGACTCCTCAGGCCCACCGGGCCTCTACAGCGGTACGCGCAGCGCCCCGTCGATGAGTTCGGCGGCTTCGGCGGTTCCGGCCGAGCCGCTGCGCACCAGGTGCTCGCGTACCGCGCGGAGTCTGTCGCGCAGCCGCTGGGACTCCATTCCACGGGCCTGTTCGGCCATCTTCACGGCCGTGGCCACCGCGTTGTCGGCGTTCCCCTGGCGCAGTTCGATGGTGCTGAGCATGGCGAGCCGGTGCACCCGCCCCCGGTCGTGGGCCGGGTTGTCCACGGCGGCCGCGGCATGCTCCCGGGCGGCGGCCAGTTCACCGAGGCTGAGCAGCGCCTCGGCCACCTGCACGTTGACCAGACCCGGCTGGACATAGCCGGTCTCGTCGGGTTCGTAGCCCCGCCGGATGCGTTCGGCGGCCGCCTCGGCCCGCCGGATGCAGGACAGCGCGCTCGTGCCGTCGCCGAGGTGGGCGTACGCCTTGGCCTGCATCGCGTACAGGTCGGAGGCGAGGGCGGGGGTGATGTGCTTGCCCGCGGTGCGCAGCGCGGCCTCCGCGAAGGCGACGGCCTGCCGGTACTCCCGCATGAACAGCGACTGGTTGACCAGCAGCGCGATGACGTACGCGCCGAGCCCCCGGTCCCCGCTGGCCTTCGCCAGCCGCAGCGCCTGGTGGAAGTAGCGCTGGGCGAGCCCGTGCGCGTCCGAGTCGTAGGCGCAGATCCCGGTGATCGCCACCAGCCCGCCGGTCGCCCGGTGCAGCTGACGGCCCGTGGCATCGGTGTAGCTGCCGCGCAGCAGCGGGGCCGCCTCGGCGTTGAGGAAGCCGACGATCCGGGTGCGGGTCGCCATGCCGCCGGCCTTGCGGTACATCTGCTCGTAGTGGGCCCGGGCGGCGCGCAGCATCTGAAGGTCGGCCGCGGTGACCCGGTGCCGCCCGCCGCGCGAGACGTCCACGTCCTCCGGCGGGTTCTCCCACTCCCACACCGGCATCACCGCGGGCGTGCCGGTGACGGCGGGGGCGCCCAGTATGTGCGGGCGCTGCTGCTCGTCGGAGCGCCACAGCGCGGTGGCCCGCTCGACGAACCCGGAGAGCGAGCCGGCGTGCGGGGTGCTGGGCTCGCCGGGGACGCCGAGCCCGATGTCGTCGAGGGTCACCGGGCGGTGCAGCCGGACGGCGAGCACCTCGCAGATCAGGTCGGGCACCTGGCCGCGCGGCCGCTGGCCCTTCAGCCACCGCGCCACGGCGGTGTGCTCGTAGCGGAGCGAGAGTGCGCGGGCCCGGCCCGCCTGGTTGACGTGGGCGGCGAGACCCGCGTGCGAGATCCCCGCCTCGTCCAGGATCGCGTCGAGCAGAGAGTTGGGCTGCATGGATGCCCCCCCGGTGGCCTGGTGCGGTCAGCGTAGTGCGTTCGTGTTCACACGGGGTGTGAACGGAGTGCGCGCATCCGCAGCGTGTGCACACTGTTGCGGAGCGTGTCGTGCCGGTTGACTGAACTGCCTCGCAAGAGGCCGGCCGGGCCGCCGGCTCCCCCTCCTACAGTGCGGTGGCCTGGCCGTGTTCCAGGAAGCCGAGCCGTGCCTCGTCGGCCGCGGCACGGTCGTTGGTGAGCGCGAGGAGGGCGATGTCGTCGGTCGGGCGGCCGTTGGTGTGGTGGAGCAGGGCGGCGATGACCGTCCGCAGGATCGTCTGCGGTGCGACCGGGCGGTCGCGGACCGCTTCCGCCAGGGCCTGCCGGAGGGAGAAGAAGCGCCCCCGCGCGTCCCTGGCGTCCTCCGCCCCGTCCGTGTACAGGACCAGCGACTCGTCGGGAAGCAGCCGGCCGCAGTCGGAGGCGGCCAGGTCGGACGGCAGCGGGAAGGGCCCGAGCGGCGGCAGCGGATCGGCCCGCGACAGCAGGTCGACGGTCGCCCCACTGATCAGGTACGGCCAGGGATGGCCGCAGTTGAGGGCCCGCAGCTCGCCGTCCCGGGCGATCTCCAGGAGGAGTACGGTGACGAACTCCTCGGCGACCGGGCTGTCGGGGTCCCGGCCGCTGGAGGGGTGCTCGATCCTGGCGCGTTCGCGCAGGTGCCGGGCGAGGGTGCGGTCCAGCCGGGCGAGGACACGGCCCAGTTCGGGCTCGTCGTGGGCGGCCTCGCGGAAGCTGCCGAGGAGGGCGGCGGCGGTGTCGATGGCCGCCAGCCCGTGGCCGCGGACGTCGCCCATCACCACCCGTACGCCGTGTTCGGTGGCGACGGCCTCGTACAGGTCGCCGCCGATGGCCGCGCCCCGGTCGGCGGAGAGCTGGGCGGCGGCCACGTCCAGCCCGGCGAGGCGGGGCGGCAACGGCCGCAGCAGCACGCGCTGGGCGGCGCCGGCGACCTTGCGGACCTGCCGCAGCTCGCGGAGCAGGGCGTGCCGGACGTGGAGGATGAGCCCGGTGCCGACCGCGAAGAACACGGCGCTGGTGACGATCCGCGCGCCGAGCTGGTTCTGCGCGGCCAGTGGGCACCCGAATCTGTAGCCGATCGCGACGGCGCCCCACACCGTGGGCAACCCGAGGGAGAGAGCACGGCGCCCGGGCCGTGGATTCGTCCGGGGCCGCCCGCTGCGGGGAACCCCAGCCTTGATGCGGATCATGCCGATGGCCCCCAAGTAGGCCCTGACAGAACAGACGGACCGGCCCCGTGAGGCCGGTCCGATTCTGTCGACGGCATGCCCCGAACGGGCCAGGTCCCGGATGGATCTCACCCGAATGAGCGACCACTCCCAGGACACTCGCATTTATGCAGGTCGCAGGGGCCGACGCCCCGTCGGGGGCGCCGGAAACCGCGTGACCGGCCGCGGCGAAACCCGCACCCGGCCGGTCACACGGCCCCGACGGCGGCCGGCCGCACGGCTAGCCGCGCAGCACCGCTCCCGTGCGCTCGCCCGCGAGGGCGACCGCGGCGTCCCGGGCCGCCGACGCCTCGTCGACCGTCAGCGTCCGCTCGGCCGACCGGAAGCGCAGCGCGTAGGCCAGCGACTTCTTCTCGCCGCCGAGCTGGGCGGCGTTCTCGTAGACGTCGAACAGCCGGATGCCCTCCAGGAGTTCACCCGCGCCCTCGCGCAGCGCCGCCTCGACCTCGGTCGCCGGCACCGCCTTGTCGACGACGAGGGCGACGTCCTGCGTGGCCACCGGGAACGTGGAGATGCCCGGCGCCTGCGGCACGCCGTCGCCGGCCAGCTCCAGCGCGTCGAGGTCCAGCTCCATCGCGCAGGTCCGCGCCGGCAGACCCAGCGCCTTGACCACGCGCGGGTGCAGCTCACCGGCGTGGCCGACGACCCGCTCGGTGCCGTCGGCGACGGCCACCAGCTCGGCGCACCGGCCCGGGTGCCACGGCCCGTACTGCCCGGAGCGCACGATCAGCTCGACGCCCGCCTCGGCGGCCACGGTCCGGCCCGCCTCGACCGCGTCGGCCCAGTCCGCCGGACGGCCCTTGCCCCACCAGCCGGCCTGCTCGCGGGAGCCCGCGAGGACGACGGCGACATGGCGCGGCTGCTCGGGCAGCACCGCGTTCAGCGCGGCCAGTTCCTCGTCGGTGGGACGGCGGTCGACCGTCAGGTGCCCGGCGACGCCCGGCTCCTCGCGCGGGAGGAAGACCAGACCGGTCTCGAACAGCGCCAGGTCGTGCGCGCCGCGCCCGTCGTTGCGGCGCAGCGCGCCGAGCAGGCCCGGCAGCAGCGACGTACGGAGCGCGGGCTCCTCGTCGTTGAGCGGGTTGGTCAGCCGGACGACACGGCGGGCCGGGTCGTCGGCGGCCAGACCGAGCTGGTCGAAGACCTGCTCGCCCACGAACGGGTAGTTCGGCGCCTCGACGTAGCCGGCCCCGGCCAGCGCGCGGCCGACCCGGCGGTGCAGCCGCTGGCGGCCGGTCAGGCCGCGGCCGGACGGCGGCTTGGGCAGCGTGGAGGGCAGGTTCTCGTAGCCCTCCAGCCGGATGACCTCTTCGGCCAGGTCGTTCTGCTCGGCCAGGTCGGGCCGCCAGGACGGGACGGTGACGATCAGCTCGTCCTGCCCGTAGACGTCGCAGCCGACCTCCTGGAGGCGGCGCACGACGGTCTCCCGGCCGTACGCGACACCCGCGACCTTGTCGGGGTGGTCCGCCGCGACGGTGATGGTGTGCGGCGCGGACGGCGCGATGACCTCGGTGACCCCGGCCTCGGCGGTGCCGCCGGCGAGCAGCACCAGCAGGTCGACGGTGCGCTGCGCGGCGGCGGCCGCGGCCTGCGGGTCGACCCCGCGCTCGAAGCGGCGGGAGGCCTCCGAGGACAGCTTGTGCCGGCGGGCGGTGCGCGCGATGGCGACGGCGTCGAAGTGGGCCGCCTCGATGACCACGTCCGTCGTGGAGCTGCCCCCGTTCTCGGCGGCGTCGTGGTCGGCGATCTCGGTGTTGGCGCCGCCCATGACGCCCGCGAGGCCGATGGGGCCGCGGTCGTCGGTGATCACCAGGTCCTCGGCGTGCAGCTTCCGCTCGGTGCCGTCGAGGGTGACGATCCTCTCGCCCTCGGCCGCGCGGCGGACGCCGATGGTGCCCTGGACCAGGCTGCGGTCGTAGGCGTGCAGCGGCTGGCCGAGCTCCATCATCACGTAGTTGGTGACGTCGACGGCGAGCGAGATCGGGCGCATGCCGACCTTCTGGAGGCGGCGCTGGAGCCAGATCGGGGAGCGGGCCTCGGGGCTCAGACCGACGACGGTGCGCGCGGTGAAGCGGTCGCAGCCGAGCGGGTCGGAGACCTGGACCGGGTAGCCGAAGGCGTTCGGGCCGGGCACGTCGAGCAGGGCCGGGTCGCGCAGCGGCAGGCCGTAGGCGATGGCGGTCTCGCGGGCGACGCCGCGGATGGACAGGCAGTCGCCGCGGTTGGCGGTGACGGCGATGTCCAGGACCTCGTCGACCAGTTCCAGCAGCTCGATGGCGTCCTTGCCGACCTCGGTCTCCGGCGGCAGCACGATGATGCCGTGGCTGCCGTCGTCGCCCATGCCCAGCTCGCCGGTGGAGCAGATCATGCCGTGGGAGGTCTTGCCGTACGTCTTGCGGGCGCTGATCGAGAACCCGCCCGGGAGCACGGCCCCCGGCAGCACGACGACGACCTTGTCGCCGACGGCGAAGTTGCGGGCGCCGCAGACGATCTCCTGGGGCTCACCGGTGCCGTTGGCGGTGCCGACGTCGACGGTGCAGAAGCGGATCGGCTTCTTGAAGCCCTCCAGCTCCTCGATGGTCAGCACCCGGCCGACGACCAGGGGGCCCTTGAGGCCGTCGCCGAGCTGCTCGACGGTCTCGACCTCCAGACCGGCCGAAATGAGCTTGGCCTGGACGTCACGTCCGGTCTGAGTCGCCGGCAGGTCGACGTACTCCCGCAGCCAAGAAAGCGGGACCCGCATCAGATCTCCATCCCGAACGGCCGGGTGAACCGGACGTCGCCCTCGACCATGTCTCGCATGTCCTCGACGTTGTGGCGGAACATCAGCATCCGCTCGATCCCGAACCCGAAGGCGAAGCCGCTGTACTTCTCCGGGTCCACGCCGCACGCGGTGAGCACCCGCGGGTTGACCATGCCGCAGCCGCCCAGCTCGATCCAGCCCTCGGAGGAGCAGGTACGGCAGGGCCGGTCCGGGTTGCCTACGGACTCGCCCTTGCAGACGTAGCAGAGCATGTCCATCTCGGCGGACGGCTCGGTGAAGGGGAAGAAGTTCGGCCGCAGCCGGGTCTTCATGCCCTCGCCGAACAGCGACTGGACCATGTGGTCCAGGGTGCCCTTGAGGTCCGACATGGTCAGGCCCTCGTCCACGGCGAGCAGCTCGACCTGGTGGAAGACCGGGGTGTGCGTGGCGTCCAGCTCGTCGGTGCGGTACACCCGGCCCGGACAGATCACGTAGACCGGCAGCTCGCGGTCGAGCAGCGAGCGGATCTGGACCGGGGAGGTGTGGGTGCGCAGCACGACACCGGACTCGGTGCCGCCCTCGGGGCCCTGCACGAAGAAGGTGTCCGCCTCGCCGCGGGCCGGGTGGTCCGGGCCGATGTTGAGCGCGTCGAAGTTGAACCACTCGGCCTCGACCTGCGGGCCCTCGGCGACCTCGTAGCCCATGGCCACGAAGATGTCCTCGATGCGCTCCGACAGCGTGGTCAGCGGGTGCCGGGCGCCGGCCGGGACCCGGTCGTGCGGCAGGGTGACGTCCACCGCCTCCTCGACCAGCACCCGGGCGTCACGCTCGGCCTCCAGCTCTTCCTGACGGCCGGCGAGGGCCTTGTTCACCGCGCCCCGGGCCTGGCCGACCAGCTTGCCCGCGGCGGCCTTGGCGTGCGGGGGCAGGGCGCCGATCTCGCGGTTGGCCAGGGCCAGCGGGGAGGTGCCGCCGGTGTGGGCGACCTTGGCCTCCTGGAGCGCGTCGAGGGAGTCCGCGGCGGCGAAGGCGGCGAGCGCCTCGTCCCGCATGCGCTCGATCTCTTCCGGTTTCAACGCCTCGACCTCGACAGGGTCGTACGACTTATTCGGTGCCGACATCTCTTCCCGTGCTTCCGATTGGCTGGCGGATGGTCCCCGTGACCGATGGGTGGGCCGTGTGAAGGACACAAAAGTGCCAAAGGCCGAGTCTAACGGGGTGGAGGTATACGAAGAGCCCGCGGGCCGTCAGGCGAGATACGCCGGGGCGCCCACGGGCAACGTAAATCGGAACTCGGCGCCGCCGCCGGCGGCGCGTCCGACGGTGATGGTGCCGCCGTGGGCCTCGACGATGCCCTTGACGATGTACAGCCCGAGGCCGGTGCCACCGCGCTTGCTGCCCCGCCAGAAGCGGGTGAAGACGCGGTTCATGGACTCCTCCGGGATGCCTGGCCCCTCGTCGCTCACCGTGACCGACGTGGCTGCGTTCTCGTGGCTCTCCCCCTCGCGCGGGGACGCCGTGGCCGTGATGTCAATCGTGACGGTTCCCTCGCCGTGCCGCACCGCATTTTCGATGAGGTTGCTGAGGACCTGGTCGACCTTGTCGGGATCGGCCCACAGCGCGGGCAGCGGCTGCTCGACGCGGAGCAGGAAGCGGTCGGCGGGCTGCCCGGCGGCGACGTACGCCTGGATGTGCCGTCCGACGGCCGCGCCTATGTCGACCGGCTGCCTGCGCACCTCCAGGCGTCCGCTGTCGATCCGTGAGATGTCGAGCAGCTCGGCGATGAGCCGGGTGACCCGGTCGGCGTCCGCGTCGACGGTCTCCAGCATCAGCCGCTTCTGGTCGTCGGTGAACCGTTCCCACTTGGCGAGCAGGGTGGCCGTGAACCCCTTGACCGAGGTGAGCGGCGAGCGCAGCTCGTGGGCCACGGTCGCTATCAGCTCGGCGTGACTGCGCTCGGTGCGCAGGCGGGCCTCGGTGTCCCGCAGCGACACGACGACCCGCCGGACGGGTCCGGTCGGCTCGGTCCGCACGTACTTCGCGGACACCAGCACCTCCCGGCCGCCGGGCAGCAGCAGGTTGCGCTCGGGCTGGCCGACCCGGATGGCGAGGCCGCCGTAGGGATCGGTGAGCTGCCACCAGCGCCGGCCCTCCAGGTCCTCTAAGGGGAGGGCCTTCTCCAGGCGCTGCCCGAGGGCGTCGGCCGGGGCGGTGGCGGTGATCCGGGCGGCGGCCGCGTTGAAGCAGACGACGAGACCGTGCTCGTCGGCGATGACGAGGCCGTCGGGCAGTTCGTCGGGGTCGACGCCGAGCCCGGTGAGGTCGCCGTGCCGGGGCGCGGGTACGCGGCCCCCCGGCGCGTTGCTGGTGCCGACACTCATACCCCGTACTCCACCTCTCAGACGGCGCAGCAGGCCCCCGAGCTGGTCACCCTACTAGCTCTCGGTGACGGAACGGCACCCTCCGGAGGCGCGCTGTGCACGGGCCGATGCGTAGAGACATACGGCGGCGGCGGTGGCGAGGTTCAGGCTCTCGGCCTTCCCGTGGATCGGAACGCGCACGACGGCGTCCGCCAGCACGCGGGTCTCCTCCGGGAGCCCCCAGGCCTCGTTGCCGAAGACCCAGGCGGTGGGCCCGCCCATGGTGCCCTTGTCCAGCTCGTCGTCGAGGTCGTCGGTCCCGGCCCCGTCGGCGGCGAGGATGCGCACGCCGGCCTCCTTGAGTCCGGCGACGGCCCGTTCGACGGGGACGCCGACGGCGACCGGCAGGTGGAAGTGCGATCCGACGGAGGCGCGGACGGCCTTGGGGTTGTAGAGGTCCACGGACGCGTCGGTGAGGACGACCGCCTCCGCGCCGGCGGCGTCGGCGCAGCGCAGCACGGTCCCGGCGTTGCCGGGGTCGCGGACGTTGGCGAGGACGGCGACGAGCCGGGGACGGGCGGCGAGGATCTCCTCGAACGGCGTGTCCAGGAACCGGCAGACACCGACGAGCCCCTGGGGCGTGACGGTGGTGGAGATGTCGGCGATGACGTCCTCGGAGGCGAGGTGGATCCGGGCGCCGACCGCCCTGGCCTCCCCCACGATGTCGGCGTACCGCTCGGCGGCCTCGACGGTGGCGAACAGCTCGACCAGCGTCGGCTCGTCGTCGACCCGATGCCCGGCCGCCTCCCGGACGGCCTGCGGCCCCTCGGCGAGGAACAGCCGGTCCTTCCCCCTGAAGTTCCGCCTGGCCAGCCGCCGGGCGGCGGAAACACGCGTGGAACGGGGAGAGATCAGCTCGGGGGTGGGCATCGTGTCGGTCACTTTCGAAGAAACGCGGCGAAAGCGCGCCCCGAAGGGGCGCGGGGAACTGCGCGACCAGCCCCCACAGGCCCGCAGCCGAACGAATGCCGTGGGCCAACAACAGGACCCGCAAGCCGTGAAGCCTGCGGGTCCTCAAGTCACGTCGGCCGGAGCCAGCGCAGCGTCACGCCGCCTTGGGGGCGTTGACGTCGGCCGGCAGCGCCTTCTGCGCCACCTCGACGAGGGCGGCGAAGGCGCCCGCGTCGTTGACGGCCAGCTCGGCGAGGATCTTGCGGTCGACCTCGACGTTGGCGGCCTTCAGACCCTGGATGAAGCGGTTGTAGGTGATGCCGTTGGCGCGGGCAGCGGCGTTGATGCGCTGGATCCACAGCTGACGGAAGTCGCCCTTGCGCTTCTTGCGGTCGTTGTAGTTGTAGACCAGCGAGTGGGTGACCTGCTCCTTGGCCTTGCGGTACAGACGCGAACGCTGACCGCGGTAGCCGGAGGCCGCCTCGAGGATCGCCCGGCGCTTCTTGTGGGCGTTGACTGCCCGCTTGACGCGTGCCACTTGTTTAACTCCTTGTAGCGGGGCCGCGGTTGGACTCACGCGGCCCGGAAACGACTGGGTCCCGGATGTGCTGACTCAGGGCGCGGCGAGGCGCCCTCGTGTCACTTGCCGAGAAGCTTCTTGATCTTCGCGGCGTCGCCCGGGGCCATCTCGGCGTTGCCGGTGAGGCGGCGCGTCACGCGGGACGACTTGTGCTCGAGCAGGTGGCGCTTGCCGGCGCGCTCGCGGAGCACCTTGCCGGAGCCCGTGACCTTGAAGCGCTTGCTGGCACCGCTGTGCGTCTTGTTCTTCGGCATAGCGCCGTTATCTCCTCGTCGGTGGCGCTCCGGTGCCCGGTCGTGAAACCGGGCACGGTGGAACGTCGCTCTTGTATGGGTTACATCCTGGGGCTGTCGCCCCTGGCTGCTGCCCCGGGACGGTTGCCCCGGGATCACGCCTCGGCGTGCTCCTCGGCAGGCGCCTCGGCCTCGGCCTCGGCGTCGGCGGGGGCCTCGGCCTCGATCTCGGCGGCGTTCTGCGAGCGACCGGGGTTGGCCTTGGCGTCCGCCTTGCGGGCTTCCTGCGCCTGCCGGGCCTCGGCCATCGCCTCGGTCTTCTTCTTGTGCGGACCGAGAACCATGATCATGTTCCGGCCGTCCTGCTTCGGGTTCGACTCGACGAAACCGAGGTCCTGGACGTCCTCCGCGAGACGCTGCAGCAGTCGGTAGCCCAGCTCGGGCCGGGACTGCTCGCGACCACGGAACATGATCGTGATCTTGACCTTGTCGCCCTGCTTGAGGAACCGGACGACGTGACCCTTCTTGGTGTCATAGTCGTGCGGATCGATCTTCGGCCGGAGCTTCATTTCCTTGATGACCGTGTGCGCCTGGTTCTTGCGCGCCTCACGGGCCTTCATGGCCGACTCGTACTTGAACTTGCCGTAGTCCATGAGCTTGCAGACCGGCGGACGTGCGCTCGCCGCCACCTCGACCAGGTCGAGGTCGTACTCCTGGGCAAGCTCCAGCGCCTTGGCAAGCGGAACAATCCCGACCTGCTCGCCGCTGGGACCGACAAGTCGCACCTCGGGAACGCGAATCCGGTCGTTGATGCGGGGCTCGGTGCTGATGGATCCTCCTCGGTAGCACCACACGACGGTCTGGCGGACAGCCGCGTAACGTCTGTTTTCGTAAGACCTAACCGCACCGAAGCAAGAAAAATGCCCCGGACGATCACAGGCGGGGCTCCTCGAACTACCGGAACACCGCCGCGAGGATCGCGGGGCGCGAAATCGGACGGAACGCCGCCGCCGTGAACGGCGGAGCGACCGTCTGACCGGTGACCCGCCGCCCTGGGGGTGGTCGGGTGGGAGTTCGAAGCCTCCACTTGTGGGCCGGTTCGGTGTGCCGTGAGGCATACCTGTCCGGCCGGTCGTCACACAAGGTTAGCAGCTAAGCGGAGAGAGGGCTAATTGGGGCGGGCCGGGGCATCGGCCGGGGCGAACCGGGCCTGGGTGACGGTCCCGCGCGCCCCTGCGCCTATCGTGTGGCACATGAGTGAGACGCCCCTTCCCGGCCCCGATGACGCCGGGCAGCCCGACTTCGACGAGATGACCCGCGACATCGCCGAGGTCCCCGCGGTCGAGGTGATCGTGACGGTCGCCGTCAACCTGATGAGCGCCGCGGCCGTGAAGCTGGGTCTGGCCCCCCAGGAAGGGGAGGGGGACAAGTACAAGGACCTCGACGAGGCCCGCAAGCTGGTCAGCGCCCTCGCCGGACTGCTCGACGCGTCCGCGACCGAGATCAGCTCCTTCCACGCGGCTCCGCTGCGGGACGGCCTGAAGTCGCTCCAGCTGGCCTTCCGCGAGGCCTCGATCGTCCCCGACGAACCGGGCCAGGGCCCCGGCGAGAAGTACACCGGCCCGGTCTACGGCTAGACCGGCCGATCCGGCGGAGGCCGTCGGATCAGCCGGCGGATCAGCTCCGCACGTACAAGGGCTCGCCCGGAGGCGTGGTCCCGGCCGGCAGCAGTGCCAGGTCGAGGCCGCGCACCAGGCGGGCCCGCAGCGTCTCGTCCGCGGCGAGCCGCTCGGCGACCGCCCGCGCGGTCTCGGCGGGCGGCGCCGCCGGGTCGAGGACGAGCGCGAGGGTGCCGTCGGCCGGGCCGGGCCCGAGGTGGGCGCGCAGGATGCCGGACTCGGCGGCCACGGCGGCCCTGACCGCCTCGACCACGGCCGGGTCGGCCAGCGGGTCGACCGCCGTACGCCCCTCGGCGAGGGCCAGCAGCGCCGGCCCGGTCAGTTCGAAGGGCACCGGCCCCGACACGTCCAGCACCACCGTGTCCGCCTTCTCGTGCGCGGCGGCCTGGAGCGCCTGGTGCAGCGGTACGGCGACGGGCCGGGCCGCCGGGTCCCAGCGGGCCAGCGACTCCGTGGAGGTGAACGCGGGCAGGGCGGTGCGGTGGCCGGCCTTCAGGGTGGGGACGGCCATGTCGCTGGTCTTCTCGCGGCGCAGCCCGTTCTCGTCCTCCTCGACCTCGCCGAGCACGGCGACCACGGGCACGAGCAGCCGGGCGCCCCTGAGCGCCTCCAGCACCGGCGCCACGGCCGTCCGGTCCTCGCCCCAGGCGGCCAGCGCGGCGGCGAGGCCGGGGTCGGCGGAGCCGTCGTCGTCGGAGTAACCGGAGTCGGGAATGTTCTTGTTCGCCACGGTCCCCGACCCTATCGGTGGGATGCTGCTGGGCTTGTGCGGGCCCCGAAACCGCGTCGGCACAGGATTCACGGGAATCTCAGATTTCCCTGACCCAGTTCTCACTTCCGGCTAACGGCGCACACAGTCCACGCCCCGAGCATCGCGGGCATGGAGTCCCCCAGAGCCACCTCAGGAGCCCGCCGAGACCGCCGTCGCGCCCGCCGGCCGAGGCGCCGGGCCGTTCTCTACACGGGTCTGGCCCTGGTCGCCGTCGTCGGCGCCACGGCGGCGGGAACCGTGTACATGACGGCGCACGCGGGCGACGGCGGGACCGTATCCTCGGCTGCGTCGCCGTCGCCCTCCTCCTCGGTGTCGGCGAACGGGGAGGCATCGGTGGAACCCGTGGCGGAACCGGCCGTGGACCGGGACGCACTGCTGAGCACGGCGATGGACGCGCTGACCGTGCCGTCCGGGGCGAAGGTCTCGGCGGCCGTCCTCGACCTGGACTCCGGGGACAGCGCGGTCCACGGGGACGCGGCCTTCGACACCGCGAGCATCGTGAAGGTCGACATCCTGGCGGCACTGCTGTTGCAGGCGCAGGACGCGGACCGGCATCTGACGGCGACGGAGAAGGCGTACGCCACGAAGATGATCCAGAACAGCGACAACACGTCGGCGTCGCAGCTGTGGGACGCCATCGGCAAGGCGAGCGGGCTGGACGCGGCGAACAAGCGCTTCGGGCTGACGGAGACGGAGGGCGGCGACGGGGCGCTGTGGGGGCTGACCCAGACCACCGCCGCCGACCAACTCACGCTGCTCCAGCAGGTGTTCGGGGACGACTCGAAGCTGAGCGAGGCCTCGCGGGCGTACGTCCAGGGGCTGATGAAGACGGTCGAGTCCGACCAGCGGTGGGGTGTCTCGGCGGCGGCCGACGGTTCGTCGTACGCGCTGAAGAACGGGTGGCTGGCGCGGAGCACGACGGGGCTGTGGGACGTCAACAGCATCGGGCGGGTGACGGTGGACGGGACCGACTATCTCGTGGCCGTGCTGTCGAACGGGACCGTGAGCCAGGCGAAGGGCATCTCGCTGGTGGAGGCGGCGGCGAAGGCGGCCGTGGGGTCGTTCACGGGAGCGGATGCGTCGGCTTCGGCGTCTGCTTCTGCTTCTGCTTCTGCTTCTGCTTCGCAGTAGGGGCTCGTGTTCGGCTGCGGGACGGTGGGGGTCGATCGCGCCGTTCCCCGCGCCCCCTTCGGAGCGGGGTGTCCTCAGGGGGTTTCGAAGGGGCGGCGGCGGGATCGCCACAGGACTCCGGCGGCCACCAGGAGGACACCGCCCGCGCCGCCCGCCAGAGGGGCCGCCCAGTCGGTGGCACTGGTGGTCCTCGTCCCGGTGTCGGGGCCGGTGCCGAAGAACTTGTCGCCGTAGGACGCCGAGGTGAGGTTCTCGGTCCTGAGCCTGGCCGCGGCCTTGATGGCGGCCGCCGGGTCGACCATGCCGAACCCCCGGGAGTCGTCGCGGCCGCCGGAGGGGGCGTCGCGGGCGGTGTCCTCCAGCAGCTTCTTGATCTGGGCCGGGGTGAGACCCGGGTGCGCGGCCTTGAGCAGGGCCACGGCGCCGGAGACGAACGCGGAGGCGGCGCTGGTGCCCCAGCCCTCGTAGTACTTGTGGTCCGGGTCGGCGATGACGATGTCGTCGCCGGGGGCGCTGACCGTGGCGTACCAGCGGCGGGTGGAGAAGGAGGCGCGGACGCCGAACTTGTCCACGGCGGTGGCGGCGATGACGCCCGGGTACGCGGCCGGGTAGGAGATGTGGTCGCCCTTCTTGCCGCCGTTGCCGGCCGAGGCGACGACCACGACGTCCTTCTTCAGGGCGTACTGGATGGCCTCGTCCTCGCCGGGCTCGGGGTGGGCGGAGTCGGAGTCGTCGCCGAGGGAGAGGTTGATGACGTCGGCGCCGTGGTCGGCGGCCCAGCGGATGCCCTCCGCGAGGGCGTTGCCCCGGGTGGCGCGGGCCTTGCCGCGGGCGCTGTCGCCGTCCTCCAGGATGACCCGGACGGGGAGGATCCTTGCCTCCGGGGCGACGCCCATCACGCCGTCGCCGTTGCCCACGCCGTGGCCGTGACCGGCGATGATGCCGGCCATGGCGGTGCCGTGCCGGGCCCAGTTGCGATTGCCCTCGGTGGCCCCGAAACCGATCATGTCCTTCGCGGCCAGGACGTTGCCGACGAGGTCCGGGTGGTCGGCCTCGACGCCGGTGTCCAGGACGGCGACGGTGACGCCCTTGCCCTTGGTGGTCTGCCAGGCCTCGTCGAGGTGCAGGGCGGCCAGGCCCCACTGCTGGGCGCGGATGCTGTCGGCGTACGCGGTGGTGGACGGCAGCAGGGTGAGTGATCCGGCGAGCAGCAGGCTCAGCGCGGCACCGGTTGCGCGGCGGTTCATGAGGGCGACTCCGTTGCCGTACCGGCGATGTCCTGGCGCAGCCGCCGTTCGATGCGGTCGGCCAGGCCCTGGGCCTCGTTGCCGAGGCCGGCCTGGGCGGGGGCGGTGGTGGCGCCGGACGCCTCGGCGTCGGCGGCGGACTGCGGGGTGTCGACGGTACGGCCGTCGGCCCAGCCGGAGACCGCGTAGGCGACGACCGGGGCGTCGGTGAGCACGGAGATCGCCCAGGAGGCGCGCTGGTGCGGGCCGAACCGTTCGGCGGCGGTGTCCTTCGCGGCGTACGGGAGGGGCATCAGGTCGGTACGGCGGTCCAGTCCCTCGGTCTCGAACCGCTTGGCGAGGGCGGTCATCCCGGCCGGGTCGGACGTGGTGAACAGCAGCCCCACGGTGGTCACGTAGCTCTGGGTGGCGTCGGTGTAGGTGGCGCGGATCAGGCGCCGGCAGCCGACGGGGGCGAGGACCTTGCGCAGCAGCGGGTCGAAGGCGTCGGTGCAGCCGGTGGCCGGGGCGACGGCGATGCGGGTCCAGGTGCGGTCGGCTCCGCCGGGGCCGGCGCCGGTGCCCTCCACGGTGGGCGGGAAGAGTTCGTCGACGGGCACGTTGTGCCACAGGCCGGAGGCGGCGCTGAAGGTGGTCGCCGAGGCGGCGTCGGTGCCGTCGTCGATGAGCCAGCTGCCGGTGACGGCGCCGCCGATGAGGCCGATGCCGAGCACCATGCAGGCGGTGGCCGCGACGGTGCGGGGCGCGACGCGACCGAACAACGACCGCCCCCGTCCTCGCTCGTCGTACCCCTCCGGCTCGCCGAAGCTCACAACGGGCCGGTCCCTGCCGGGAGTTCCCACGGAGGCGCTCCAGGACATGGCGGGGTCCGGGCCGTGGTGCGGGGCGTCGGTCTCCGTCCGGCCCACGGTCTTCGGCGGCTCCGTCGGGCGCGGCGGGACGGCGGGGGGCGGGGCGGCCTTCGGGGGTGCGGTGGGGCGTGGTGGGGCCGTCGGTACGGGGAAGGTCCGCATGTGCGGGCTCCACGCGGCGCCCGACGCGGGGGCGCCGAACCCGGCGGAGAACTCCCCGCGGACGGGCCGCCTGCTCCCGGTCGTGTCACCGTCCGGACGCGGGTCGGCGGCCTCACCGCCCCCGGCCCGTTCCTCCGGCTCCGCCGCAGCCCTCACGGACCGCCCCGGCCCCCCGTACGACAGCCGGAACGGCGGCTTGACCCGCCCGCCCTCCCGCACGAACGACACGGGCTGCGCCGCGGGGCGGTCGGATTCCCGCCCGGGAGCGGCAGACGGCACGTCCCGGTCGCCGGAAGGCGTCGGCGTCGTGCGGGTGGAGTCCTGTGCCGGGGACGCGGACGGGGCCGGCCGGCCCGGAGCCTGCCCGAAGAACCCGGACGACCCGGCACGCCCGGGAGACGCGGGGGGCACGGCGCGGTCAGCGGTGTGGGCGGGAGGTGTCGGCGTCGTGCGGGTGGGAGGTGTCGACGTCGCGCGGGCGGAGTCCTGTGCCGGGGACGCGGACGGGGCCGGCCGGCCCGGAGCCTGCCCGAAGAACCCGGACGACCCGGCACGCCCGGGAGACGCGGGGGGCACGGCGCGGTCAGCGGTGTGGGCGGGAGGTGTCGGCGTCGTGCGGGTGGTGTCCTGCGCGGGCGAGGTCGTGCGGCCGGGGGGTGTGGTGCGGGTGGGGGTCCAGGCTGCGGGTGTGGGCTGAGCAGGGCGGTCGGGGGGTGTGGGGGTGGGGCGGGGCGGGGTGTCGGGGAAGCGGGCGGAGGCCGGGGGCGGGGGGAAGGCCGGGCTCTGGGGCGGGCGGAGGTCGGGGTGGCGGGGGCGGGTGATGCGGTCGGCGGACGGTACACGGCCGCCGACCCGGTCCGCCGCGCCCTTGCCCTGCTCGCCCTGCCCCACCGCACCGCCCGAACTAGTCCGCTCACTCTGCTGCCGCGGCCCGGACCGGTGCGGTGTCCCGCTCCGGCCGGCCGTGCCGGCTCCACCGGTGGATACGTCGGAGGGGCGGGTCCCATTCATCCGGCCCGGCACGTCCGCGGCGGAACCTTCCTCCCGCGGGTTCGGGGCGTGCTGCGCTTCCCTGCTCATGCGCCCCCCGTCTCCTCTGGCCCGGGCCAACTCCACGTACGGGCCGCCGTGTCCCGCGGCGCGGCACAGCCGCCCTCCGGGCACGCATACCCGCACGTGCGGATCCGCATCCCGGCGCGGGTCAGGCGACCGGGGCCGTTCCGCCGTACGTCCGCGTCACTCTACGGGTTGCGCGAGGGCGAACGGGAACCAGTCCGCGCCCCCGGGGCATCTGCCCGTATCGTCCCCCTACCCTGCGGTAATCCTGTCTGGCAGGCTTCGTTCATGACTGCGCGCGCCGCCGACCGGGCCCGTTACGACCGGGCCACCGCCCACCTGGACGCCCCCCTCGCGATCGTGGACCTGGAGGCCTTCGACGCCAACGCGGACGATCTCGTGCGCCGGGCCGGCGGCAAGCCGGTGCGGGTCGCGAGCAAGTCCGTCCGCTGCCGCCATCTGCTGGAGCGGGTCCTCGCGAAGGAGGGCTTCGCGGGGATCATGTCGTTCACGCTCGCGGAGTCGCTGTGGCTCGCGCGCTCGGGGTTCGACGACGTCCTGCTGGCGTATCCGTCCGCCGACCGGGCCGGCTTCGCCGAGCTGGCCGCCGATCCGAAGCTGGCCGCCGCCGTGACCGTGATGGTCGACGACCCGGCGCAGCTGGACCTGATCGACGCCTCCCGGGACGGCGGGAGCGAAGTGGTCCGGATCTGCCTGGAGTTGGACACCTCGCTGAAGATGTTCGGGGGCCGGGTGCGGGTCGGGGCCCGGCGCTCACCGCTGTACTCCCCCGCCCAGCTCGCCGATCTCGCGCGGACCGTGGCCCGCCGGCCGGGCTTCAGGCTGGTCGGGATCATGGGGTACGAGGGCCATATCGCCGGGGTCGGGGACGACGTCGCGGGCCGGCCGCTGCGGTCGCGCGCGGTGCGGCTGATGCAGGCCACCGCCCGCCGTGAACTGGCCGAGCGGCGTGCCGCGGTGGTGCGGGCGGTCCGTGCGGTGGCGCCGGAGCTGGAGTTCGTCAACGGCGGCGGCACCGGCAGTGTGCAGACCACGGCGGCGGAGGACGCGGTCACCGAGATAGCGGCGGGCTCCGGCCTGTACGTGCCGCGGCTCTTCGACAACTACACGTCGTTCAGCGGCCGTCCGGCCGCGCTCTTCGCCGTGCCGGTGGTCCGGCGGCCCGGTGTCGGGGTGGTGACCGTGCTCGGCGGCGGCTACCCGGCCTCGGGCGTCGCGGGCCGCGACCGGCTGCCGGTGCCGTACCTGCCGGAGGGGCTGTCGTACGACGCGCAGGAGGGCCCCGGCGAGGTGCAGACCCCGCTGCTCGGCTCGGCGGCGGACGACCTGCTCATCGGCGACAAGGTGTGGTTCCGGCACGCCAAGGCGGGCGAGCTGTGCGAGCGGTTCGCCGAGCTGCACCTGGTCGAGGACGACCGGGTGACGGCGACCGTGCCGACGTACCGGGGTGAGGGGCAGACCTTCCTCTAACCGCGCGGGCGGCCCCCGGGGCGGCCCACCGGGCGGATGCCGTCGGTTATCTCGTCCATGTCGGACAGCGGCGGTCCGTCCGGGCCCGCGTCGAGGACGAGGCGGACGACGACCGGGGCCGGGATGCCGGTGTCGGACGGGAAGGCGACGGACTGGACGTAACCGCCGGGTCCCTCGGCGGTCCGCACCCGCCAGCGCACCAGGTAGCCGTCGTGCCCGGCGACCGCGACCCGCCCGGCCCTGACGACCTGGTGGGAGCGGATGCCGCCGTAGGGCTGCCGGCCCCCGGAGTCCTGGCCGTAGGCCGTCTCGGCCGCGTCGGGGACGTCCCGTTCGGCGACGGCGCGCGGCGAGGCGCCGTCGGAGCTGCCCGCCGTACGGCTGATGACCTGGCCGTGGCGGCAGCGGCCGGTGGCGGCGGGGCAGTCGTAGGTGCCGTCGGTGGTCATCACGACGTCGTCCTGGGCGACGGCCGAGGTGCCGGTCCAGCCGGCCGGTACCGGCAGGGTGATGCCGTTGAGCCGGTCGACGACGAGGGAGTCCGGCGGGCCGCCGGGGGCCGTGTCGGTCCCTCTGCCGCCGCCGGCGAGGTCGGTGCGCAGGACCGTCCCGCCGGTGACGATCGCCGTCGCCAGCACCGCCCCGGCGGTGCTGAGCGCGACCGCCCTGGCGCGTCCGGACCCGCCGGCCGCCCGGACGGGCGGCGCGGGCAGGCCGGACGGGGTGCGCCGGTACTCGGACCAGGCCAGCCCGTCCCACCAGCGTTCCAGGGGCGGGGCCTCGGGGTCGGAGTACCAGCCGGGCGGCGTCATGCTCACTCCCGCACTGTAGGACGGGAGCCCGGGCGGCTCCTACAGGGGTGTGACGTAGGCCCCGGAGATCCCGCCGTCCACGAGGAAGTCGCTCGCGTTGACGAACGAGGAGTCGTCGCTGGCCAGGAAGGCGACGGCGGCGGCGATCTCCTCGGCCTCGGCGAAGCGGCCGAGCGGGATGTGCACGAGGCGGCGGGCGGCCCGCTCCGGGTCCTTCGCGAACAGCTCCTGGAGCAGAGGGGTGTTGACCGGTCCGGGGCACAGGGCGTTGACCCGGATGCCCTCGCGGGCGAACTGCACGCCCAGTTCACGGGACATGGCCAGAACTCCGCCCTTGGAGGCGGTGTAGGAGATCTGGCTGGTGGCCGCGCCCATCCTGGCCACGAAGGACGCGGTGTTGATGATGGAGCCCCTGCCCTGCCGCCGCATGTAGGGGATGGCGGCCTTGCAGCACAGGTAGACGGAGGTGAGGTTGACCTCCTGGACGCGCTTCCAGGCCTCCAGGCCGGTGTCCAGGATGGAGTCGTCGTCGGGCGGCGAGATACCGGCGTTGTTGAAGGCGATGTCGACGCTGCCGTAGGTGTCGAAGGCGGTCTTGAACAGGGCCTCGACCTGTTCGGCGTCGGTGACGTCGACCTTCACGAAGATCCCGCCGACCTCCTCGGCGGCGGCCTTGCCCCGGGTGTCGTCCACGTCGCCGCAGACGACGTGGGCGCCCTCGGAGGCCAGCCGCCGGGCGGTGGCGAGGCCGATGCCGCTGCCGGCTCCGGTGATGACGGCGGTACGGCCGACGAGTCGGCGGCACACGATCTCTTCGGTGGATGCGGTCACTGTGCGGGGCCCTCCGTGCTGATGAAGACGTTCTTGGTTTCGGTGAAGGCGGTGAGGGCGTCCGGGCCGAGTTCGCGGCCGATCCCCGACTGCTTGAAGCCGCCGAAGGGGGTCCAGTAGCGGACGCTGGAGTGGGAGTTGACGGACAGGTTGCCGGCCCTGACAGCCTGCGAGACGCGCAGGGCGCGGCCCACGTCGCGGGTCCAGATCGAGCCGGACAGGCCGTAGTCGGTGTCGTTGGCGAGCCGGACGGCGTCGGCCTCGTCGTCGAACGGGATGACCGCGGCGACCGGTCCGAAGACCTCCTCGACGGCCACCCGGGCGTGCGGGTCGATGCCGGTGAGGACGGTCGGCGGGAACCAGAAGCCGGGGCCCTCGGGGGCCTTGCCGCGGATGCCGGGGGCGTCCGCGTCGACGTACGAACGGACCCGTTCCAGCTGGGCCCTGGAGATCAGCGGGCCCATGTCGGTGTTCTCGTCGGCCGGGTCGCCGACGGTGACGGACTCGATCGCCGGGGCGAGGAGTTCCAGGAAGCGGTCGTGGACCCGGCGTTGGACGAGGATGCGGGTGCGGGCGCAGCAGTCCTGGCCGGAGTTGTCCAGGAAGGACATGGGGGCGGCGGCCGCGGCGGCCTCGATGTCGGCGTCGGCGAAGACGATGTTGGGGCTCTTGCCGCCGAGTTCGAGGGTCACGCGCTTCACCTGGTCGGCGCAGAGCGCCATGATGCGCTTGCCGACGCGGGTGGAGCCGGTGAACACGATCTTGGCGACGCCCGGGTGTCGCACGAGCGCCTCGCCGGTGATGTCGCCGCGGCCGGGCAGCACCTGGAGGAGGTGCTCGGGCAGGCCTGCCTCCAGGGCGAGTTCGGCGAGGCGGAGCGCGGTGAGCGGGGTGGTCTCGGCGGGCTTGAGGAGGACCGCGTTGCCGGCGGCGAGCGCGGGTGCGGCGCCCCAGGCCGCGATGGGCATCGGGAAGTTCCAGGGGGCGATGACGCCGACGACGCCGAGCGGCTGGAGGAGGGTGACATTGAGGCCGCCGGGCACCGGGATCTGCCGTCCGGACAGCCGTTCCACTCCGCCGGCCGCGTAGTCGAGCAGGTCACGGACGTTGCCGGCCTCCCAGCGGGCGTTGCCGACGGTGTGGCCGGCCTCGCGGACCTCCGACCGGGCCAGTTCCTCGCGGTGTTCGTCGACGACGACGGCGAAGCGGCGCAGCAGCCGGGCCCGTTCGCCGGGGGCGAGGGCGGCCCAGCGCTCCTGGGCGCGCGCGGCCCGCCGTACGGCGGCGTCCACGTCCTGTTCCCCCGCTCCGGGGACGGTCGCGATCACCTCCTCCGTGGCCGGGTTGAGGACGTCGAGTTCGTGTTCTCGGGACAAGGGGTGCCTCACATGCGTTCGAAGGAGCGGCGCAGCTCCCAGTCGGTCACCGCGGCGTCGAAGGCCTCCAGCTCGACGCGGGCCATGTTGCGGTAGTGCGCGACGACCTCGTCGCCGAAGGCGGCCTTGGCGATGGGGCTGTTCTCCCAGAGCTCGGCGGCCTCGCGGAGGGTGGTCGGGACGTGTGCGAAGTCGGCGGTGTAGGCGTTGCCGGGGCAGGCCTCGGGGAGTTCCAGCTTCTGTTCGATGCCGTGGAGGCCGGCCGCGACCAGGGCGGCGACGGCGAGGTGCGGGTTGACGTCGCCGCCGGGCAGCCGGTTCTCGAAGCGCAGGGAGCGGCCGTGGCCGACGACGCGCAGGGCGCAGGTGCGGTTGTCGTGGCCCCAGGCGACGGCGGTGGGCGCGAAGGAGCCCGGCTGGAACCGCTTGTAGCTGTTGATGTGGGGTGCGTACAGGAGGGAGAAGTCGCGCAGCGCGGCCAGCTGTCCGGCGAGGAAGTGCCGCATCACGTCGGACATGCCGGCTCCGGCGGCGAACGCGGGGTGTCCGTCCGGGTCCGTGAGCGAGAGGTGGATGTGGCAGGAGTTGCCCTCGCGCTCGTTGTACTTGGCCATGAAGGTGAGGGAGACGCCCTCCTGGGCGGCGATCTCCTTGGCGCCGGTCTTGTAGATGGCGTGCTGGTCGCAGGTGACCAGGGCCTCGTCGTAGCGGAAGGCGATCTCGTGCTGTCCGGGGTTGCACTCGCCCTTGGCGGACTCGACGGTCAGCCCGGCGCCCGCCATCTCGTTGCGGATGCGGCGGAGCAGGGGCTCGATCCGGCCGGTTCCGAGCACCGAGTAGTCGATGTTGTACTGGTTGGCCGGGGTCAGTCCCCGGTAGTTCGCGTCCCAGGCCGCCTCGTAGGTGTCCTTGAACACGATGAACTCCAGCTCCGTACCGACCTGTGCGGTGTAGCCGAGTTCGGCGAGGCGCTCCAGCTGGCGGCGGAGGATCTGGCGGGGTGCGGCGACGACCGGGGAGCCGTCGTTCCAGGCGAGGTCGGCGACGAGCATGGCGGTGCCCGCGTTCCAGGGCACGCGGCGGAGGGTGGAGAGGTCGGGGTGCATCGCGAAGTCGCCGTAGCCGCGGTCCCAGGAGGACATGGCGTAGCCGTCGACGGTGTTCATCTCGGTGTCGACGGCGAGCAGGTAGTTGCAGCCCTCGGTGCCGTTCCGGAGGACCTCGTCGAGGAAGAACCGGGCGGCGAACCGCTTGCCCTGCAAGCGTCCCTGCATGTCGGGGAAGGCCAGGACGACGGTGTCGATCTCGCCGCCGGCGACGAGGGTGTGCAGTTCCTCGACGCTCAGCGGGGGTGTGCGGTCTGCCACGGGGGAGCTCCTTCGGCTTCTTTCACGCGGTTACAGCGGGTACTGCTGGTGCTGCGCTTCTGCGACCGGGCCGGGAGCCCTAAGGTATTGAATAGAACCATTGCTTGGGAAGGGGGTGGGGCCAGATGTCGCTGGACGCGGACGGCGCCCTCGACGACGCGCTGACACCGGTGCTGCGTCCGGTGCGGGCGGGCAACGGCTTCGAGGAGGCGTTGGAGCAGATCCTCCAGGTCGTCCGGCTCGGCCTGGTTCCGGGCGGCGAACGGCTGCCCGCGGAGCGGGAGTTGGCGGAGCGGCTGGGGATCAGCCGGGTGACCCTGCGCGAGGTGCTCAAGGTGCTCCAGGACCAGGGTCTGGTGGAGTCCCGGCGCGGGCGGTACGGCGGCACGTTCGTGCTGCCGCGCGCGGACGCGGGCGGCGAGGACGAGCTGCGGCGCCGGATCTCCGCGGTCGACATCGAGGACGTGCTGCGCTTCCGCGAGGTGCTCGAGGTGGGCGCGGCGGGCCTGTGCGCGGCGCACGGCCTGACCGACGAGCAGGCGGAGCGGCTCCGCGAGGCGCTGGCCCGCACCCACGACGCCCCGCTCACGGACTATCGCCGGCTGGACACGCTGCTGCACCTGACCCTCGCCGAGCTGTGCGGCTCGCCCTCGCTCACCGCCCAGTACGCGGCGGTCCGGGCCACCGTCAACGACCTGCTGGACTGCATCCCGCTGCTGGTCCGCAACCTGGAGCACTCCCAGCGTCAGCACATCGCCCTGGTGGAGGCGGTGCTGGACGGGGACGCGGACGGCGCCCGGGAGATGATGCGGGAGCACTGCGCGGGGACGGCGGCGCTGCTGCGGGGCTTTCTGGCGTAACGGGCCATGGGCGTGTCATAAAGGTACGCACGAACACCTTTGTGACTGGGGAGGGGCCCATGACCGGACGGCCGCTGATCGGCGTGAGCACGTATCTGGAGGCCGGCGCGCGCTGGGGCTCCTGGGAGCTGGAGGCGGCGCTGCTGCCGGCCGGCTATCCGAGGCTGGTCCAGCGGGCCGGCGGCCTGGCGGCGATGCTGCCGCCGGACGCCCCCGAGCACGCGGCGGCGACGGTGGCCCGGCTGGACGGCCTGGTGATCGCGGGCGGCCCGGACGTCGAGCCGGTCCGCTACGGCGCCGAGCCCGACCCCCGCACCGGCCGCCCCGCGCGCGAGCGGGACGCCTGGGAGCTGGCCCTGATCGACGCGGCCCTGACCGCCCGCGTCCCCCTCCTCGGCATCTGCCGCGGCCACCAGCTCCTCAACGTCGCCCTCGGCGGCACCCTGGTCCAGCACATCGACGGCCACGCGGAGGTGCCGGGCGTCTTCGGCCGCCACCCGGTCAAGCCGGTCCCCGGCACGCTCTACGCCGACACGGTCCCGGAGGAGACCTCGGTCCCCACCTTCCACCACCAGGCGGTGGACCGGCTGGGCGACGGCCTGGTGGCGTCCGCCCACGCGGCCGACGGCACCGTCGAGGCGATCGAGCTGCCCGCCGGACGCGGCTGGCTCCTCGGTGTCCAGTGGCACCCGGAGATGGGCGAGGACCTGCGGGTGATGCGGGCCCTGGTCGCGGCGGCGTCCTGAAGGTCCCGGACGGGCCGGGGCCCGTCAGCCGCGGGTCAGCGCGAGCAGTTCCCGGGCCGGGCCGGCCGGGCGGTGGCCGGTGGGCCAGACCGCCCGCAGGTCGCGGCGGAACTCCATGCCCTCCACCGGGATGCCCACCAGGCGCCGCATCGCCAGCTCCTCCCCCACCACCAGCTCGCTGAGGACCGCCGGGCCCGCGCCGCTCACCGCCGACGCCTTCACCGCCGTGGTGGAGGACAGCTCGATCAGCGGGCGGGCCAGGCCGCCGAGCGCCGCGTCGAGGACCTGACGGGTGCCGGAGCCGCGTTCGCGCAGGATGAGCGGTGTCGCGGCCAGCTCCGCCGCGGCGAGCGGGCGCCGGCGGCGGGCCCAGGGGTGGCCGGGGGCGACGACGACGATCAGCCGGTCGTGGGCGACCACCGCCGAGTCCAGGGTCGGCGGGACCGTCAGCCCCTCCACGAACCCCAGGTCCGCCTCGCCCGCGAGCAGCCGCTCGGCCACCGCCGCCGAGTTGCCGGCGAGCAGCGACACCGCCGTGTCGGGGCGCTGCGCGCGCAGCGCGAGCAGCCAGCCGGGGAGCAGGTACTCGGCGATGGTCATGCTCGCCGCGACCCGCAGCCGTGAGTCCCGCCGGTCCCGCAGCGCCTGTGTCCCCGCGTCGAAGGCCTCCGCCGCCTCCACCACGCGCCGCGCCCAGTCGGTGACCAGCGCTCCCGCGTCCGTGAGCCGGGAACCGCGCGGCGAGCGGTCGACGAGGGCCACGCCCAGCTGCCGTTCCATGGAGCGGATCCGGCTGCTGGCCGCGGGCTGGGTGATGCCGACCTCCCGTGCCGCGGCCCCGAGGCTGCCCAGCCGCGCCACCGCCAGCAGCAGCTCCAGCGCGCCGAGGTCCGGCACCCGGTGCGCCAGCGTGCCGGACCTCGGCGCCCGGTCCTCCGTCTCGCTCATAAGACCAGCTTATGCCCCCATAGGAGAGGGCTCCCTGGTCGCGGGCCCGGGCGCGCGGCACCGTGGGTGTCATGGTCACCGCAGTCAGGCATCTCGGCCCCAACTGGTACGCCTCCGTCATGGGCACCGCCGCCCTCGCCACCGCCGGCGCCGCCGTCGGCACCGGCCCGCTCCGCGCGGTCTTCGTCGGTGTCTGGGCGCTGTCCCTGCTCCAGCTCCTCGCGCTGCTCGCCGCCCGGACCCTGCACTGGGTCCACCACCGCGACCAGGCCCGCGCCCATCTCCTCGATCCGGCGACGGCGCCCTTCTACGGATGCCTCGCCATGGCGCTGCTCGCCGTCGGCGGCGGTGCCCTGTCGCTCGGGCAGGACTGGATCGGCGCACCGGCGGCCGTGGCACTGGACGCCGTGCTGTTCACCGCGGGTACGGCCGTGGGACTGGCGGCGGCCGTGGCCGTGCCGTACCTGATGGCCGTACGGCACCGGGTGGAGCCCGGGCAGGCCACCCCGGTGTGGCTGCTGCCGCTGGTCGCGCCGATGGTGTCGGCCGCGCTCGGGCCGCGGCTCGTACCGCATCTGCCGCCGGGGCAGCCGCGCGAGACCCTGCTGCTGGCCTGCGTGGCGATGTTCGGGCTGAGCCTGCTGGCCACGCTGCTGATGCTGCCCCTGGTCTTCGCCCGGGTGATCGGCGGCGGGCCGCTGCCGCTCGCGCTGACGCCGACGTTCTTCCTGGTGCTGGGGCCGCTCGGGCAGTCCACCACGGCGGTCGGCGCGTTCGCCGACCTCGCGCCCGGCGTCGTACCGGCGCCCTACGACGGCGGGTTCGGCGTGCTCGCCGTGCTCTACGGCGTTCCGGTCATGGGGTTCGCGCTGCTGTGGCTGGCGCTGTCCGTCGCGCACGTGGCGCGGGCCCGGCGGCAGGGGATGCGGTTCGCGATGACCTGGTGGGCGTTCACCTTCCCGGTGGGGACGTGCGTCACGGGCGCGGCGGCGCTGGCCCGGCACACCGGGCTCGCCGTCTACGACGGGCTGGCGCTCGGTCTGTACGGGCTGCTCGTCGTCGGCTGGTTCGCGGCGGCGTCCGGCACGGTGCGCGGGCTGCTCGGCGGTGAGCTGCTCGCGGGGCCCGCGTCGGCCCCCGCGGCGCCGCTGCCGGTGACGGGCCGCACCACGTCGGGCGCCGCCCGCTGACCAGCCCGCCGGGCGGGCCGGGGTTCGACCGGACGGGTGCGCCGGTCCGTGGCGCCGGCGAGGCCCCGTCAGCGCTGCCGGTCGTGGACGGCCTCGATGTGCTCGGCCACCGCCACCACGATCACCCGGGTGTCGGGGACCGTCGCGCGCCAGCGGTGGCGGACGCCACCGGTGAGGTAGAGGGTGTCGCCGCGGCCGAGGCGGTAGGCGCGGCCCTCGGCCTCGATCTCCACGGCGCCGTCGGCGACGTACATCAGCTCGTCGTTGCGGTGCTGGAACTCACGGCCGGCGTCGTGGTCGCCGGTGAACTCCGAGGCGTGCAGCTGGTGGTGGCCGCGGACCAGGGAGCGCACCTTGGGCGCGAAGTCCGCCTCGGCGGTCTCGGCCCGTACGACGTCCACGCTGCACGCCGGGTCGGCGGCGGCGAGGAGTTCCACGGCCGTGGTGCGCAGGGCGTCGGCGAGCTTCTCCAGGGAGGTGCGGCTGGGGCGGGCCCTGTCGTTCTCGATCTGGCTCAGGAAGGGCACCGACAGGCCGCTGCGCTCGGCCACGACGGCGAGGGTCAGCTCCAGCGCGCGACGGCGCCGCCGTACTGCCGCGCCCACTCGCACGGGCTGCTGGTCTTTGTGGTCGCCCATCGCTCCGGCTCCCTCCTTCGCTCGTCGTTCCGTCCCGCGGGCGCGCCGCTCGGGGCACACCCCTCCTGATGGGTTCTCTGCACCCTACGCATGTTCGGCAAACCGTTTCAGGCGGCCGTCACATCCCTGTCACGTCCGGTGACCCCGACCCTCACGGTTCGCGCCAGTGCCCGCGCTCGCCGAACGCGCCGGGCGCGGGCTCCTCGTCCGGGACGAAAGCGCTGCCCAGAAGGGCCGGACGGGCGGCGGACCGGCGCGGGTGCGGCCCGCCCCGGGGAGGCGCGGGCCCGGCCCGCGGCCCCGGCCGGGGCCGCGGCGTCCACCGGCTCCCGGAGCCGCCCGGCCGGCGCGCGTCCCCCGGGACAGGGCGAGGGGACACGCAGGAGTGCGGCGCGTGGGCGGGCGGCGGTGTCTCCGGTGGCGCCCCGGCCCGGCGGCGCCGGGCCGAGCCGCTGCTCAGAGCGGGCCCGCCGGACCCCGAAGTCCCTTGGCGCGCAGCGGAGTCGGCGGCCGGTGGCGGGGCGGTGACAGCCCGGTCCCGCGGTGTCCCGGCGGACCGCGGACCCGTCCGGGGCGCGCTCGGCGCGGCGGGCGTGAGCGCGGCGCGCTTCGAACGCCCGATCGGGGCTTCCGCCGGAGGGAACGGCGAGGTCCGGGCAGCGCCGTAGCGCTATGTGGTTGGCCGGATCCTTTTCGTAGGCGCGGCCGGGTCCGGACGGGCCGGGAACGAGCGGGGGCGGGAGGGGCGGGTGCCGCCCCTCCCCTCCCGCCGGGTCACTTCCCGACCGGCGCCCACTTGTCGACGAGGCCCGGGTTCTTCTTCAGCCAGGCGCGGACCGCCGACTGCTCGCCGCCCTGGCCCGCCTTCTGGATCTCGGCCTCCAGGCCGGTGAGCTGCTTCTCCGTCATGGAGAAGTCCTTGAGCCAGCTCCCGACCCGCGGATTGTCGTCGGCGAAGCCCTTGCGGGACAGGGTGTGCACGCCGTCCCCGCTGCCCCAGGCGCCCTTGGGGTCGTCGAGCTTCTTCAGGCCGTACTCGCTGTACGCCCAGTGCGGCGACCACAGGGTGACCAGGATCGGCTGCTTCTTGGCGTAGGCCCGCTTGAGCTCGGCGAGCATGGCGGGCGTGGAGCCGTCGACGACCCGGTAGGTGCCGTCGAGGCCGTACTCCTTGAGGACCTTGGTCCTGAGCAGGCCCATCATGCCGGCGCTGGGCTCGATGCCGACGACCTTGCCGCCGAACTCGGAGGCGTGGCTCTTCAGGTCCGCAAGGGAGTTCACGTCCTTCACGTACGAGGGGACGGTCAGCTCCAGGGAGGTGGGTCCGTACCACTTGCCGAGGTCGTCGAGCTGCTTGCCGTACTTCTTCCAGTACTCGGCGTGGGTGGTGGGCAGCCAGGAGTCGGTCTCGAAGTCGAGCTGGCCGGTGGCGAGGCCGGTGTAGAGGGGGCCGGCCGCGTACTGGGCGGTGGTCACCTTGTAGCCGCGCTGCTCCAGGAGCTCCTTCCAGAGGAAGGTGGAGGCGATGCCCTCGTCCCAGGGGATGTAGCCGATCTTGATCTCCTTGCCCTGGCCCACGTTGGTCGCGGACGACGCGTCCGCGGTGCCGGAGGCGGAGCCGAAGACGCCCATGCCGCCGGCGACCAGGGCCAGGACGACCACGCCGACGACGGCGACGACCGGGCGGGGGCGGTAGGTCCACGGGGTGGGGCGGGCCTTGGCGGCGGCGCGGCGGCCGAGCGGGGAGAGCTGGGTGCCGAGCGCGCTGGTCATGCGGTCGAGGTAGATGGCGAGGACGACGATGCCCACGCCCGCCTCGAAGCCGAAGCCGATGTCGAGCTGGCCGATGGCCTCGTTCACGGCGCCGCCGAGGCCGCCGGTGCCGACCATGCCGGCGATGACGACCATCGACAGGCCCAGCATGATGACCTGGTTGACGCCGGCCATGATGGTCGGCAGGGCGAGCGGCAGCTGGACGCGGAGCAGGGTGTCCCGGGGCGGGGTGCCGAACGCCTCGGCGGCCTCGACCAGTTCGGCGTCGACCTGGCGGATGCCCAGCTCGGTCATGCGGACGCCGGGGGCGAGCGCGAAGATCAGGGTGGCGATGACGCCCGCGGCGGTGCCCAGGCCGAAGAAGAGGATGGCCGGGATCAGCAGGACCATCGACGGCATGGTCTGGAGCAGGTCCAGGGCCGGCCGCACGGTCGCGCTGACCGCCCTGGAGCGGGCCGCCCAGATGCCCAGCGGCACCGAGACGACCAGCGCGATCACGGTGGCGACGAGGACCAGCGCCAGGGTGGACATGGCCCGGTCCCACAGGTCGAGCGAGTCGACCAGCGCGAACCCGGCGAAGGCGAGGACGCCCGCGCCGAAGCCGCGCAGCCACCAGGCCAGTACCGCGAGGATGCCCGCGAGCAGCAGCGGTTCGGGGGCGGTGAGGACGGCGTCGATGCCGTCGTACATGCCTTCGACGACCGCGCGGACCGCGTCGAAGAGCCAGGACATGTGGGCGACCAGCCAGTCGACGCCGGAGTCGACCCAGTCGCCGAGACGCAGCCTAGGCACGGGCGGTCACCTTCTCCCCACCGTCGCAGACCACGGGTTCGCTCTCTTCCTCCGGTTTCTCCTCCGACAGGAAGCCGATCAGCCGCTCCCTCGGTACGACGCCCACGACGGCGCCGGTCTCGTCCAGTACGGCGACGGGGTGCGGCAACCGGGCGCTGAGCGCGCACAGTTCGGTGAACGGGGTGCCGGGGGACGCCGTCGCGCAGCCGCAGCCGGCCTCGTCGCCGCGCACGTCGGTGTCCATGACGGCGGCGGCAGTGAGCACCCGGGAGCGGTCGACGTCCTGGGTGAAGGAGGCCACGTAGTCGTCGGCGGGACGCAGCAGGATGTCCTCGGCGGTGCCGGTCTGGACGACCCGGCCGTCGCGCATCACGGCGATGCGGTCGCCCAGGCGCATGGCCTCGTTGAGGTCGTGGGTGATGAAGACGATCGTCTTCTTCAGGGTCTTCTGGAGTTCCAGGAGCTGGTCCTGCATGTCGCGGCGGATCAGCGGGTCGAGGGCGCTGAACGACTCGTCCATCAGGAGCAGGTCGGCGTCGGTGGCCAGGGCGCGGGCCAGGCCGACGCGCTGCTGCATACCGCCGGACAGCTCGTCGGGCCAGGAGTCCTCCCAGCCGGCCAGACCGCACAGGGCGAGCGCCTCGTCGGCGCGGCGGACGCGCTCGGCGCGGGGCACGCCCTGCACGGCCAGGCCGTAGGCGGCGTTGTCACGGACGCTGCGGTGCGGGAAGAGCGCGAAGTGCTGGAAGACCATGCTGATCTTCCGGGAGCGCAGGTCGCGCAGTTCACGGTCGGTGAGCGCGGTGAGGTCCTGGCCGTCGAAGCGGACCTGTCCCGCGGTCGGTTCCAGCAGGCCGTTGAGCATGCGCAGCAGCGTGGACTTGCCGGAGCCGGACAGGCCCATCACCACGAATATCTCGCCGGGGTCGACCTGGAAGGAGGCGTCGATCACGGCGGCGGTGGTGCCGTCGGCGCGCAGCTCCTCCCGGTCGGCGCCCTGCCGAAGCCGTTCCACCGCTGCGTCCGGTCGTCTGCCGAACACCTTGAACAGGTGCTCGGTCTCAAGCCTGGGTGACACACGAACCTCTCTCTGGGGCGCCCGGCCGGGGGCGGCGGCGCCTCGGGGTACACGACAAAAGCCGCGCCTGCCCTGGGCCGTGAAGATCAAACGCGGACGTGGCCCAGGTCACGCCGTGGTGCGCAGAACGCAACCCGTTGCGCGACAGCGTGTCGTCAGTGCCGTACGGCATGATGCGAGGCGTGACCGCGCGACTGATGCTTCTCGACACCGCCTCGCTGTACTTCCGCGCCTACTTCGGCGTCCCCGACTCCGTGCGGGCCCCGGACGGCACGCCGGTGAACGCCGTGCGCGGGCTGCTGGACTTCATCGACCGGCTGGTCAGGGACCACCGCCCGGACCGGCTGGTGGCCTGCATGGACGCCGACTGGCGGCCGCAGTGGCGGGTCGACCTCATCCCCTCCTACAAGGCGCACCGGGTCGCCGAGGAGCGCGCGGGCGGACCGGACCAGGAGGAGGTGCCGGACACCCTCTCGCCGCAGGTGCCGGTCATCGAGGAGGTGCTGGACGCGCTCGGCATCGCCCGGGTCGGTGTGGCCGGCTACGAGGCGGACGACGTGATCGGCACCTTCACGGCACGCGCCGACGGCCCGGTCGACATCGTCACCGGCGACCGCGACCTGTACCAGCTGGTGGACGACGCGCGCGGGGTGCGGGTGCTGTACCCGCTCAAGGGCGTCGGCACGCTCCAGACGACCGACGAGGCGTGGCTGCGCGAGAAGTACGGGGTGGACGGAGCCGGGTACGCGGATCTGGCGCTGCTGCGCGGCGACCCGAGCGACGGTCTGCCGGGCGTGCCGGGCATCGGGGAGAAGACCGCGGCCAAACTGCTCGCCGAGTTCGGCGACCTGGCCGGGATCATGGCCGCGGTCGACGATCCCGGGGCGAAGCTCACCCCCTCGCAGCGCAGGCGGCTGGACGAGGCCCGGCCGTACGTCGCCGTCGCGCCGACGGTCGTGCGGGTGGCCGGTGACGTACCGCTGCCGGACGTCGACACCGCGCTGCCGAAGGCCCCGCGCGACCCGGCCGCACTGGACGCGCTGGCGGCGCGCTGGGGGCTGGGCGGCTCGCTGCACCGGCTCCTGCTGACACTCGGCGGCTGACCCGGCGGCCGACTTGGCAGCGGACGGAATGCTGTCAAAGAATTATTCAGGCAAAACACGCTCATCAAGTGTTCATGGAAGAGGTGTTAACTGGGAAGGAGGTGCTAACTTAGGTAAACCTAACCAATGGAGCAGGGAGGCCGATCATGGCAGAGCGCCCGGGACGTAAGCCGCGTAAGCCCCAATCCGCCCAGGTGGTACGCACCGAACGGCTGTCCCCGCACATGCAGCGGGTGGTTCTCGGCGGTGACGGACTGGCCGGCTTCGCCGCGGACACCTGCACCGACCACTACGTCAAACTCCTCTTCGGACCCGCGGGCGTCACCTACCCGGAACCCTTCGACCTGGAGCGGATCCGCGCCGAGTTCCCGCGCGAGCACTGGCCGGTGACCCGGACCTACACCGTCCGTTCCTGGAACCCCGAGCACCGCGAGCTGACCCTGGACTTCGTCGTGCACGGCGACGAGGGTCTGGCCGGGCCGTGGGCGTGCCGTGTCCGGCCGGGCGAGACCGTGCGCTTCATGGGTCCCGGCGGCGCCTACGCCCCCGACACCGACGCCGACTGGCACCTGCTCGCCGGGGACGAGAGCGCGCTGCCCGCGATCGCCCGCTCCCTGGAGTCCCTGCCCGCCGGGTCGAAGGCCTTCGCCTTCATCGAGGTCTCCGGTCCGGAGGAGGAGCAGAAGATCGACTCCGATGTGGAGGTCGTCTGGCTGCACCGGGGCGAGCGGCCGGTCGGCGAGGCCCTGGTGGCCGCGGTACAGGCGCTGGAGTTCCCGGCGGGCCGGGTGCACGCCTTCGTCCACGGCGAGGCGAGCTTCGTGAAGGAGCTGCGGGCGCTGCTGCGGGTCGAGCGCGGGATCGCGCGCGAGGACCTGTCGATCTCCGGTTACTGGCGTCTCGGCCACAACGAGGACGGCTGGCAGGCCTCCAAGCGCGAGTGGAACGCCCGCATCGAGGCCGAGCAGGAGAGCGGCGGCGCGGCGGCGGCCTGAGGCCCGAGGATGCCTGGAGCCTGAGGATGCCTGGAGCCTGAGGCCTGGGGCCTGGGGCCTGGGGCCTGGGGCCTGGGGCCTGAGAAAACCGTGAGACCGGCGGCGCCCAGGGGTGCCGCCGACCCGTGATCGACTCGCGCTCCCGCACCGGCATGCCGAGTGCGTCGGACAGCGCCCCGAAGACCGTGCCGAGCGGGACGGCGGCCGCCGTCGGCACGGACACGCCGGTCACGCCGGTGATCACGCCCGGCAGTCCGCGCCACGCCGCGCCGAGCAGCGCGACGATCAGCGACTGGCCCGCGGTGACCGGGCCGTCGTGCACCACGTCGCCGTCCATCAGCGCGGCCCGGCCGACCGGGGTGCCCGGGAAGCGGTCGAGGGTGCCGCGCCGGATCTCCTCCGACGCGCCCGTGCCCGCCCACCCGGTGGAGCCGAGGGCGCTCATCACGACCACGCCCGGCACCGGGTGGCCGACGACGTTCCCGAAGAGGCCGCCGAACAGGACCGGCTGGATCACCGGCTGGATCACCGGCTGGATCACCGGCTGGATCAGGGCGATGACCGCGAGCGCGGGCCGGCGGGCGGACACCAGCAGCTGACGCCGGGTCATGAACCAGGTCCGGGAGAAGGCGCCGCTCATCGCGCGCCACCGGCGAGGGCGGGGGAACCCGTCAGCGCCGCGAGTCGAGCGCCACCGTCGACGCACGCGATGTATCGCGTACAAAAGGGCCCCGCGAGGGCGTGAGGACTTGGGCCCGCACCGGACACGCCTTGGTGACGCGTCCGAAACAGCGCGTCCCTAATTTCTGTCGCCCGACAGGAAATAGGCCTCACAGGCAGGTGCCGCCGTGACGACACTCGACGACCGCTCCGTGGAACCCGACGACCGCTCCCTGGAGGAGTTCGGCTACCGCCAGGAGCTGCACCGCAGCCTCGGCCGGTACGCCTCCTTCGCCGCCGGGTTCTCCTTCATCTCCGTACTGACGACCGTCTTCCAGTTCTTCGCCTTCGGGTACGCGTTCGGCGGCCCGGTCTTCTTCTGGGCCTGGCCGGCCGTGCTGACCGGCCAGTTGCTGGTGGCCGCCTGCTTCGCCGAGCTGGCCGGGCGCTATCCGATCTCGGGCGCGATCTACCAGTGGTCCTCACGCCTGTCCAACCCGGCCTTCGGCTGGTTCGCCGGCTGGATCATGGTGATCGGGCAGGTCGTGGTGGTCGCGGCGGCCGCGCTGGCGCTCCAGATGGTGCTGCCCGCGCTGTGGTCCGGCTTCCAGCTGATCGGCACCGACCCCGCGCCCACCTCGGCCGACGGAGCCGCCAACGCGGCCGTCCTGGGCGTCGTGCTGCTGGCGCTGACCACTCTGGTGAACGTCCTGGACAACCGCGTGATGTCCGTGATCAACCGGGTCGGGGTGACCGCCGAGATCATCGGCGCGGTGCTGATCATCGTGCTGCTGCTCACCCACTCCGAGCGCTCCCCCGGCATCACGTTCCACACCGGGACGGCCGCCGGGTCCGGTCTGCTGGGCGCGCTCCTGGTGGGCTCGTTCACCGCCGCGTACGTGATGATCGGCTTCGACAGCGCGGGCGAGATGAGCGAGGAGACGCACCACCCCCGGCGGACCGCGCCGCGCACGATTCTCACGGCGCTGGCCGCCGCGGGACTGCTCGGCGGGCTGGTCGTGCTGGGCGGCCTGCTGGCCGCGCCCAGCCTCACCGACGGGCACCTGGGGGTCGACGGCCTGAGCTACGTCCTGACCAGCAGCCTCGGGGACGGGGTGGGCCGGGTGCTGCTGGCCGACGTGGTGGTGGCCATCGCGGTCGCGACGCTGGCGATCCAGACCGCGGCCTCCCGGATGCTCTTCTCCATGGCACGCGACGGGCAGCTCCCGTTCGCCCCGCGGCTGGCCCGGGTGAACCCCCGTACGGGCATGCCGGCCGCGCCGGCCGTGGCGGTCGGGGTGCTCGCCGCCGTACTGCTGCTGCTGAACTTCGTCTCGCCGGACGCGTTCCTCGCGATCGGGACCACGTGCATCGTGATGCTGTACCTCGCCTACGCGATGGTGACCGGACCGCTGCTGGTGCGGCGGCTGCGGGGTGAGTTCCGGGTCGAGGGCACGGACGAGACCGGGGCACCGCTGTTCTCGCTGGGGCGCTGGGGCGTGCCGGTGAACGCGGTCGCGCTGCTCTACGGGCTGCTCATGGCCGTGAACCTGGCCTGGCCCCGGGCGGCGGTGTACGACCCGGCGGGCGGGCACTGGTACTTCCGGTGGTTCACGGTCCTCTTCCTGGCCGCGACGGTGGGGCTGGGAGCCTGGTGGAGGCTGACGCGCGCGGAGCGGCGGGCGGCCGTTCCCGTGCCCGAGGCGGTCTAGCGCGCGGCGCTGCGCCTACCCTGGCTGCACATGAGACGGAAGACCCCTGCCCCGCCCTCTCCCCTGCCCCAGCGCCGGGGGGTGGACCCGGTCCGGGTGCGGCTGCCCTTCTCCGGCGAGTGGGCCACCGTCGGCGAGTACCTCGTGGCCCGGCTCTCCGGAGCCGGGCCCGGTGCCGTCGCGGAGATGCTGGACTCGGGGCTCGTCGTGGATGCCGACGGACGACCGGTCGGCGCCCGCACCCCCTACGCCCCCGGTCTCTACCTCTGGTTCCACCGTGAGCTGCCCCCCGAGGTTCCCGTCCCCTTCCCCCTCGACGTCGTCCACCGCGACGCCCACATCGTCGTCGCCGACAAACCGCACTTCCTCGCCACCACCCCCCGCGGCAGTCACGTCACCGAGACCGCGCTGGCGCGGCTGCGGCGGGAGCTGGGGATTCCCTCGCTCGGGGCCGCGCACCGGCTGGACCGGCTCACCGCCGGGCTCGTGCTGTTCACGGTGCGGCCCGAGGAACGGGGGGCGTACCAGACGCTGTTCAGCGAGCGCCGGGTGCGCAAGGAGTACGAGGCGATCGCGCCGTACGACCCCTCGCTCGCGCTGCCGCGGACCGTGCGCAGCCGCATCCTGAAGGAGCGGGGGGTGCCGGCGGCCCGGGAGATCGAGGGGGAGCCCAATGCGCAGACCCTCGTCGAACTGGTCGAGCGCCGGGGGGAGCTGGGGCGGTACCGGCTCACCCCGCTCACCGGGCAGACCCATCAGCTGCGGGTCCACATGAGCGCGCTGGGCGTGCCGATCCTCGGCGATCCGCTGTATCCGGTGGTGACCGGCCCCGTGCCGGACGGTGACTTCCGGCGGCCGCTGCAACTGCTGGCGCGGCGGCTGGAGTTCACCGATCCGGTCACGGGGGTGGCGCATCGGCTGTGCAGCGGGCGTTCGCTGCGGGCCTGGGAGGCGTACGAGGAGTGGGCCGGTCACCGGGTCCGTTAGCGGCCCAGCCACCAGCGGCGCAGCCGTGGCCAGATGCCGGCCGGCCGGGCCGCCACCGGTTCCGGCGCGGGCACCGGGGCGGGTGCGGGTGCGGGCCGGGGCGTGACCGGCTCGGCCGCCACGGGGTGCGGGGCGGGGGCCGGGCGGACCGTGCCGACCTGCCAGTCGGTGCGCTGCGGCGGGACCAGCGCGGGACTCGGCATGAGGGTCACGTCCTGCTTCGGCTTGGGGTCGAAGCGCACCGGCAGCCGCACCAGGTGCCGGGAGGCGATCGACGCCCGCCAGCTCAGCTCGTCCTCGTCGCAGTCGAGCTGGATGTCGGAGAGCCGGGTCAGCAGCTGGTCGACGCCGACGGCCGCGATGGCGCGGCCGATGTCCTGGCCGGGGCACTCGTGCGGGCCGCCGCCGAAGGCGAGGTGGGAGCGGTTGCCCTGCATGTTGGCGTTCAGGTCGGGGCGGATGCGCGGGTCGACGTTGCCCGGCCCGGGCGCGTAGAGCAGTCCGTCGCCCTTGCGGATGCGCTGGCCGCCGAGTTCCGTGTCCTGCTTGGCGAAGTAGGCGAAGACCGTGCTGAACGGCGGTTCGTCCCACAGGGACTGCTCGATCGCCTCCTCCACCGTCATCTGGCCGCCGTTGAGCTGGGCGCGGAAGCCGGGCTCGGTGAGGACCATGCGCAGGGCGTTGGCGAGGAGGTTGGCGGTGGTCTCGTAGGCGGCGATGAGCCCGACCCGCAGGTGCTGGGCGACCTCGTCGTCGTTGAGCCGGGCGGGGTGGTTGACGAGGTGGCTGGTGAAGTCGTCCTCGGGACGGGTCCGGCGGCGGGCGGTGAGCCGGGTCAGACAGCCCATCACGTACTCGTTGCTGGCGATCGCGGTCTCGGTGCCCTTGAGCATGTCCCGGGCCGCCTCGACGATCCGCTCGTTGTACTCCTCCGGCATGCCGAACAGTTCGCACATCACCGCCATCGGCAGGTACTCCGAGTACTGGGAGACCAGGTCGGCGCGGCCCTTCTCGCAGAACTCGTTGACCAGCAGCTGGGTGTAGCGGCCGATGAGGCGCCGGATGCTGCGGTTGTCGATGGTGCTCATGGCGCCCATGACGGCGGCCCGCAGCCGCTGGTGCTCGTCGCCCTCGGCGTGGGAGCAGATGGGCTGCCAGGCGATGTGCGGCATGAGGGGGTGGTCGGGTTTGACCATGCCCTCGCGCAGCGGGGTCCAGATCCGGCTGTCCCGGGTGAAGACGGTGGGGGTGCGGACCATCTGGAGGTTCTCGGTGAGTCCGAGCACCACCCAGACCGGTACGTCGTCGTGGAGCAGGACGGGCGCCACGGCGCCGTGTTCCTCGCGCAGTCTCTCGTACAGCCCGCCCAGGTGGTCCGCGTCGGCGCCGTAGAGCCGCTGGAGTCCGCCGGGGCCGCGGTCGTGCGCGGGGCAGCAGGGCGGCGGGACGTGGTCCGTGCCGGTCCCGGCCGTGGAGGGGGATTCAGGCGTCACAGTGATCGCTCCGGAAGAGGTGTCAGGTGAGCGCGCCGGACATGGCGAGCGAGTGCAGGAAGCGCATGAGGGTCATCAGGACGTCCCGGCTGGAGGCCCGGCGGCGGGCGTCGCACTCGACGATGGGGATCTCGGGGGGCAGGTCGAGCGCGGCCCGCAGATCCTCGATGGGGTAACGCGGCCCGTCCGGGAAGGAGTTGACGGCGACGACGAACGGGACCCCGCGTTCCTCCAGACGGCCCATGACGTCGAAGCTGACCTCCAGGCGCCGGGTGTCGATGAGGACGACCGCGCCGAGGGCGCCTTCGAACAGCCCGTTCCACAGGAACCAGAAGCGTTCCTGGCCCGGGGTGCCGAAGAGGTAGAGCACCAGCTGGTCGGTGATGCTGATGCGGCCGAAGTCCATGGCCACGGTGGTGGCGGTCTTGGAGTCGGAGCCGTAGTTGTCGTCGACCCCGATGCCGGCCTGGGTCATGGTCTCCTCGGTGGTCAGCGGTCTGATCTCGCTGACGGAACCGACCATGGTGGTCTTGCCGACCCCGAACCCGCCCACGATGACGATCTTCACCGCGGCCTGCGCGGTGTGCGGCAGATGGTCCGCGGTGCGTGGGCCGGGGATCAGGTCAGAGCTTTTGAAGTCCATGCATCACCGCTTCGAGGAGTGAACGGTCGGGAAGCGCCTGGCGGACGATCGGGGCGCGCGCCTGCACCAGTTCGGCCGTGATCAGCTCGGTGATCAGTGCGGTCATAGCGCTGAACGGCAGGTTGAGATAGGCCGAGAGCTCGGCCACGGACAGGGGCGCGAGACAGAGCCGCAGCAGCACCGACTGCTCCGGTGTGACGGAGGGCGGGGGGTCGGCTCGCGCCACGATTAAGGTGACGAGGTCGAGTTCGGCCCGGCCGCCGTCGGCCCCGCTGATGACGTAGAGCCGCTCGGGGTTCTTGTTGTCGCCGTCCTCGCCGTCGGGGACCGGCGGCACGGCCGCGGGAGGCGGTGGGCCGACGGGTCGGGGGACGCGCCGTTTGCGTTGCGGAGGAGTCATACGGTCTGCCCGTTCCGCCGGGGCGGGCTGGTGAGATGGGCGCCGATGCGGACGACGAGGTCGCGCATCATCTCGCTCATCCGGCCGGGTTCGCAGGTCACGTCGGCGAGCACCGCGAGGTAGGCGTTGGCGCCGGCGGACATGAGGTAGAAGTAACCTCTGTCGATCTCGATGAGCACGAGGTTCATGTCGCCGTTGCTGATGGGGAGTTCCTGGGCGACGGCGCCGGCCAGGCTCTGGACGCCCGCGCAGGCCGCGGCGAGCCGGTCGGCGGCGTCGGGGTCGCCGCCGTACCGGGCGATGCGCAGTCCGTCGGCGGAGAGGACGACGATCATCTCGACGCCCGGTACCCCGTCGGCGAGCTGCTTGAGCATCCAGTCGAAGTTGCCTCGCTGCTGGATCACTTGAGGTCCCCCTCGTCGTCGGCCTCGGTGCCGGCCGGTTCGTTGATCAGGTGCAGGTAATCGGTGGGGTTCCGGGTGAAGTCGGTGGGGTGGACACCCGGGTTGTTCTTCTTGAGTCCCTCCCAGAAGGCCTCGACCCACAGGCCGGGCTCCGGGCGCTCGGGCTCCGGCTGCTCGGGCTCCTTGTGCTGGGACCAGACGGTCGGGTTGCCCTCGCGTTCGGCGCGCTCGACGGCGGCCTGTTCGGCGAGCCGCTGGCTGAGCGGGGTCTTCATCCGGCTGCGGCGCTGCGGGAGTCCGGTGGCGGTCCACTCGGTGACCTCGGGGACGTCGTCCTCCATGGAGATCCCGGCGGGGATGCGGGGGCTGGTGGGGCGGCGCTTCTTGGGGGGCCGCTTGGGGCCTTCGAGGGCGCCGAGTTCGGGCTTGGGAATGCCGGTGGCTCCGATGCCGTGGGCGATGCCCGGGGCGGGGTCGGTGGTCATCATGTCGCTGGGCACGATCAGGACGGCGCGGACACCGCCGTACGCGGAGGCGCGCAGCGAGACGTCCATGTCGTAGGTCTTGCAGAGGCGGCCCACGACCGAGAGGCCGAGGCGCGGGTTCTCGCCGAGGACCTGGATGTCCTTGCCCTGCTTGGCCTTCTCCAGCATGCCCTCGATCCGGGCGCGGGCCTCCTCGTTGAGGCTGACGCCGGCGTCCTCGATCTCGATGCACACCCCGGACTGCACCTCGACGGCGGTGACGTGCACCTTGGTGGAGGGCGGGGAGTAGCGGGTGGCGTTGTCGAGGAGTTCGGCGGCCGCGTGGATGAGCGGCTCGACGGAGGTGCCCTTGATGTTGACCTGGCAGATGGAGTGCAGCTCGATGCGCCGGTACTCCAGGATCCGGGACATGGCGCCGCGCAGCACGCTGTAGAGGGCGACGGGGTTGGGCCACTGGCGGCCGGGGCGGCCGCCGCCGAGGACGGAGACCGAGTCGGCGAGGCGGCCGATCAGCGCGGTGCCGTGGTCGATGCGCAGCAGGTCGTCGAAGACCTCGGGGTTGCGGCCGTGGTCCTCCTCCATCTCCCGCAGTTCGTGGGCCTGCTGGTGGACGATGGCCTGGACGCGCCGGGCGACGCTGACGAACGAGCGCTCCAGGGAGTCGCGCTGGAGGTCCTCCTCGTCGACGATGTCGAGCATGACGCGGATGAGCTGGCGCTGGGACTCGGAGGCGTGGCGCATCCGGGGGTCGAGGTCGAAGACCTGGCGAATCACCTCTTTGGGGGACTCGCCGGCCTTCAGCCGGTAGAGCGCGGTCGGGAAGACCTCCTTGCCGAGGCGCTCGATCTCCTCGTCCCCGGCGGCCAGACAGCGTTCCAGATACGCACGGTGACGGTCGTGCTCGGCCCGGGCGTCCCGGAGCCTGCGGCCGCGGCGCACCGCTTCGGCCGCCGTCGTGAGCACCAGCAGCGTGCCGACGGCCCCGCACACGCCGACGGCCGTCCGGGCGGGCCCCGCCACCAGGACGACGGCGGCGGCGGTCGCCGCGGCCATCAGTATGGCGGGCAGCAACAGCACGCGCGCCAGGGAAAGTTCACGGCCATTGGGAGGCGATTGCACACTCACCATGTATGCCTTCTGAGACGAATCGGCTGGGTGTCGGGGAAGCTCGCGAGGGGAAGGTTCATGGAGCAGTCCGGATCTTCCGTATGTTTGGGAACAGGCGCACGAATTCACCTCAACTCGGTGCGCCGCGGGCGAGCTTAGTCCGACCGGATCATCGCCGTGTCATATTCGGCAAGCACCTGAAAACGCCCAAACAACTGGAGTACCCTCAGTCGTTTTGCACACAGGGCACGCGATCGAACACCGTGCGTCACGGCGTACGAGCGTACGGAGATGACTCACCGTGACGGGTGAAACGGCCCCCCGGGGTCACGCCCCGGGCGGGTTCAGACCCCCGCGATCCGCAGCGCGGCGTCGGCCGCACCCCGGGCGAACTCCTGCACGGGGCGCTCCGGTTCGGACCGGTGGATGAGGATCACGCCCTCGATCAGCCCGAAGACGAGATCGGTCCGCAGCTCCAGCTCTCCCTTGCCGAGCCGCCCGCCGGCGGCCGTGGCGGCGATCAGCTGCCGGTAGGCGTCCTTGAGCTCGGCCCGTACGGCCCGGAACCCGGCGAACCGCTCGGTGTGCACCTCGGGCAGCAGGTAGAGCGCGCCCAGGTTGTGCGGCCCGGCGCACAGCAGCTCCACGTCGGCCCGGCACAGCGCGCGCAGCCGCTCCTCGGCCGGGGCCGCGTCGTCGGCGAGCAGCTGACGCGCGTAGGCGAGCGACGGGGTGACCGTGGACTCCAGCAGCCGGGCGAGCAGTTCCTCCTTGCCGGAGACGTAGTGGTACATCGACGCCTGGCGCATGCCGGCCCGTTCGGCGACGGCCCGGGTGGTGGTGGCCGCGTAGCCGCGGGTGGTGAACAACTCGGCCGCGGCCGCGAGCAGTTCCGCGCGCGGTTCGAGGCCGCTGTCCGGCCGCTGCGCGGCCCGCGGCCGGCCGACCCGGCGGCCACTGCTCGTCCCCATGCGTTCGATCCTCGCACACGGCGCCGCCCGGCGATCACGCCGCGGCCCGGCGGCGCGGCCGCGGTGAGAGCCCGGTAACCGATCCGGAACGCGGCGGCAACGCCGCGGACCCGCCCCGCCCCTAATTTCTGTCGGGCGACAGAAACAACCCCCAGCCCAAGGAACCCGGAGGTCGAGCGATGGCGACGGCGACCACGTACGGAGCCCGGGCGCATGCCCGCGCCCAGGAGGGCACCCGTGCCGAGGCGATGCCGGTGGTACCGGCCGCCGACTGGCCGGACCCGCCCTGCGAGGCCGGCCACCTGGTGTGGGCCGAGACCGTGGCGGGCGGCAACTACACCCACCGCGTGCTGGCCCGCGGCACCGAGCTGCGCCTGACCGACCCGCACGGCGACGCCTGCGCCCACCTGCTGCTGTACGCCGCCGACCGCCCCTGGGAGCGGCTGAACGTGGCCGACACCGTCAAGGTCCAGTGGAACGCCTACCTCGGCGAGGGCGTGCTGCTCCTCTCCGACCAGGGCCGGGTGCTGGCCTCCGTGATCGCCGACACCTCCGGCCGGCACGACGCGCTGTGCGGCACCTCCACCCTGGTCCGCAACACCGCTCGGTACGGCGACGGAACCCCGCAGTCGCCCTCCCCCGCCGGCCGCGAGCTGTTCAAGCTGGCCGCGGCCAAGAACGGCCTGGAACCCCGCGACCTGCCGCCGTCCCTGTCCTTCTTCCAGGGCGTGGCGGTGCGCGACGACGGCACGCTCGGCTTCACCGGCTCGGCCGGCCCCGGCGCCGGTGTCACGCTCCGCACCGAGCAGGACGTGACCGTGCTGATCGCGAACGTCCCGCACCCGGCCGACCCGCGCCCCGACTACGTCAGCACCCCGCTGGAGGTCCTGGCCTGGCGCGCCGCGCCGACGCCCCCCGGCGACCGCCTCTGGGACGCCACGCCCGAAGGCCGCCGCGCCTTCCTCAACACCGCCGAATTCCTCGCCGCGAGGGGGCTCGCATGAGCACGCGTACCGTCGTCCCGGCCCGCGCCGCCTGGTCCGCCGTGATCCGCGGGGGCGACTCGCTCACCATCACCGACCTGCACGGCAACCAGGCCGTCGACTTCCTCGTCTACGACGCCCACGACACCGCCGTCCGCTACAGCGCGCCGGACACGATCCACGCCCGGGGCTCCGTCTTCCTGACCACCGGCAGCGTGCTGCTCTCCAACGAGCACACCCCGCTGATGACCGTCGTCGCCGACGAGGTCGGCCGGCACGACACGGTCGGCGGCGCCTGCTCCAAGGAGTCCAACACCCTGCGCTACGGCCACCACACCTGGTCCCAGCACGCCTGCGTGGACAACTTCCTCACGGAAGGCGCGAAGCACGGCCTCGGCAAGCGCGACCTGGTCTCCAACATCAACTGGTACATGAACGTGCCCGTGGAGCAGGACGGCACCCTCGGCATCGTCGACGGCATCTCCGCCCCGGGCCTGAGCCTGACCCTGCGCGCCGAGCGGGACGTCCTCGTACTGGTCTCCAACTGCCCCCAGATCAACAACCCGTGCAACGGCTTCGACCCCACGGCCGTGGCGATGACGATCACCGGAGCCGCGGGATGACCTTCGACACCCTCCTCGTCGCCAACCGCGGCGAGATCGCCGTCCGGATCATCCGCACCGCCCGTGAACTGGGCCTGCGCACGGTCGCCGTCTACTCCGACCCCGACCGCTCCGCCCCGCACGTACGCCTCGCCGACGAGGCGGTCCGCCTCGGCCCGGCCCCCGCCAAGGAGTCGTACCTCGACGCCGACCTGGTCCTGCGGGCGGCCAAGGACACCGGCGCGGGCGCGATCCACCCCGGCTACGGCTTCCTCTCCGAGGACGCCGGATTCGCCCGGCGGTGCGAGGAGGCCGGGATCGTGTTCGTGGGCCCGGCCCCGGAGCAGCTGGAGCTGTTCGGCGCGAAGCACACGGCACGGGCGGCGGCCGAGGCGGCCGGGGTGCCGCTGGCCCCGGGCACCGGGCTCCTCGCCGGCCTGCCCGAGGCGCTCGACGCGGCCGCCGCCATCGGCTATCCCGTCATGCTCAAGGCCACCGGCGGTGGCGGCGGGATCGGCATGTCGGCATGCCGGTCGGCCGACGAACTCACCGACGCCTGGGAGCGGGTGCAGCGCGTCGCCGCCGCCTCCTTCTCCTCCGCCGGGGTCTTCCTGGAACGCCTGGTCGAGGACGCCCGCCATGTCGAGGTCCAGGTCTTCGGCGACGGGACCGGCCGGGTCGTCACCTTCGGCGACCGCGACTGCTCGCTCCAGCGCCGCAACCAGAAGGTCGTCGAGGAGGCCCCGGCCCCCGGCCTGCCCGCGCACGTGCGCGCCCGACTCGCCGCCTCGGCCCGCGACCTGTGCGCCTCGGTCGGCTACCGCTCCGCGGGCACGGTCGAGTTCGTCTACGACGCGGCCCGCGAGGAGGCCTACTTCCTGGAGGTCAACACCCGCCTCCAGGTGGAACATCCGGTCACCGAGGAGATCTACGGCGTCGACCTCGTCGCCTGGATGCTGCGCCTCGCACAGGGCGAGAGCGGCGTCGTGCGCGACCCGGGCGCACCGCGCGGCCACGCCGTCGAGGCCCGCGTCTACGCCGAGGACCCCTCCCGCGGACACCGGCCCAGCGCGGGCCTGCTGACCCGGGTCGAGTTCCCCGCCGGGGTACGCGTCGACGGCTGGGTGGAGACCGGCACCGAGGTGACGACGTCGTACGACCCGATGCTCGCGAAGGTGATCGCGTACGGTGCCGACCGCGCCGAGGCGCTGCGCGTCCTCGACGAGGCGCTGGCCCGCACCCGCGTCGACGGCATCGAGACCAACCTGGGCCTGGTCCGCGCCGCGCTCGCCGCACCCGGCTTCCGCGCGGCCGTCCACTCCACGGCGACCCTCGCCGGGGTCACCGACCCGACCCCGCGCGTCGAGGTGGTCGCCGCCGGCACCCTCACCACGGTCCAGGACTGGCCCGGCCGCACCGGCTACTGGCAGGTCGGCGTCCCCCCGTGCGGCCCGATGGACGACCGCTCCTTCCGCCTCGGCAACCGCGCCCTGGGCAACGCGGAGGGCGCCCCCGGCCTCGAATGCACCCTCCAGGGCCCGTCGCTGCGCTTCACCCACCCCACCACGGTCTGTGTCAGCGGCGCCCCGGCCCCGGTGACCCTGGACGGCACCCCGGTCGCGCAGTGGGAGCCGGTGACCGTCCCGGCGGGCGGCCTGCTGGAGGTCGGCGCCCCCGCCGCGCACGGCCTGCGCACCTACGTGCTGTTCGCCGGCGGCGGCCTGGACGTGCCCGCCTTCCTCGGCAGCGCGAGCACCTTCACCCTGGGCCGGTTCGGCGGCCACGGCGGCCGGGCCCTGCGCACCGGCGACGTGCTGCACGGCGGAGCCGTGACGGAGGGCGAACCCGCCGCCGAGCGGCCGCGGTTCACCGCCGAGTGGCACATCGCCGCGGTCGAGGGCCCGCACGCCGCACCGGAGTTCTTCACCGAGGACGACATCCGCGACTTCTACGCCGCCGAGTGGAAGGTGCACTTCAACTCGGCCCGCACCGGGGTCCGGCTGGTCGGCCCCAAGCCCCGCTGGGCACGCACCGACGGCGGCGAGGCGGGGCTGCACCCCTCCAACATCCACGACACCCCGTACTCGGTCGGTGCCGTCGACTACACCGGCGACATGCCGGTGCTGCTCGGCCCCGACGGCCCCTCGCTCGGCGGCTTCGTCTGCCCCGCGACCGTGCTGAGCGGCGAGCGCTGGAAGCTGGGCCAGCTCCGCCCCGGCGACACCGTCCGGTTCGCCCCGGTCGACATCACGGGCGCCCCCCGCCCCGAGATCGTCGACGGCGGCGTTCTGGCCCGCGACGGCGATGTGACGTACCGGCGCAGCGGCGACGACAACCTGCTGGTCGAGTTCGGCCCGATGCAGCTCGACCTGGCGCTGCGCATGCGCGTCCACGCGCTGATGGAGGCGGTGACGGCGGCGGACCTGCCCGGGGTCGCGGACCTCACCCCCGGTATCCGCTCGCTCCAGATCAGGACGGACCCGCAGGTCCTCGGGCAGCCCGAACTCCTGGCCTCCGTAAGGGAGATCGTCACGGCGCTGCCGCCCACCGACGAACTCGTGGTCCCCTCCCGCACGGTGCACCTCCCCCTCTCCTGGGACGACCCCGCGACCCGCGAGGCGATCGCCCGCTACATGGCGGGGGTCCGCGACGACGCCCCCTGGTGCCCGTGGAACATCGAGTTCATCCGCCGGATCAACGGCCTGGACTCGGTCGACGACGTCTACCGCACGGTGTTCGACGCGGAATACCTGGTCCTGGGCCTGGGCGACGTCTACCTGGGCGCCCCGGTCGCCACCCCGCTGGACCCGCGCCACCGTCTGGTCACCACCAAGTACAACCCGGCCCGCACCTGGACCGCGGAGAACTCCGTCGGCATCGGCGGCGCCTACCTGTGCGTCTACGGCATGGAGGGCCCCGGCGGCTACCAGTTCGTGGGCCGTACGACCCAGGTGTGGTCGGGATGGCAGCAGCGCGGCGCGTTCGAACCGGGCTCGCCCTGGCTGCTGCGGTTCTTCGACCGGATCCGCTGGTACCCGGTGTCGGCGGACGAACTCCTCGACCTGCGCGCCGACATCACCTCCGGCCGCTTCGTGCCACGCATCGAGGAGGGCACCTTCTCGCTCGCCGGGTACCAGGCCTTCCTCACCGGGCAGGCCGACGCGATCGCCGAGTTCAGGGCCCGCCAGCAGCATGCCTTCGCCGCCGAACGCGACGCGTGGGAAGCCGCGGGCGAGTTCGCGCGGGCGCAGGCGGCCACGGCACCCGCCGCCGCACCGGCCGAGGTCTCGGTACCGCCGGGCGGCCAACTGATAGAGGCCGAGTTCGCCGCCTCCGTCTGGCAGCTGAACGTACGGCCGGGCGACGAGGTGACGGCCGGCCAGCCCCTCCTCGCCCTGGAGGCGATGAAGATGGAGTCCAGGGTGCACGCGCCGATGACCGGTGTGGTGACGGAGATCCTGGCCCGGCCCGGCGACCAGGTGGAGGCGGGCACGGCGCTGCTCGTCCTCGCGCCGGCCGCGAACTGACCCCGAGGAGCAACAGCATGTCCAGCACCGTCTCCCGTGTCCGTGCCGCCTACGCGCGCATCGAAGCGGTCGACCGGCCCGAGATCTGGATCGGCCTGCGCCCGCGGGACGAGGTCGAGGCGGAGGCCCGCGCGATCGACGAACGGGTGGCCGCCGGTGAGCGCCTCCCGCTCGCCGGCCGCCTGTTCGCCGCCAAGGGCAACATCGACGTGCGCGGTCTGCCCACCACGGCGGGCTGTCCCGCGTACGCGTACGAACCGGAGGCCGACGCCCCGGTGGTGGCCCGGCTGCGCGCGGCCGGCGCCATCGCCCTCGGCACGACCAACCTCGACCAGTTCGCGACCGGCCTGGTCGGCACCCGGTCCCCGTACGGAGCGGTCCGCAACGCGATCGACCCGCAGCGGATCAGCGGCGGCTCCAGCTCCGGCTCGGCCGTCGCCGTGGCCCTGGGGATCGTCGACCTCGCCCTCGGCACGGACACCGCCGGGTCGGGCCGGGTCCCGGCCGCGTTCAACGGCATCGTCGGCCTGAAGCCGACCCGGGGCCTGGTGCCCACGGCGGGGGTCGTCCCGGCGTGTGCCTCGGTGGACTGCGTGACGGTGTTCGCCCGGACGCTTCCGGAGGCCGAGCAGGCGCTGCGGTATGTCGCACAGCACCCGGACCGCCCCCTCCCGCCCCTCCCCCAGCGGCCCCCCGGCCCCTGGCGCGTCGCCGTCCCCCCGCTCGGCCGGCTCGGCGAACTGGACGAGGGCTGGGCCGAGGCCTACGAGCGGGCGGTGGCCCGTCTGGTCGCCTCCGGCGCCACGGTCCGGACACTGGATTTGACCCCGTTCACCGAGGCGGCGGCGATGCTCTACGAGGGCGCGTTCGTGGCCGAGCGCTACACGGCGGTGGGCGACTTCGTCGACAAGCTGACCGCGTCCGGCGGCGAGGGCCTCGACCCCACCGTCGCCGGCATCATCACCCGGGCCCGTGACATCCCTGCGCACCGTCTCTTCACCGACCAGGACCGGCTGGCGGCCCTGCGCGCCCGCGCCCTGGCCGAGCTGTCCGACGCCGACGCGCTGCTCCTGCCCACGGCCCCCGGCCATCCCACCCTCGCCGAGGTGGCGGCCGACCCACTGGGCGCCAACGCCCGCCTGGGCCGCTTCACCAACTCCACGAACCTCTTCGACCTGGCCGCGGTGGCGGTCCCGGCCGGCGAGGTGAACGGCCTCCCGTTCGGCGTGATGCTGATCGGCCCCGCCTTCACGGACGAACGCCTGGCGACCATCGCCCGCTCGCTGGAACCGAGGGTGAGCCTGGCCGTCGTGGGCGCCCACCTGACGGGCCAGCCCCTGAACCCGCAGCTCCTGGCGCTGGGCGCGGTGCTGGAGCGCACGACGACGACGGCACCGGCGTACCGCTTCCACGCACTGCGGACGACCCCGCCGAAGCCGGGACTGGTCCACGTGGGCGAGGGCGGGGCGGCGATCGAGGCGGAGGTGTGGAGCCTGCCGCCCGAGGGCCTGGGCCGCCTGCTCGCGACGCTCCCCCACCCCATGGCCCTGGGCAGCGTGGACCTGGCGGACGGCACGAGTGTCCCCGGCTTCCTGTGCGAACCGAGCGCCTTGTCAGGCGCCGAGGACATCACCCGCCACGGAGGCTGGCGAGCCTTCTTGGCAGAGGCCTAGGACAGGCGCCCCGTCAGGGGCGCGGGGAACCGCGCGACCAGCCACGGCCCACCCGCACCCGCCGACGGATCCGTCAGCCCACCGACGAGTAGGCCACAACCCCCCGCAGCACCAGATCGACGGCCTTGCGCGCGGCCTTGCCCACGGTCGAGCCCTCCGCGGGAGAGGCCGCGGCGAGCTGCCCGAGCACGTCGATGACCTGCTTGCACCACCGCACGAAGTCCCCGGCCGGCATCTCCGCCTCCCGCAGCACCTCGTCCAGCCCCATGCCGGAGGCCCACATGTAGGCGGCCCAGGCGAAGCCGAGGTCCGGTTCACGCTGCCCGACACCCTCGGTCTGCGTGATCCGGAACTCCTCCTCCAGGGCGTCCAGCCGCCCCCAGATCCGCACCATCTCGCCGAGCGCGGCCTTGGCCTTGCCGGAGGGCAGCTTGGGGGCCATCGCGTCGTCCCCGACCCGGGCCTCGTACACCAGCGCCGAGACGCAGGCGGCGAGTTCGGCGGGAGAGAGGTCCTCCCAGACCCCGGCCCGCAGGCATTCGCTGGCGAGCAGGTCGAGTTCGCCGTACAGCCGCGCCAGTCGCCTGCCGTGCTCGGTGACCTCGTCGCCGCGCAGGTAGTCCAGCTCGGTGAGCAGCGCCACGATCCGGTCGAAGGTGCGGGCGATCGTGTTGGTCCGCCCCTCGATACGGCGCTCCAGCTGCGAGGTGTCGCGCAGCAGCCGGTGGTACCGCTCGGCCCAACGGGCGTGGTCCTCGCGGTCGTTGCAGCCGTGGCAGGGGTGCGCCCGGATCGCGGTGCGCAGCCGGGCGATCTCGCGGTCGTCGGCGGCCTGGGACCGCTTCTTGCGGGCCCGCTCCGGCGGGATGTGCCCGGCCTTGGTGCGCAGCGCGGACGCCAGGTCCCGACGGGACTGCGGGGAGCGGGGGTTGAAGGACTTGGGGATCCGCATCCGCTCCAACGCCTCGACGGGCACCGGGAAATCGATCGACGCCAGCCGCTTGACCTGCCGTTCGGCCGTCAGCACCAGCGGGCGCGGCCCGTCGTGCTGCTCGAACCCGCGGTGGCCGTTGGACCGGCCGGCGGGCAGCCCCGGGTCCAGCACCAGGGCGAGCCCGGCGTACTTGCCCGTGGGCACGTGGATGACGTCGCCCGGCTTGAGCTTCTCCAGCGCCACGGCGGCCTCGGCGCGCCGCTGGGAGGCGCCCTGGCGGGCCAGTTCGGTCTCCCGGTCCTTCAGCTCGCGCCGCAGTCGCGCGTACTCGTCGAAGTCGCCGAGGTGGCAGGTCATGGACTCCTTGTAGCCGCTGAGTCCCTCCTCGTTGCGCTGCACCTGGCGGGAGATCCCGACGACCGACCGGTCGGCCTGGAACTGCGCGAACGACGTCTCCAGCAGTTCCCTGGAGCGGTGCCGCCCGAACTGCTGGACCAGGTTGACCGCCATGTTGTACGACGGCTTGAAGCTGGACCGCAGCGGGTACGTCCGGGTGCCCGCGAGGCCGGCCAGGTGCTCGGGGCTGCTGCCGCGCTGCCAGAGCACCACCGCGTGGCCCTCGACGTCGATGCCGCGGCGTCCCGCACGGCCCGTCAGCTGGGTGTACTCGCCCGGGGTGATGTCGGCGTGCTGCTCGCCGTTCCACTTGACGAGCTTCTCCAACACCACCGAGCGGGCGGGCATGTTGATGCCGAGGGCGAGGGTCTCGGTGGCGAACACGGCCTTCACCAGGCCGCGCAGGAAGAGTTCCTCGACGACTTCCTTGAACGTGGGGAGCATGCCCGCGTGGTGGGCGGCGATCCCGCGCTCCAGGCCCTCCAGCCACTCGTAGTAGCCGAGGACGTGCAGGTCCTCCGGCGGGATGGACGAGGTGCGTTCCTCGACGAGCGCGCGCACCTTCTCCCGCGCCTCGTCGTCGTTGAGCCTGAGTCCCGCGTGCAGGCACTGCTGGACGGCGGCCTCGCAGGCGGCGCGGCTGAAGATGAAGGTGATGGCGGGCAGCAGGCCCTCGCTGTCGAGGCGCTCGATGACTTCGGGGCGGCCCGGGGTCCACACCCGCGACCGCTGCCGGCGCTCCCGCTCCCGGTCGGCCTCGCGCATCGCGCGGCCGCGTCTGCGGTCCTGGTAGGAGGGCCTGGTGGCCTCCATCCGGGCCAGCCGGGTGAGGTCGGGGTTGACGGCCTTCTTCTGGCCCTCGCCCTCCTCGAACAGGTCGTACATCCGGCGGCCGGCGAGTACGTGCTGGAACAGCGGTACGGGCCGGTGCTCGGAGACGATGACCTCGGTGTCGCCGCGGACGGTGTCGAGCCAGTCGCCGAACTCCTCGGCGTTGGAGACGGTGGCCGACAGGGAGACCAGGGTCACGGACTCCGGCAGGTGGATGATCACCTCTTCCCAGACGGCGCCGCGGAAGCGGTCGGAGAGGTAGTGGACCTCGTCCATGACCACGTAGCCCAGGCCGATGAGGGTCTGGGAGCCCGCGTACAGCATGTTCCGCAGGACCTCGGTGGTCATGACGACCACGGCGGCGTCCGGGTTGATGCTGTTGTCACCGGTGAGCAGGCCGACCATGCCGTCGCCGTAACGGCGGCACAGGTCGGCGTACTTCTGGTTCGACAGCGCCTTGATGGGTGTCGTGTAGAAGCATTTCTTGCCCTGCATCAGGGCGAGGTGGACGGCGAACTCGCCCACGATCGTCTTGCCGGAGCCGGTGGGGGCGGCCACCAGTACGCCCTTTCCGGCTTCGAGCGCCTGGCACGCCTCGATCTGGAAGGGGTCGAGGCCGAAGTCGTACATCTCGCGGAAAGACGCGAGCGCGGTGGCCTGCTCGGCGGCCCGCCTGCGGGCCGCCGCATACCGCTCGGCCGGTGAGAGGTCCTCTGTCATCGTGCTTTCGAGCGTACCGGTCCCCACTGACAACAGGACGATCATTATCCGGAACATGGGACAACGGACGACAAAGAGGTGCCCGCGTCGTGGGACGCGGGCACCTCGGGACGGCTGTGGCGGACGGTCAGGTCACGTCGTCGTAGCCGTTGACCCGGTCCGGGCCTGCCTCGGGCAGCGCGCGGCTGGCGGAGACGGTCTCGATCTCGCCGATGTCCTCGGGGGTGAGGTCGAGGTCGGAGGCCTCGTCGTCGTCGAGCCCCTCGGAGTCGCGGCGGCGCTTGCGCTTGTCGTTGGCCAGCGAGAAGAGGACCGCGCCGAAGTACAGGACCCAGATCGGTCCGGCGAGGGCCAGCATCGACAGCGGGTCGGTGCTCGGCGTGGCCACGGCCGCGAAGACCGTGATGCCGAGGATCATCGCCCGCCACCAGCCGAGCATCCGCTGGCCGGTGAGGATGCCGGTGAGATTGAGCATCACCAGGAGCAGCGGCAGCTCGAAGGAGAGACCGAAGACGATCACCATGCGGGTGACCAGCTGGAGCAGGTCGTCCAGGGGCAGCAGGTTGGTGATGCTGCCGCTCGGGGTGAAGTCGATCAGCACCTTCGCGGTGGTGGGGAGCACCTCGTACGCGAAGAAGGCGCCGCCGAGGAAGAGCGGGGCGCCGGTGAAGACGAACGCGTAGGCGTACTTCTTCTCGCTCCTGTGCAGACCCGGGGCGACGAAGGCCCACAGCTGGTACAGCCAGATCGGCGAGGCGAAGACGACGCCGGCCGTCAGGGAGACCTGGAGGGCGAGCGTGAAGGGGGCGAGCAGACCGTCGATGGTGATCTGCGCGCACTTCTGCTCGTCGTTCGACCTGGCGAGCTGTGCGAAGGTCTGGTGACAGCCGACCGAGTCGAGGATCGGCTTGGTCAGGAAGTTGATGATGTCGTTGTAGAAGAAGGCGGCGATCACCGTAACGACGACGATGGCCAGCATCGCCTTCGCGAGCCGGTTGCGGAGCTCACGAAGGTGATCCGCGAGAGGCATCCGCCCCTCGGGATCCTTCTCCTGCTTGCGGGCAGACTTGGGCAACCCACGTCCTCATCTCATGCGGCAGGCCGGGGGCTACCGGCCCTGCGTCAGCGCTGGGTGGTGTCCGACGGCTCGTTGACCGGGCGGGAGCTGGTCACGTCGCCGGGAGCCGCCTGGATGGTGCGCTGCGCCTGGGACTGCTCGCCGGAGGCGGGCGCCTGGGCGGAGGAGGTGGTGCTGCCGTCTTCCTTCATGGCCTTGGCCTCGCTCTTGAGGATGCGCGCGGACTTGCCGAGCGAGCGGGCCATGTCCGGAAGCTTCTTCGCGCCGAACAGCAGGATGACGACGACAAGGATGAGAATGATCTCGGGGGCTCCGAGCCTTCCGAACATAAGTCTTTACCTTCTCACCGAGGCGGCTGGATGGGGTGCTGTCCGATCGGCCGGACACGCGTCCGATTGATCGTGCTGTCAGCGATCGTAACGCTCAGGGGTAAACGTGAGGCAATCCCCGTGCGTACTCCCGGTCCGCGGAACGGGCCTCGTTCTCCGTACCGCGAGGTGCAGCGTACCTGCCGGGGCGGGCGGGGTGACAGGGCGAAGTGACGCAAAACGCTTACGGCCCGGGACTCACATCGCACGCACAGCGGATGTCACAGCGTGTCGACAGCGCGGGCGGTACTCACCGCCGCCCGCTCCAGGTCCTCGGCGGCCCGGTTGATGCGCCGGGCGGAGTCCGCGACCTGCGCTCCCAGCCGTCGCGCCTCCAGGAAGACCCGTACGGCGAGCACGCCGAGCACGGCGAGACCCACGAAACCCACAGCTACCGCGACCATCGCCCAGAACATGGCGCCGAGCCTAGACGGTGGGGTGCAGCCGCAGGGTCTTGACCCCGCCGCCGGTGAGGAGCTCGACGATCCGCTCGCCGGCGGGCTTGCGGACGAGGATGTCGCAGTCGGGGCAGGTGAAGGAGTAGAAGGTGGTCTTGCTGGTGGCGCCTATGGCCAGGCGCAGGGCGCTCGCGGCGAGCTCGAAGTGGCCCCGGCAGTCCGGGCAGCCCGCCCTGAACACCACGGGCACCACTCGTCTCATCCCGGCGAAGGCGGCCGCGACCGTCATGTCCCTCACACCTGCGACACCGGAACCCGAAGACTCGCTCACAACCCTCGCCTCTCCCTTGTGACCGTGTGCCTGCGGGGGTGCCACGCGCCCCCGCGGATCACTCATGCCCTTCCTGATCGCCGTGCGTGACGTGGTCGTACGCCGCCAGTGCCTCACGGGCCGCCCGGCGGGCGCTGTCCGCGAGCTCGGGCGGTGACACGATCCGGCCGTCGCCGCCGAGTCTGAGGGCCAGCCGGCGCAGGGAGGCCGGATCGGGGGTGCGCAGGGTAATACGCAGCCCGCCGTCGGGAAGCTCATCCGCGCGGTCGTGCGGGTAGTACTCGGCGACCCAGCGGCCGGCCGGACCGACCTCGACGACCACCTCGGGGTCCTCGGCGGCCGGCTGCACCAGGGCCTCGGACAGGTCGCGCAGCTCGATCTCCGGGGGCGCGGCCGGCTCGTCCAGGATCCTGATCTCGGCGACCCGGTCGAGGCGGAAGGTGCGCCGGGCCTCGGAGCGCCTGCACCAGGCCTCGACGTAGGTGTGGCCGACGCTGACCAGGCGGATGGGGTCGATCTCGCGCTCGGTGATCTCGTCGCGGGCCGGCGAGTAGTAGCGGATCCACAGCCGACGGCGCTCGGAGATCGCCCGGTCGACGTCGGCGAAGACACCGCCCTCGGACTCGAAGGTGACCGAGAGCCGGGCGCTGGCGCCGGCCGCCTCCCCGGCCGCGGTCTCCACCTTGGCGGTGGCCCGCAGCAGCGCCTGCCGGTCGCCCTCGCGCAGCCCGGGCAGGGTGGCGACCGCGCGGGCGGCGACGAGGAGCGCGGTCGCCTCGTCGGCGGCGAGCCTGAGGGGTTCGGCGGCCTCCTCGCCGAGCGCGGCCGCGTTGTGCCACCAGATGCGCTCGCCGTCGGTGTCGATGTCCAGCAGGTCGCCGCCCCGGAAGCTGGTGCCGCACATGGGCAGCACGTCGAGGTCGGAGACCAGTTCGTCCTCGGTGATGCCGAAGGCACGGGCGACGTCGGCGATCCGGGCGCCGGGGCGCTCGCGCAGATAGGTCACCAGGGAGAGCATCCGCCGGGTCTGGTCGATGGCGTTCACGGGCCTGACCGGTTTGCCTGCCACTGTCTTGCTCCGCTCCCCCTCAGCCCTTGGCCACGGCACGCAGCCGGTCCACCACGTCCGCACGCAGCTCGGCCGGCTCGACGACCACCGCGTCCGGCCCGAACTCCACCAGCCAGGCGTCCAGGCCGTGCCCGTACGGAATCTCCAACTCGTCCCAGCCGTCTCCGAGTTCCCGGACGGCGGTGGCCTTCGCCCGAAGGGGGTAGCCGGAGCCGGAACGGAGCCGGATCAGCGCGGAGCGGTCGGCGATCTCGCCGGCCCAGCTCGCGACGGTCTCGCGCACGGTGACGACGTCCGGGACCGGCGCGGTGAAGCCGGTGCCGCGGGCGCGGACCCGGCCGGTGATGCGCGACAGCCGGAACACCCGCTCGGCGCCGCGGTCGCGGTCCCAGCCCGCCAGGTACCAGTGGCCGCGCCAGCACTCCAGGGCCCACGGCTCGACGTGCCGGGTCCCGGGGTGGGCGGCGGTGGCCTTGCGGTAGTCGAAGACGACCGGGCGGCGGTCGCGGCAGGCCAGCATCAGCGGCTCGAACGCGGCCTCGTGCACGGGGATGCGCGGCTCCAGGGCGCCGTGCGCCTCGTACGGGTCGACGTCCTCGGGCAGGCCGGCCGCGCGCAGCTTCTGCAGGGCGCCGCTGGCCGCGCCGGCGAGGCGGGCCTGCTGCCAGACCTTGGCGGCCAGCCCGAGGGCGGCGGCCTCCTCGGCGTCCAGGGTGATGGGCGGGAGGCGGTTGCTGTCGCGGCGCGCGAGATAGCCGACCTCGCCGTCCAGGTTCTCGACGGTCTCGATCACCAGTCCGAGTTCGCGCAGATCGTCCTTGTCCCGCTCGAACATCCGGTTGAAGGAGTCGTCCGACCCGGCTTCCAGGTAGGCCTCAATGGATTCCCGCAGCTCACGCTTGCTGAGCGGCCGCCGCGTCCCCAGCAGGCACAGCGCCAGGTTCATCAGCCGCTCGGCCTTGGCAATGGCCATCGACGCCCTTCGCCTTCCCTATGGTGCTTCTGACCGATGACCGTACCGTCCCGGGGTGTCATGGCAAAAGCCAGTACAAACAATGAGGGCCGAAACGGACAGGAACCGACAAACGACAAGGGCCCGCGCACACGGCGCGGGCCCTTGTCCAGCCGGTTTCTGACCGGGTCCGGCCGGGCGCACGAGGGCGCCGGCCGGGACCGCGGGCGGAGCGCGATCAGACCGCGAGCAGGTCCACGACGAAGATCAGCGTCTCGCCGGCCTGGATCGCCGGGGTCGGGCTCTGGTTGCCGTAGGCGAGGTGGGCCGGAATGGTCAGCTGGCGACGGCCGCCGACCTTCATGCCCTGCACGCCCTGGTCCCAGCCCTTGATGACACGGCCGCCGCCCAGCGGGAAGCGGAACGGCGTACCACGGTTCCAGCTGGCGTCGAACTCCTCGCCGGTGCTGAACGCGACACCCACGTAGTGCACGGTGACGGTCTGGCCCGCCTGGGCCACCTCGCCCTCGCCCTCCCAGATGTCCTTGATCTCCAGGTCGGCCGGGGGCTCGCCGCCGGGGAAATCGATCTCGGGCTTGTCGATGCTCACGTCTCTAGCTCCTGCTTGTGTACGACACGGAACCCGGACAGTCTTTCATCCCCGCCCGGTCCACGCCCGCACGACTACATCGCCGCGAGGATGTCCACCGAGAAGACCAGCGTCGAGCCCTTCTTCACCACACCGCCGCTCGGCGGGTTGTTCCCGTAGGCGAGATCCGGCGGTACGACGACCAGCACCCGGCTCCCCACCTTCTTGCCGGTGATGCCCTGCGCCAGGCCCTTCACGACCTCCTGCATCTGCTCCACCGAGAACTGGCTGAGCCGCCCGCTGTCGTACGTCTGCTCGAAGGTCTTGCCGCTGTCCCAGACCACGCCCTTGAACTGGCACAGGATCGTCTGCGACGCCTTCACCTCGGCGCCGTCGCCCTCCAGGACGTAGTTCGACACCAGCTTCTTCGGCGGGTCGGCCTTCGGGACGTCGATCGACGGAGCCTTGCCGTCGGTGTTCGTACCGACCTCGGGCAGCGCGGAGTCGCTCTGCGCGACCTCCTTGCCCGTGCTGGAGCTGCGGGAGTTGTAGGAGTCCAGCACGTCCACCACGAACACCAGCGTGTCGGTGCCCTTGATCCCCGCCTGCGAGTTGCCCGAGGTGCCGTAGCCCCAGGTCGGCGGCACCGCCATCAGCACCCGGCTGCCGACCTTCTTGCCGGCCAGCGCGTACCGCCAGCCGTCGATGATGCTGCCCTCGGCGAGCTGCATGACCAGCGGCTCGCGGTCGTACGACTGGTCGAAGACCTTCGCCGTGGACCAGATCTGCCCGAGGTAGTTCGCCTGGATGAAGTCGTTCTCCGCGACCGTCTTGCCGCCGCCCGCGATCACCGTCTTCACGGCGAGGTTCTTCGACGGGTCCCCGCTGCCCTTGGCGACCGTCGGCTTCTCGTCGAACTTCGTCCCCGCCGTGATCGCCGGCAGCGGCCCGTCCACGATCTTGGGCGGCGGCGTCGAGGAGGCCGACGCCGAGGGTGACGGCGACGCACTGGCCTTGCTGGAGGAGGACGAACCGCCGCCGCACCCGGCGAGCGTGACCAGTCCTGCGGGTACGGCGGCAAGGAGAACGGAGCGTCGGCGCACGGAAGAGCCTCGTAATCGGTCGATCTTGCGGATGGCGTGCGCGCAACTCTACGACGTGACAAGGGCGCCGTACGGGAAAGTACGGCGCCCGTGTGGCGTACGGCGACAGCCGCTCACATACCGGCGATGAGCTTCTCGACCCGGTCGTCGACCGAACGGAACGGGTCCTTGCACAACACCGTCCGCTGCGCCTGGTCGTTGAGCTTCAGGTGCACCCAGTCGACCGTGAAGTCCCGCCGCTGCTCCTGCGCGCGCCGGATGAAGTCACCGCGCAGCCGCGCCCTGGTCGTCTGGGGCGGCACCGACTTGCCCTCGAAGATCTTCAGGTCGTTGCAGATCCGCGCGGCTTGTCCCTTGCGCTCCAGCAGGTAGTACAGACCACGACGCCGGTGGATGTCGTGGTAGGCGAGGTCTATCTGCGCGACCCGCGGATGAGACATCGTCATGTTGTGCTTGGCCCGGTACCGCTCGATGAGCTTGTACTTCATGACCCAGTCGATCTCGGTGCCGATCCGGTCCAGGTCCTCGGCCTCGATCGCGTCCAGCGTCCGGCCCCACAGCTCCAGCACCTGCTCGACCGTGCCGGTGCGGATGCCGCGCCGCTCGCAGAAGTCCACGGCCTTCTCGTAGTACTCCCGCTGCACCTCCAGCGCCGAGGCCTCCCGGCCGCTGGCGAGGCGCACCTTGCGCCGGCCCGTGATGTCGTGGCTGACCTCGCGGATCGCCCGGATCGGGTTCTCCAGGGTCAGGTCCCGCATCACCGTGCCCGCCTCGATCATGCGCAGCACCAGGTCGGTCGCGCCGACCTTCAGCAGCATCGTCGTCTCGGACATGTTCGAGTCGCCCACGATGACGTGCAGCCGGCGGTACCGCTCGGCATCGGCGTGCGGCTCGTCACGCGTGTTGATGATCGGCCGGGAACGCGTCGTCGCCGAGGACACGCCCTCCCAGATGTGCTCCGCCCGCTGGCTCACGCAGTACACCGCACCGCGCGGCGTCTGGAGCACCTTCCCCGCGCCGCACAGCAGCTGGCGGGTGACCAGGAACGGAATGAGGATGTCCGCGAGCCGGGAGAACTCCCCGTGCCGCGCCACCAGATAGTTCTCGTGGCAACCGTAGGAGTTGCCCGCCGAGTCCGTGTTGTTCTTGAAAAGGTAGACGTCGCCCGCGATTCCTTCCTCATGCAGGCGTCGTTCGGCGTCCACCAACAGCCCTTCGAGAATGCGCTCGCCGGCCTTGTCGTGGGTGACCAGTTCGGTCACGTTGTCACATTCGGGTGTCGCGTATTCCGGATGTGAGCCCACGTCGAGATAAAGCCGGGCGCCGTTCCGCAGAAAGACATTGCTGCTACGGCCCCATGACACGACACGGCGGAAGAGGTACCGCGCCACCTCGTCAGGCGACAGGCGGCGCTGTCCCCTGAACGTGCACGTGACGCCGTACTCGTTCTCCAGCCCGAAAATGCGGCGGTCCATGACTGAACATTACGCCCGATCCCCTGAGCTGAAACGGGGTTCGGCAGCACGATTTGGATCATTTTCCGAACCGGCGGCGACCACCGCACCCCCACCGGGAACTGCGAGGACCCGTCCCGTGGCCACCAGGACCAGCGACGACACACCCCCCGCCACGGCCGGCACCGCGAACCCCCACAGGGCTCCGCCGGCCTCGACGACCGGTCCCGCCAGGCCCGTTCCGACCGACGATCCCACCGTGATCGTGGTCACGAGCCAGGAGAACGCCTCGGTGACCGTGCCGCCCGGCGCGTGCCGGTCCACCAGCACGAACGCGCAGGCGATCGCCGGCGCCAGGAACACCCCGGCCAGCACCGCGAGCAGCACCATGGGCACCGCGCCCGGCAGCAGCATCAGCGGCAGGTAACACACCGCCAGAAGCGCCACCAGCCACCGCAGTCGCCGGGCCGGCTCCCCCTGCCACCGCCGCGCGCCGTAGGCCGTGCCCCCGATCAGCGCGCCGAGCCCCAGCGCCGCCATCAGCCAGCCGTACACCGCGTCACCGCCGTGCGCGTCCGCGTACGGCACCGACGCCACCGTGATGGACCCCAACGCGATCCCCACGAACAGGAACGCGCCGAGCAGCGCCACCAGCCCCGGCGACCGCAGCGCGCCGAGCCAGTGCGCCTCCCGCGGTTCCGAACGCCACGCGCGCGAGGGCGCCGAGACGACCACGGAGAGCGCCCCGAGCACCCCGACGACGTTCACCACCAGCAGCGCCGCCTGCGCCGACCACAGCGACACGCACAGCGTCACCAGCAACGGCCCCACCGTGAACATGACTTCCTGCGCCACCGCGTCCATCGCGTACGCCGTGTGCACCCGCTCGCCCGCCCCGAGCACCCCCGGCCACAGCGCCCGCAGCCCGCCCTCCAGCGGCGGCGTGAACAGCCCGGCGGCCGCCACGCACGCATAGGCCGGCGGCAGCGGGTCGGTACCGGCGAGGGCGAAACCGGCCATCGCGAGGGCCGACAGGACCGCGGCGGGCAGCTGCACGCGCGGCTGGCCGTGGAGATCGACGAGGCGCCCGAGCACCGGCTGGCCCACGGCGTTCGCCACGCCGTACACGGCCGCCAGCGCGCCCGCGAGGCTGTACGTGCCGCCCTGCGCGCGCACGAACAGCACGATCGCGATGGCCGCCGTCGCGTTCGGCAGCCGGCCCGCCAGGGTCCCCGCCAGCAGCCGGGCCGCATGTCTCGCCCTGAGGATCTCCAGGTACCCCGCGGCCATGCCCCGCCTCCAAGTGTTACGTATAACGTCGCCACCCATACGTACCATGTGCGCTGTTCACACGTCCAGACGAAGGAGCGCACCCCCGGTGGCACGCAGCAGCACTCGCCCGACGAGCCGCGACGTCGCCCAGGCCGCCGGAGTGTCCCAGGCCGCCGTCTCCCTGGTGCTCGGCGACAAGTGGCGCGGCCGGGTCTCGGAGGCCACCGCGCAGCGCGTCCGCGAGGCCGCCCGCGACCTCGGCTACCGGCCCAACCTCGCCGCCCGCAACCTGCGGCTCGGCCGCACCCGCACCGTCCTGCTGGTCGTCCCCGCGCTGACCACGGAGTTCTTCGCCGGCGTCTACACCGGTGCCGCCCGCGTCGCCGCCGAGCACGGCTTCGGTGTCGTCCTGTACCCCTCGCCCGAGGGCATCGGCCCGGCCCGCGACCCCTTCGCCTCCGCCCAGGCCGCCCTGGACGGCGTCATCGCCTCGTCCATGGCCGCCGACGCCCTCACCGCCATCCGGGGCGACCAGCTGCCCCTCGTCATGCTCGACAGCGACCCCGAGGGCAGCCTCGGCGCCGCCACCGTCAACCTCGACATCGCCGACGGCGTCCGCCAGGTCGCCGGCCACCTCCTCGGCCTCGGCCACCGCCGCTTCCTGCACCTCGCCGCGGACGTCGCCTCCTGGACCTTCGACGTCCGCGCCCGCGAGCTGGCCGCCAGTACGGCGCACCTGCCCGGCACCCCGGTGCGCACCGTCCGCGCCCCGATCACCATCGAGGGCGCCCTGGCGGCCACCGAGGCCGCCCTCGCCGGCCCCGGCCCGCGCCCCACCGCCCTCGTCTGCGACGACGACAAACTCGCCGCCGGCGCCTACAAGGCCCTGCGCCGGCTCGGCCTGCGCGTCCCCGACGACGTCTCCGTCACCGGCCTCGACGACCTCGCCCTCGCCACCGCCATCGACCCCGAACTGACGACCGTCCGCCTGGACGCGGAACTCTTCGGCGAACGCGGCATGCGCGCCCTGCTCGCCGTCCTGGACGGCCGGGAGCCGGAGAGCGGGGACATCCCCGTCCAGCTGGTCGTACGCGGCTCCACAGCGCCCCCACGCCCCTCCTGACCCTCCCCGGGCTCCCCTGGCCTCCCCGGCCCTTCGGTGAAACGCCGACGTGCCCCGTCCGGTGGTCACCGGACGGGGCACGTCGAACGGGTTGAACGGGTCGAACGGGTTCGCGGGTCGAACGGGTTCGGGCGGAGTCCTACTCGACGTCGCCGCCGGACTCCTCGGCCTCCGCCTCGGCCTCCGCCTCCGCCTCGGCGGCCGTCGTGGCGCCGTCGGCCGCCAGCAACCGCGACAGCTGCGGACCCACGATCCGCTTGAACTTGCGCTGCTGCGGACGCGTCCGGTCCAGCACCGCGACCTCCAGCCGCTCCGCGGGAATGTCCCGCTGGGTGCCGTTGGACTCACGGGACAGGGCGGTCACCGCGAGCTTCAGGGCCTCGGCCAGGGTCATGCCCTCCCGGTGCTCACGGTCGAGGTACGTGCTGATCTGCTCCGCGTTGCCGCCGACCGCGACCGAGCCGTGCTCGTCGACGATCGAGCCGTCGTGCGGCAGCCGGTAGATCTGGTCGCCCTCGGGGGTCTCCCCCACCTCGGCCACCACCAGCTCCACCTCGTACGGCTTCTCGGCCGCCGACGAGAAGATCGTGCCCAGCGTCTGGGCGTACACGTTCGCCAGACCGCGTGCCGTCACGTCGTCGCGGTCGTAGGTGTAGCCACGCAGGTCCGCGTAGCGCACACCGCCGATCCGCAGGTTCTCGTACTCGTTGTACTTGCCGGCGGCCGCGAAGCCGATCCGGTCGTAGATCTCGCTGAACTTGTGCAGCGCGCGGGACGGGTTCTCACCGACGAACACGATGCCGTCGGCGTACTGGAGCACGACCAGGCTGCGGCCGCGCGCGATGCCCTTGCGGGCGTACTCGGCACGGTCCGCCATGGCCTGCTGAGGTGAGACATAGAACGGCGTCGACACCGGTATCCGTCCCCTTTCCTAGGGTTCCGTCGAAGTCACTGGGATCACCTTCACAAGAGCGCCGGCGCGCCCTACAGCAGCGCCGCGCGCGGGCCGTCCGGCTCTTCCAGACGGCGTGCCAGCACCGCGCGGGCGAGCTGCGAGGACTCGTCCTCGGTGAGCCGGCGGAAGCCGTCCTCGGTGATCACGGTGATGATCGGGTAGATCCGGCGGGCGACATCGGGACCGCCCGTCGCCGAGTCGTCGTCGGCCGCGTCGTACAGGGCCTGCACCACCAGTGTGGTCGCCTGCTCCTCGGACAGGTCGTCACGGAAGAGCTTCTTCATCGCGCCCCGCGCGAAGATCGAGCCGGAACCCGTGGAGGCGAAGTTGTGCTCCTCGGAACGGCCGCCCGTCACGTCGTACGAGAAGATCCGGCCCCTGCCCCGGTCCACGTCGTACCCGGCGAACAGCGGCACGACGGCGAGTCCCTGCATCGCCATGCCGAGGTTGGACCTGATCATCGTCGACAGCCGGTTCGCCTTGCCCTCCAGCGACAGCTGGGCGCCCTCGACCTTCTCGAAGTGCTCCAGCTCCAGCTGGAAGAGCTTGACCATCTCGACGGCGAGGCCGGCGGTGCCGGCGATGCCGACGGCGGAGTACTCGTCCGCAGGGAACACCTTCTCGATGTCCCGCTGGGCGATCACGTTGCCCATGGTGGCCCGGCGGTCACCGGCGAGCACCACGCCGCCGGGGAAGGTCACCGCGACGATCGTCGTCCCGTGCGGTGCCTCGATCACCCCCTGCGTGGGCGGCAGCTGGCGCTTGCCCGGCAGCAGCTCCGGCTGGTGCTCGCCGAGAAAGTCCATGAACGAGGAGGACCCGGGCGTCAGGAAGGCAGCTGGCAGACGCCCGGTGCTACGAGTGTTGGCTTCCACGGAGTTCCTTCCGGATAGGCGGCTGCCCGACGAACAGCGTCGGGATCGTCTCCCAACTTGCCGATGGCCGAATTGCAGTTGAAGCACGGTACGCCCCGGACCCTACCCGTCTTGTGGCGGTGATCCACATGAACGGGCGGGTCATCGGGACGGATGGAGCGGAGCCCGGACCGGGCGGCGTTCGTCGTGTCACGCCCGGCGTCGGTGAGGCGGGATCGGCCCGACGGCCGCGAAGGCTGCGCGCGGCTCAGTGTCCCTGCACCGCGCGCAGCGCCTCACGCTCAAGTCCCCCGGCACCTGCGACCCCCGCCCGCCTTCGATGCGAAGGACTGATGGGCTTACTGCCCACCCTTCTGGACAAAGGACCGCACGAAGTCCTCGGCGTTCTCCTCCAGGACGTCGTCGATCTCGTCCAGGACCGAGTCGACGTCGTCGCTCAGCTTCTCGTGGCGCTCCTTGAGATCGCCGGAGGCCTGCGACTCCTCCGTCTGCTCCTCGACCTCCTCCGTGGAGCGCGTGGCCTTCTGCTGTCCGCCGCCGGTGTCCTTGGTTGCCATAACCCTCACCCCGCTCAGTTCGCCCGACATGGTCGACAGGTCGGCATTCCTGCCGATCGGTGATGATCAGACCCTACAAGCCGGGTCCGACATCGGCCCCGCAGTTTCTCCAACGTACGGGGGCCACCTCGATGATTCCCTGGCGGCGGGATTTTGACCCCGCCCGCCCGGTTCGGTCCGAGTCCGCGCTCAGCCCCCGGAAAGGACCCTGACCAGGTCTTCCGCGGTCCGACAGCGGTCCAGGAGCTCCTTGACGTGATTTCGCGTTCCGCGTAGCGGTTCCAGGGTTGGGACGCGCTGGAGGGAGTCGCGGCCGGGGAGGTCGAAGATCACCGAGTCCCAGCTCGCGGCGGCGACGTCGTCGGCGTACTGCTCCAGACAGCGGCCCCGGAAATAGGCCCGGGTGTCCTCCGGCGGGCTCGTACGGGCCTTGTCGACGTCGCTCTCGTCCAGGAGCCGCTTGATGCGGCCGCGGGCGGCGAGACGGTTGTAGAGGCCCTTCTCGGCCCGTACGTCGGCGTACTGGAGGTCGAGGAGGTGCAGCTTGGCGGCGTCCCAGTCGAGGCCGTCGCGGCGCCGGTAGCCCTCCATGAGCTCCTTCTTGGCGACCCAGTCGAGCTCCCCGGCGAGGCTCATGGGGTCGTTCTCGAGCCGGTTGAGCGTGTCCTCCCAGCGGGCGAGGACGTCCTTGGTCTGCTCGTCGGCGTCGGCGCCGTAGCGTTCCTCGACGTATTTGCGCGACAGCTCGTAGTACTCCATCTGGAGCTGGACGGCGGTGAGCGTGCGGCCGCTGCGGAGGGTGACCAGGCGCCCCAGCGTCGGGTCGTGCGATACCTGGTGCAGCGTCCGTACGGGCTGGTCGACCGCCAGGTCCACCGCGATGAAGCCGTCCTCGATCATCGAGAGCACGAGCGCCGTGGTGCCGAGCTTGAGGTACGTCGAGATCTCGGAGAGGTTCGCGTCGCCGATGATCACATGGAGGCGGCGGTACTTCTCCGCGTCGGCGTGGGGCTCGTCGCGGGTGTTGATGATGGGGCGCTTGAGGGTCGTCTCCAGGCCGACCTCGACCTCGAAGTAGTCCGCGCGCTGGCTGAGCTGGAAGCCGTGCTCGTGGCCGTCCTGGCCGATGCCGACGCGGCCGGCGCCGGTGACCACCTGGCGGGAGACGAAGAAGGGTGTCAGGTGGCGCACGATGTCCGAGAAGGCGGTCTCCCGCTTCATCAGGTAGTTCTCGTGCGTGCCGTAGGAGGCGCCCTTGTTGTCGGTGTTGTTCTTGTAGAGGTGGATCGGCTGGGCACCGGGGAGCTGGGCGGCCCGCTCGGCGGCCTCGGCCATGATGCGCTCGCCGGCCTTGTCCCACAGGACGGCGTCGCGGGGGTTGGTGACCTCGGGCGCGCTGTATTCGGGGTGGGCGTGGTCGACGTAGAGGCGGGCGCCGTTGGTGAGGATGACGTTGGCGAGGCCGATGTCCTCGTCGGTGAGCTGGCTGGCGTCGGCGGCCTCACGGGCGAGGTCGAAGCCCCGCGCGTCCCGCAGGGGGTTCTCCTCCTCGAAGTCCCAGCGGGCGCGTCGGGCCCGGTGCATCGCCGCCGCGTAGGCGTTGACGATCTGGGACGAGGTGAGCATGGCATTGGCGTTGGGGTGGCCGGGCACGGAGATGCCGTACTCCGTCTCGATGCCCATTACTCGCCGTACGGTCATGCGGCCCTCCTTGCCCGGCGGGGCCCTCGGTCGTGGGCTCCGCTCGCGTACCGCTGGCGCTCCGGTGCGTGTGCGGTGCGCGTCCCCGCACTGCGCGACTCGGCGGTAGGAAAGAGCCTAGAACGCCTTTGCACTGGTGGGGAGATCATTTGCGTCATTGCCTTGCTCGCCCTCGGTCCCGGTTTTGGCCGGAAAAACAGTCGGCTGCGGGTACCCGGTGAGGGCACCCGCAGCCGCCCTGCCTTTTACAGGTACTGTCCGGTGTTCGCCACCGTGTCGATGGAGCGTCCGGTGTCCGCGCCCTGCTTTCCGGTGATGAGGGTACGGATGTACACGATCCGTTCGCCCTTCTTTCCGGAGATCCGGGCCCAGTCGTCGGGGTTGGTGGTGTTCGGCAGGTCCTCGTTCTCCTTGAACTCGTCCACGCAGGCCTGGAGGAGGTGGGAGACGCGCAGACCCTTCTGCTTCTGGTCGAGGAAGTCCTTGATCGCCATTTTCTTGGCACGGCCGACGATGTTCTCGATCATCGCGCCGGAGTTGAAGTCCTTGAAGTAGAGGACTTCCTTGTCGCCGTTGGCGTAGGTGACTTCCAGGAAGCGGTTTTCCTCGGATTCCGCGTACATGTGTTCCACGGCCGTCTGGATCATGCTCTCGACGGTGGTGGCCTTGCTGCCGCCGTGCTCCCCGAGGTCGTCGGAGTGCAGCGGGAGGCGCTCGGTGAGGTACTTGGCGAAGATGTCCTTGGCCGCCTCGGCGTCCGGACGCTCGATCTTGATCTTCACGTCGAGCCGGCCGGGGCGCAGGATGGCGGGGTCGATCATGTCCTCGCGGTTGGAGGCGCCGATGACGACCACGTTCTCCAGGCCCTCGACACCGTCGATCTCGGCGAGCAGCTGCGGGACGATGGTGTTCTCCACGTCCGAGCTGACACCGGAGCCACGGGTCCGGAAGAGGGACTCCATCTCGTCGAAGAAGACGATGACGGGGGTGCCCTCGCTGGCCTTCTCCCTCGCACGCTGGAAGACGAGGCGGATCTGCCGCTCGGTCTCGCCGACGTACTTGTTGAGGAGTTCGGGGCCCTTGATGTTGAGGAAGAAGCTCTTGCCGGCGGCCTGGCCGGTGACCTCGGCGACCTTCTTGGCCAGCGAGTTGGCGACGGCCTTGGCGATGAGCGTCTTGCCGCATCCGGGCGGTCCGTAGAGCAGGACGCCCTTGGGCGGGCGCAGTTCGTGCTCCTTGAACAGGTCCGGGTAGAGGTAGGGGAGCTCCACGGCGTCGCGGATGGCCTCGATCTGGTTGCCGAGGCCGCCGATCTGCTCGTAGCCGATGTCGGGGACCTCTTCGAGGACGAGTTCCTCGACCTCGCTCTTGGGCACGACCTCGTAGACGTAGCCGGAGCGGGGTTCGAGGAGCAGGGCGTCGCCGGGGCGGATGGTGACGTCCAGCAGCGGCTCGGCGAGCCGCACCACCCGTTCCTCGTCGGTGTGCCCCAGCACGAGGGCGCGCTCGCCGTCCTCCAGGATCTCCTTGAGGGTGACGATGTCACCGACGCGCTCGTACTCCATGGCCTCGACCACGTTGAGCGCCTCGTTGAGCATGACTTCCTGGCCGCGCCTGAGCTCGTCCAGGTCAACGCTTGGGCTGACGTTCACCCGCAGTTTCCGGCCGCCGGTGAAGATGTCCGCGGTGCCGTCCTCGTTGGCCTGCAGGAAGACACCGAAGCCGGCGGGCGGCTGTGCGAGCCGGTCGACCTCCTCCTTGAGGGCCACGATCTGGTCGCGGGCCTCCCGGAGGGTGTTCGCGAGTCGCTCGTTCTGGGCGGACACGCCGGCCAGGTTCGTCTGCAGCTCGACGATCCGCTCTTCGAGAATCCTCGTGTGTCGCGGAGAGTCGGCGAGCTTACGTCGCAGGACGGCGATCTCCTGCTCAAGGTAGGCGATCTGCCCGGCCGGGTCGTCGGACCCTCGTCCCGGGCGGATGCCGCGGTTCATGTCGTCGTCGTGGGCTGCCACGGTCCTCACCTCCTCCAAGGGGAGCTGGACGCTTCCAGACCCTACCTGGGTGGGTGTCGATTGAAACCCCTAGATCACAAAGACTGTCAAGGTGTGTCGTCGGTCACCCGTTACGTTCTTGCTCGTGCCGGGTGGATACCCACTCAACGCGATTCGGAAGCGGCGTGTTCCGGGTCCGGAGCGGTCAAAACCCTTCGTGGCTGACCGGAGTTGTCCGATCCGATGCCGGTTCAGGGGTTGTGCCCCAACCGCGCGCTCCTTACACAGAGCGACCGGCCGGGTGGTGCGGGTGATGGCCGAGGTGCGTCCGGGGATGGCCGAACTCGATCGGTCCGGTGGCCGAGTGCCGCCGTCGCACGCGGCCGGACGCGCCGCGCGCGCCGGGCGCGGGGCGCACGGAAGCGGCCCCGGGCGCGGGGGCGCGGGGCGGGTCGGAGGGGACGGCGGAGGGCGCCGCGGGGGTGCTCGGGGCGGAGGTAGGGTCGAAGGCGTTCAACACCCGCCGGGGCGGGACCGGGTGACCCCCGGTCCGGCTGTCCGGCGCTTTCGACGGCAGGAGAGATGACCGTGCAGCAGGAGGCCCTGGCCGACGGTGAGGCGCTCGAGGTCTGGATCGACCAGGATCTGTGTACGGGTGACGGGATCTGTGCCCAGTACGCGCCGGAGGTATTCGAGCTGGACATCGACGGTCTGGCCTATGTGAAGGGCGCGGACGACGAGCTGCTCCAGGCGAAGGGGGCGACGGTCCCGGTGCCGCTGCCGCTGCTGACGGACGTGGTGGACTCCGCGCGGGAGTGTCCGGGCGAGTGCATCCACGTGCGCCGGGTCGCGGACCGCACCGAGGTGTACGGGCCGGACGCGGAGTGACTTTCCGGCCACCCCGCGTGGCCCGTGACCCGTGGTGCGGTGGCGTCAGACGCTGTGGGAGGCCGCGGGGGTGGAGCGGACGAACGCGTGGCCGTTCCACTGCCAGGCGGCCTCGGCCTTCACGTCCGGGCAGCAACTGGGCACGTCGTCCGTCGAGTAGCCGAGGGTGGTCGCGGTGACCTTCCCGGCGGCGACGGCGAAGTCGGTCACCGTGAGCCGGTCCTTGGGGTCGACGAGGGTGGCGACGACACGGGGCCGGGTGGCGCCGGCGGCCTGGGTGAGGACGTAGACGCCGTCGGGCGGGGTGCCCATGGCGGAGTCGCAGTGGACGACCGCGACGGTCTCCGGTCTGCCGTCGCCGTCGAGGTCACCGGTGGCCTTCTTGGCGACCTTCTCCTTCACGGGGCCGCAGTCGAGGGGGAAGTCCACGCCGGTGGTGCTGGGCGGCGCGGCGGCCGCGGGGGTGGGCTTGGTCTCGCTGCCGGCGTCGGGCTGGGCGGCTTTGGCCGAGCCCGGCTGGAAGAGCGACGAGAGCGCGACCACGCCGGCCACCGCGGTGGCCGTGGCCAGCCAGTGCAGGGGACGGCTGTCGGTGTGGGCGAGCTCCGGGACCACGGATTGCTGCACTAGGAGTGTCTCCTGTGAGGCCTGTGCCGGTGGGAGGGGGTGGGATGGCCTGCATCGTGCCACACGTCACAGCGGGAGGGAACGGCGGGGTGGGCTTCCGCGGGCGGCGGACCCGCGCGGTCCCGGCGCCGGGCCAACACGTGAGCGCCGCCGCCCGGTTCCGGCGGGGGCCGGGGAACTGGGCGGCGGCGCTCGTACGTTGAGGAGGCGGCGGGCGGGCTCAGCGGCCGGCGCCGCCGTCGGCGTTGGGTCCGTCGTAGTCCTCGCCGTAGGCGCCCTTGGCGGGGCGGCGGCGGCGCATGGGCGGCTCGACGCCGTCGGCGAGGCGGCGGGCGGTGAGCAGGAAGCCGGTGTGGCCGATCATCCGGTGGTCGGGGCGGACGGCCAGGCCTTCGACGTGCCAGTTGCGGATCATCGTCTCCCAGGAGGTCGGCTCGTTGAAGCAGCCGATCTCGCGGATGGACTCGACGGTCCGGGCGAGCTGCGTGGTGGTGGCCACGTAGCAGCAGAGGATGCCGCCGGGGACGATGGCCTTGGAGACGGCCTCCAGGCATTCCCAGGGGGCGAGCATGTCGAGGATGACGCGGTCGACGTCGGTGTCGGACAGGTTGTCCTGGAGGTCGCCGACGGTGAGCTGCCAGGCCGGGTGGGGGCCGCCGAAGTAGCGTTCCACGTTCTGCTGGGCGATCTCGGCGAAGTCCGCGCGGCGCTCGTAGCTGTGCAGCATGCCCTGGTCGCCGATGGCGCGCAGCAGGAAGCTGCTGAGCGAGCCGGAGCCGACGCCGGCCTCGACGACGCGCGCGCCGGGGAAGATGTCGGCGAAGGACAGGATCTGCCCCGCGTCCTTGGGGTAGACGACGGCTGCCCCGCGGGGCATGGACAGGACGTAGTCGGGGAGCAGGGGGCGCAGCGCGAGGTAGGCGACGTTGCCGGTGGTGCGGACAACGCTGCCCTCGGGAGCGCCGATCAGTTCGTCGTGCGGGAAGGAGCCCTTGTGGGTGTGGAAGTTCTTCCCGGCTTCGAGCGTGAACGTGTAGTGGCGGCCCTTGGGGTCGGTCAGCTGTACCTGGTCCCCGACCTTGAAGGGCCCGCGCCTGCGGGCGGCACCGGTCGGTTCGGACATGTGAACAGCCTACCGGGGTTTGCGCAGGGCCCCGACCACGGCCGCCGCTAGCTGGGGCGGGCCATGGCCCGTACGAAGGCACGCTCGACGTCAGCGGCCGACAGGACGCCGTAGATCTCGCCGGTCTCCTCGACCACCAGGTACTCGGTGGCGGGGGTGGCGCGCAGGACGTCGAGGAGGTCCTCGCCGGCGAGTTCCGCGGAGACCCGCATGCCGTCGGTGAGTTCCTGGGCGAGGCCGCTGACGGCGACCCAGGGGCGGCGGTGCTCGGGTACGCCGACGATCGCGGCCTCGCGGACCAGGGAGAGGGGGGCGCCGTCGGCGTCGACGACGACCAGCGCGCGGGCGCCCGCGGCGTTGGCCCGGCGCAGGGCCTCGGAGAGGGGGGTGTCGGTCTCGACGGGGACGGCGCGGCGGGTGAGGGTGCGGGCGCGCAGTTCCGGGAGGTGTTCGCGCAGCCGGGCCATGCGCAGGCTGTTGCCGGCGCCGGTCCAGATGATCGCGGCGAGGATCGCGGCGAGCAGGGCGTCGGTGAGGGCGTCCATGCCGCTGGTGCTCTCGGTGTTGCCGCCGAAGGCGCCCCAGTAGTTGAGCAGCGGGAGGCCGATGAGGAGGACGGCGAGGGCGCGGCCGACCCAGGCGGCGGCGACGGTGCCGCTCATGGGCCTGCCGGTGATCTTCCAGACGACGGCGCGGAGCATGCGGCCGCCGTCGAGGGGCAGGCCGGGCAGGAGGTTGAAGGCGGCGACGAGGAGGTTGGAGACCATCAGGCCGGCCAACAGGACGCCGAGGACCGTGCCGGGCTCGACGGGGAGCATGGCGACGTAGAAGAGGCCGGACAGGACGAGGGAGAGCAGGGGGCCGACGAAGGCCAGCACGAACTCCCGTCCGGGGGTCTCGGCCTCCTTCTCGATCTCGGAGACGCCGCCGAAGAACTGGAGCTGGATGCGGCGGACGGGGAGCTTGAAGCGGATCGCGGCGACCGTGTGGGCCAGTTCGTGCACGAGCACGGAGGCGTAGAAGGCGACGGCGAAGAAGAGGGAGACGAGGTAGCGGGCGGCGCCGAGTTCGGGCAGCACGCGGTCGAGCTGGCCGCCGAAGACCCAGGTGATCAGGACGGCGACGAGGAACCAGCTGGGGGCCACGTACACGGGCACGCCGAACGGCCGGCCCATCAGCAGCCCGCCCCCGGGCTCCTTCGGCCGCCGCGGTGGCTGCCCCTTCACCGTCCCACCCGGCCCGGAGCCGCCGCCCGGCGCATCGGCCGGCTTCGCGGCGGCCGGCGCCGGAGCGGCTTCCTGGTCCCGCCGGGAACCCGGGGCCGGTGCGGAGCCCTCCGGCCCGGACCCGGCGGCGGCCGGGGCGGGGGTCGGACTCGGCGCCTCGTCGGCTTCGGGGGCCGGGGCGGGGGCGCTGGGCGGGTTCGCCGCGGCCGGGGGTGTGCCGGCCGCTCCGGGCTCGGTGTCGGCGGCCGGGGCGGGGTCCGGATCGCGGCGGGAACCGGGGGTCTCGTCGGAGCCCTCCGGCCCGGACCCGGCGGCGGCCGGGGCGGAGGTCGGGCTCGGCGCCTCGTCGGGTTCGGGGGCCGGGGCGGGGGCGCTGGGCGGGTTCGCCGCGGCCGGGGGTGTGTCGACCGGTCCGGGCTCGGTGTCGGGGGCCGGGCTCGGTGTCTCGTCGGCTTCCGGGGCGGAAGCTTCGGGGCCGGTGGCGGTGGGGGCCGGGGGCCGCTCCTCGGCGGGGCCGGGGGGCGGGGTCGCAGGGACCGCGGGGGGCTCGGGCGGGATGGTGTCGTCCGCCCGGGGCTGCCCACTGCCGCCGCTCACGTCCACGGTGTCCCCTCGCTAGAAACGTCGTCTCCGGTCGATGGTATGCGGCCGTCGTCACACGTTCCGCCCCGGCACCCCTGTGTTGGCCCGGCCGTCGCGCGGGTTGGGTGACTGTCAGTGGCGGGCCGTAAGGTCTGTGGTCATGGAGAGCAGCATCGAGGACGCCCCGCCGGCTCGGGACGCGGCCGTCGCGCAGGGGGAAGTGCCGGTCACGGCGGTGAGGGCGGCGACGCCCGCCCCGCCCTCGTCGCTGTCGCCCTCGCGGGCCAGTGACTTCATGCAGTGTCCGCTGCTGTACCGGTTCCGGGTGATCGACCGGCTGCCGGAGAAGCCGAGCGAGGCGGCGACGCGAGGGACTCTCGTCCACGCGGTCCTGGAACGGCTCTTCGACGCCCCCGCGGCCGAGCGGACGGCGCCGCGGGCCAAGTCGATGGTCCCCGGGCAGTGGGACCGGCTGCGGGAGTCCCGGCCGGAGGTCGGCGAGCTGTTCGCGGACGACCCGGAGGGCGAGCGGCTGGCCCGCTGGCTCGGCGAGGCGGAGCGGCTCGTGGAGCGCTGGTTCACGCTGGAGGACCCGGTCCGGCTGGAGCCGGTGGAGCGGGAGCTGTTCGTCGAGACCGAGCTGGAGTCGGGGCTGCGGCTGCGCGGGATCATCGACCGGGTCGACGTGGCGCCCACGGGCGAGGTGCGGATCGTCGACTACAAGACGGGCAAGGCGCCGAGGCCGGAGTACGCCGAGGGCGCGCTGTTCCAGATGAAGTTCTACGCCCTGGTGGTGTGGCGGCTGAAGAACGTGGTGCCGAGGCGGCTGCAACTGGTCTATCTCGGCAGCGGTGACGTGCTGACGTACGACCCGGTGCTCGCGGACCTGGAGCGGGTGGAGCGCAAGCTGCTCGCGCTGTGGGAGGCGATCCGGGAGGCGACGGAGTCGGGCGAGTGGCGCCCGCGGCCGACGAAGCTGTGCGGCTGGTGCGACCACCAGGCGCACTGCCCGGAGTTCGGCGGCACTCCCCCGCCCTACCCGCTGCCGGTGAGGCCGGGCGGGTCTGCGGACCCTGCGCAGGGCAGAATGGGCGCGGACTAGCGAAGGAGACTCACCGTGGCCATCCGCGTCCTACTGGTCGACGACCAGCCGCTGCTGCGTACCGGCTTCCGGATGATCCTGGAGGCCGAGCAGGACATCGCGGTCGTCGGCGAGGCCGGAGACGGTCTTCAGGCCCTCGACCAGGTGCGCGCCCTCCAACCGGACGTCGTGCTGATGGACATCCGGATGCCGCGGATGGACGGCGTGGAGGCGACCCGGCAGATCACCGGACCCGGCCGGGACGGACCGGCGAAGGTGCTGGTGCTGACCACGTTCGACCTGGACGAGTACGTGGTGGAGGCGCTGCGCGCGGGCGCCAGCGGCTTCCTGCTGAAGGACGCCCCGGCCAATGAACTGGTGCAGGCGATCCGGGTGGTGGCGAACGGCGAGGCGATGCTGGCGCCGAGCATCACGCGCCGCCTCCTCGACAAGTACGCGACCCATCTGCCGTCCGGCGAGGAGCCGGTGCCTGACACCCTTCACACGCTCACCGACCGCGAGGTGGAGGTGCTGAAGCTGGTGGCGCGGGGGCTGTCGAACGCGGAGATCGCCGCGGACCTGTTCGTCAGCGAGACCACCGTGAAGACGCATGTGGGGCACGTACTGACCAAGCTGGGCCTGCGGGACCGGGTGCAGGCGGCGGTGTACGCGTACGAGAGCGGCCTGGTGCGCCCCGGCGCGCAGTAGGCGCGGCAGGGACGGGTACGGGTCACGACGAGGAAGGGCGCCCTCTCCGCGGAGAGGGCGCCCTTCCTCGTCGTATGACCGGGGGTCAGCTGGAGCCGCGGCCCAGCTCCCACAGCTGGAGCGTGGACGAGGAGGTCACGGCGTAGGAGACGCCGGTGATGTCGTCGCGGGCGGCGATGTACTGCTTGCCCTGCCACAGCGGCAGGATCGGGACGTCGTCGGCGACGATGTCCTGGATGTCGGTGAGGCTGCTGGAGGCGGCGACCCGGTCGGCCTCGCGGCGGGACTCCGGGAGCAGCGTGTTGATGATCCGGTTGTTCAGGTAGGGCGACTTGAGGAAGTTGTCCTTGTCGAGGAACGGCGCGAGGTAGTTGTCGGCGTCGGGGAAGTCGGGGAACCAGCCCATGCCGTAGACGTCGTAGTCGCCCTTGCGCTCGGCGGTCTGGTACTTGGACCAGGGGGTGCCGCTGATGCTCACGTCGAACAGGCCGCTGTCGTTGAGCTGCTGCTTGAGGACCTCGAACTCCTGCTTGGTGGCGGAGCCGTAGTGGTCGGTCGTGTAGTGCAGCGTCAGCTTCACCGGGGTGGTGATGTTGGCCGCGGTCATCAGGGCCTTGGCCTTGGTGACGCTGGGGTCGCCGTACTTGTTGAAGAAGGAGTTGGAGTGGCCGGTCACCGAGGCCGGGACCAGCGAGTACAGCGGGTCGGCCTGGGAGCCGTACACCTTGGAGACGAGCTCGGCGCGGTCGATGATCTGGGCCATCGCCTCGCGGACGGCCTTGGACTTGACCGTGGGCGCGTCGGTGTTGAAGCCGAGGTAGCGGATCTCCAGGCCGGGCATCTCGACGAGGTCGACGTCGGCGTCGTCGCCGGCGTCGAGCTTGCTGATCTGCGAGGGCGACATGCTCCGGGTCATCACGTCGATGTCGCCCTTGTCGATCGCCTCGCCCATGGCGTCGGCGTCGTCGTAGGAGCGCAGCACGACCTGCTCGTTGTTGACCTTCACGCTGCCCTTGTAGTTCGGGTTCTTGGTGAAGGTGGCGGAGACGAGCGTGTCGTTGTCGACGTCGGCCTTGAAGCTGTACGGGCCGGAGCCGTCGATGGAGAAGCCGTCGCGCAGCTTGTCCTTCTCGTAGTCCTTCGGGTTCACGATGCCCGCGACCGGGGTGGACAGCTTGTACGGGAAGGTGGCGTCGGGGCTCTTGAGGTGGAAGATGACCTCGCGGTCGCCCTGGGTCTCGATGGTGTCGATGTTCGAGAGGAGGGCGAAGACGCCGCTGTCCGACTTGATGCGCAGAGCGCGCTCGATGGAGTACTTGACGTCCGCGGCGGTGACGTCGTCGCCGCTGGAGAACTTGAGGCCCTCGCGCAGCTTGCAGGCGTAGCGCTCGCTGCCGCTGTCGGTGAAGGAGCAGCTCTCGGCCGCGTCCGGGACCGGGTCGCCCTCGCCCTTGGGCTGGGACATCAGCGTCTGCACCGTCTGGCGCAGGATGTTCCAGCCGCCGACGTCATAGGAGTAGGCGGGGTCGAGGGGCGCCGGGGCGTCCTTCGTGGCGCTGAACCGGTCGGTGGTGCCGACGACGATCGCGTCGCTGCTGCTGCTCCCACTGCCGGACCCACCGCAGGCGGCGAGCACCGGAGTGAGCAGTCCGACCACGGCCGGCAGCACCAAAGTCTTGCGGTTCATGCTCGAAGTTCTCCAGAGCTGTTCGAGTCCGTGTATCCGGCGTCCTTGGGGTGTCGAAGCGGATCACGGGGGTAGCGGCGATGTTCTCGCGACGAGATTAGTCCGCGCCCACAGGAGCGTTCGCAGGAGCGTGAGTTGAGATCCCATCACGCAGTGGAGCCGGGTGCGGACAGACCGAAAACCCGACAGCGGCAGGATTAGTACAGCGCCTCCCCAATCGGGACACAAGGTCACCCGGATTCCCCACGATCGGGGGCGTACGGCACACGTCGGCAACGTTGTCGATACCCGTGCACGTGGTGAACATCACACGGGACATAAGGCCGGCGGGTATCGGAATTCAGCCGGTTGAACAGCTGCGAATTCCGTTGACCGATGCCCGCCGGGATTTCGCCATTGGAGCCTTGGCACGCTGGGTGAACGGCTAGCGCATTTCCGTCATCAGGCCGCGCAGAAATGCCAGGTCGACCTCTTCCAGCGAGGTGACCACGGTGCGCCGCTCGGCCGGGGCGATGGGCGCGACGGACGGGACGGCGACCACCTGGCAGCCGGCCGCCTCCGCGGCGGCGACGCCGGTCGCGGTGTCCTCGACGACCGCGCATCTGGCCGGGTCCACGCCCAGGCCGGCGGCGGCGAGCAGATAGGGGTCGGGGTGCGGCTTGGTGCGCGAGACCTCGTCGCCGGCGATGGACAGGGCGAAGTGCCGGTGGCCCAGCACGGTCAGGACCCGGTCGATGATGCGCCGGTGGGAGGCGGAGACCAGGGCGGTGGGGATCTGCTGCTCGTGGAGTTCGGCCAGCAGCCGCCGGGCGCCCGGCATCAGCGGCAGGCCGGCGCCGATGCGCGCCTCGAAGCCCTCGTTGAGCAGGACGCTGACCTCGGCGAGCGTGATGGCCGCGCCGGTGGCCTCGATGAGGAACCCGGCGCTGCGGGTCATGGGACCGCCGACCACGACATGGCGCCAGGAGTCGTCGAGGGTGTGGCCGAGGCGGGAGAAGATCTCGACCTCGACGTCCCACCAGAAGCCCTCGGTGTCCACCAGGGTGCCGTCCATGTCGAGGAGCACCGCCTGGAGTGCGGAGCCTTCCGCCGTACGGGTTCCGAGCGCGGGGACCGTGCTGGTCATCCTGGCGCACCTCCTTGAGGGACGATCAGGCCGGTTCCCATGCGGGGAACCGGCCTGCTGTGGACCGACCAGTGTACGACTTATCCGATCAATGTGCCCGGTACGACACGTCCCGGTGCCGGAGCGCCCCTCAGCGCGCGTTGAAGTACTTGGCCTCCGGGTGGTGGATCACGATGGCGTCCGTGGACTGCTCGGGGTGGAGCTGGAACTCCTCGGAGAGGTGGACGCCGATCCGCTCGGGCCGGAGCAGGTCGGCGATCTTGGCGCGGTCCTCCAGGTCGGGGCAGGCGCCGTAGCCGAGGGAGAAACGGGCGCCCCGGTACTTGAGGGCGAACATGTCCTCGACGTCGGCCGGGTCCTCGCCGGCGAAGCCCAGCTCGGAGCGGACCCGTGCGTGCCAGTACTCGGCGAGTGCCTCGGCGAGCTGGACGGACAGGCCGTGCAGTTCGAGGTAGTCGCGGTAGGCGTTGGCCTCGAAGAGCTTGGCGGTCTGCTCGCCGATCCGGGAGCCGACGGTGACGACCTGGAGGCCGACCACGTCGGTCTGGCCCGACTCCTCCGGGCGGAAGAAGTCGGCCAGGCACAGCCGGCGGCCGCGGCGCTGGCGGGGGAAGGTGAACCGGGTGCGCTCGTTGCCGCGGTCGTCCAGGATGATCAGGTCGTCGTCCTTGGAGACGCACGGGAAGTAGCCGTAGACCACGGCCGCTTCGAGCAGGTTCTCGGTCTGGAGCCGGTCGAGCAGTCCGCGCAGCCGGGGGCGGCCGTCGGTCTCCACCAGTTCCTCGTAGGTGGGTCCCTCGCCGGTGCGGGCCTGCTTGAGACCCCACTGGCCCTTGAAGAGGGCGCCCTCGTCGAGCCAGCCGGCGTACTCCTTGAGCTGGATGCCCTTGATGACGCGGGTGTCCCAGAACGGCGGGGTGGGCACGGGGTTGTCGACGGCGACGTCGGAGCGGACGTGGCCCTCCTCGGGCCGCTCCTCGGTCTGGACCGTGGCGGCCTGCCGCACCCGGCGCTGCTTCAGCTCGGGCAGGACGGCGCCGGGCACCCCGCGCTTGACGCCGATGAGGGCGTCCATCAGGCGCAGTCCCTCGAAGGCGTCGCGGGCGTAGCGGACCTCGCCCTCGTAGAGCTCGTGCAGGTCCTGCTCGACGTAGGCGCGGGTGAGGGCGGCGCCGCCGAGGATGACCGGGTAGGAGGCCGCCAGTCCGCGCTGGTTGAGCTCCTCCAGGTTCTCCTTCATGATCACCGTGGACTTGACCAGCAGGCCGGACATGCCGATGACGTCGGCCCGGTGCTCGTCGGCGGCCTCCAGGATCGCGGAGACGGGCTGCTTGATGCCCAGGTTGACGACGTTGTAGCCGTTGTTCGACAGGATGATGTCGACGAGGTTCTTGCCGATGTCGTGGACGTCGCCCCGGACGGTCGCCAGCACGATCGTGCCCTTGCCCTCGGCGTCCGACTTCTCCATGTGCGGTTCGAGGTGGGCGACGGCCGTCTTCATGACCTCGGCGGACTGCAGGACGAACGGCAGCTGCATCTGGCCGGAGCCGAACAGCTCGCCGACGACCTTCATGCCGTCCAGGAGGGTCTCGTTGACGATGTCCAGGGCGGCGCGGGTGGTCAGCGCCTCGTCGAGGTCGGCCTCCAGGCCGTTCTTCTCGCCGTCGATGATGCGGCGCTTGAGGCGTTCCTCCAGCGGGAGGGCGGCCAGTTCCTCGGCCTTGCCGGCCTTCAGGGACTTGGCGGTGGCGCCCTCGAAGAGCTGCATGAGCTTCTGGAGGGGGTCGTAGCCCTCGGCGCGGCGGTCGTGGACGAGGTCGAGGGCGGTCTGCACCTCCTCCTCGCTGAACCGGGCGATCGGCAGGATCTTCGAGGCGTGCACGATCGCCGAGTCCAGGCCCGCCTTGACGCACTCGTCGAGGAAGACGGAGTTCAGCAGGATGCGGGCGGCCGGGTTGAGGCCGAAGGAGATGTTGGACAGACCGAGGGTGGTCTGGACGTCCGGGTGGCGGCGCTTGAGCTCGCGGATCGCCTCGATGGTGGCGATGCCGTCCCCCCGGGACTCCTCCTGACCGGTACAGATGGTGAAGGTCAGGGTGTCGATGAGGATGTCCGACTCGTGGATGCCCCAGTTCCCGGTCAGGTCGTCGATGAGCCGTTCGGCGATCTCGACCTTCTTCTCCGGGGTGCGGGCCTGGCCCTCCTCGTCGATGGTCAGCGCGATCAGCGCGGCGCCGTGCTCGCGGGCGAGCGCGGTGACCTTGGCGAAGCGGGACTCCGGGCCGTCGCCGTCCTCGTAGTTGACGGAGTTGATGACCGCGCGGCCGCCGAGCTTCTCCAGACCGGCCCGGATGACGGGGACCTCGGTGGAGTCGAGGACGATCGGCAGGGTGGAGGCGGTGGCGAAGCGGCCGGCCAGCTCCTCCATGTCGGCGACGCCGTCGCGGCCGACATAGTCCACGCAGAGGTCCAGCATGTGGGCGCCCTCGCGGATCTGCTCGCGCGCCATCTCCACGCAGTCGTCCCAGCGGGCCGCCAGCATGGCCTCGCGGAACTTCTTGGAGCCGTTGGCGTTGGTGCGCTCGCCGATCGCCAGGTACGAGGTGTCCTGGCGGAAGGGCACGGTCTGGTAGAGGGAGGCGGCCCCGGGCTCGGGACGCGGGCTGCGCTCGGGCGGGGTGACGCCGCGGACCTTCTCCACCACCTGGCGCAGGTGCTCGGGCGTGGTGCCGCAGCAGCCGCCGATGAGCGAGAGGCCGTAGTCCCGGACGAAGTTCTCCTGGGCCTCGGCCAGGCCCTCGGGGCCGAGCGGGAAGTGGGCGCCGTCCTTGGTGAGGACCGGCAGACCGGCGTTCGGCATGCACAGCAGCGGGATGCGGGAGTGCCGGGTGAGGTAGCGCAGGTGCTCGCTCATCTCGGCGGGGCCGGTCGAGCAGTTCAGGCCGATCATGTCGATGCCGAGCGGCTCCAGCGCGGTGAGCGCGGCGCCGATCTCGGAGCCGAGCAGCATGGTGCCGGTGGTCTCGAAGGCCATGGAGACCAGCAGGGGGACCTCGGCGCCCAGGGCCTCCATGGCGCGCCGGGCGCCGAGGACGGAGGCCTTGGTCTGCAGGAGGTCCTGGGTGGTCTCGACGATGAGGGCGTCGGCGCCGCCGGCGAGGAGCCCCTCGGCGTTCTGCTGGAAGCCGTCCCGGATGGTGACGTACGGCACATGGCCGAGGGTGGGCAGCTTGGTGCCGGGGCCGATGGAGCCGAGCACCCAGCGCTGCCGCCCGTCCGCGGCGGTGTGCGCGTCGGCGACCTCGCGGGCGATGCGGGCGCCGGCCTCGGACAGCTCGTGGACGCGGTCGGCGATGTCGTACTCCGCCATGGCCGCCGTGTTGGCCCCGAAGGTGTTCGTCTCGACGCAGTCCACGCCCACGGCGAAGTACGCCTCGTGGACCGAGCGGACGATGTCGGGACGGGTGATGTTGAGGATCTCGTTGCAGCCTTCGAGGTTCTCGAAGTCCTCGAGAGTGGGGTCCTGCGCCTGGAGCATGGTGCCCATGGCTCCGTCGGCGACCACCACACGGGTGGCGAGCGCCTCTCGGAGCGCGGACACACGGGTCCGGCTGTCGGCGGAAGGGGACGGCGGCGACGAGGCCATGAAGGGCTCCCTTGGATGCGACGGCTGTCGGCTATGCGGCTTCCCGGAACCGGTCCGGGCACGGACGCACCGCGCCAGCCTAACCGGGAGCGGGCACGGATGGGCAGGGCGTCCATGTGGCGGACGGGTGAGGCGCGGATCCGCGGAGGACGGATCATGTGCGGGGCCGGTCGGCCGCTCGACCGTCACAGACGGGTCACGTGTGCGACGGACGAGATGACCGATCCGCCACATGTGATGTAACAGGTGTCGACCGCCCATTGGCGGGGAGTCGACATGGACCGGTAGTGTTCGACATTGCCGAACGATGGTTACGCGGTCGTTGCGGCGAGGGTCGCAGGGGACGGAGGCAGAACGGCGATGGCACGGAACATCCAGTCGCTCGAACGGGCGGCCGCGATGCTGCGCCTGCTCGCGGGCGGTGAACGACGGCTCGGCCTGTCCGACATCGCCTCGTCGCTGGGCCTCGCCAAGGGCACCGCCCACGGCATCCTGCGCACCCTCCAGCAGGAGGGGTTCGTCGAGCAGGACGACGCCTCGGGGCGCTACCAGCTGGGCGCCGAGCTGCTGCGGCTGGGCACCACCTACCTGGACGTGCACGAGCTGCGGGCCCGGGCGCTGGTGTGGACGGACGACCTGGCCAGGTCCAGCGGGGAGAGCGTCTACCTGGGCGTTCTCCATCAGCAGGGCGTGCTGATCGTGCACCACGTCTTCCGGCCCGACGACAGCCGGCAGGTGCTGGAGATCGGCGCGATGCAGCCGCTGCACTCCACGGCCCTGGGCAAGGTGCTGTCGGCGTACGACCCGGTGGCGCACAGCGAGGCCCTGGAGGCCGACCGCAAACCCTTCACGGACCGTACGACCTGCGACCTGGACGCCTTCGAGCACATCCTCGACATCACCCGGGCCCGCGGCTACGCGGCCGACGTCGAGGAGACCTGGGAGGGCGTGTCCTCGGTGGCGGCGCCGATCCACGACCGGCGGCGGATGCCGGTGGGCGCGGTGGGCATCACGGGCGCCGTGGAACGGCTGTGCAGGGACGGCGAGTTGAGGCCCGAACTGATCGCGGCGGTGCGGGACTGCGCCCGCGCGGTGTCGCGGGATCTGGGTGCCGGGCGGTTCTGACCCCGCACCACCCGGTTGTGACTGAGGCCGGTTCGCCTGTCGGCGGACCGGCCTCAGTCGTACCCTGATATGGACATAGCAGGACAAAACCGCAGTTCAGCACTCCAGGGACCCCGGATTCGGGGCGGATTCGGGGCCCCGGGGGCACAGCCGGCCGGCAGGTGCCGCCCCGCCGGGCGCGACCCGGGCGTGGATCGATAACCCGCATCAATCAATAACGATCGCGCTTTCGATAACAGAACTCTTGACGCATGCGTAACGCCGGAGCAAGACTCCCGTCCATCGGTCGGCATTGTCGAACACCTACCGGCAATACGCGCTAGAGTGTGACAACGCCATGGGCCGGCATCGCTCTCACCCCCGAGGGCAGCTCGAACTCCCGGAGGGACCCGGGGTTCGTCCCCTGGACGAAGGACAAAGGAGTCGCGGGTGTCCAGCTCCGACATCTTCATCGGCGAGACCATCGGTACCGCCATACTCATCCTGCTGGGCGGTGGCGTCTGCGCCGCCGTCACACTGAAGGCCTCCAAGGCCCGCAACGCCGGCTGGCTCGCCATCGCCTTCGGTTGGGGCTTCGCCGTCATGACGGCGGTCTACATATCCGGACCGCTGTCCGGGGCCCACCTCAACCCGGCCGTCACCGTCGCCCTCGCCATCAAGAACAGCGACTGGAGCAACGTCCCGGTCTACCTCGCCGGACAGCTGCTCGGCGCGATGATCGGCGCGGCCCTGGTGTGGGTCGCCTACTACGGCCAGTTCCACGCGCACCTCACCGACAAGGAGATCGTCGGCGGTCCGGGTGCCCAGGCCACCGAGGCCAAGGCCGTCGAGGCGCAGGAGAAGGGCGCGGGCCCGGTCCTCGGCATCTTCTCCACCGGCCCGGAGATCCGGAACGCGGTGCAGAACCTGGCGACGGAGATCGTCGGCACCGTCGTGCTCATCCTCGCGGTCCTCACCCAGGGCCTCAACGACAAGGGCAACGGCCTCGGCGTGCTGGGCGGCCTGATCACCGCCCTGGTGGTCGTCTCGATCGGTCTGTCGCTCGGCGGCCCGACCGGCTACGCGATCAACCCGGCCCGTGACCTCGGTCCGCGCATCGTGCACGCGCTCCTCCCGCTGCCCAACAAGGGCGGCTCCGACTGGAGCTACGCCTGGGTCCCGGTCGTCGGCCCGCTGATCGGCGGCGCCATCGCCGCGGGAATCTACAACGTCGCATTCGCCTGACAAGCGGATCAAGCTGACCAAGCAGACACGCGCCGTACGTACCGCCGCCACACCACGGATCTTCGAGGAGCACACAGTGACCGACGCCCACACCGCAGGCCCCTTCATCGCCGCCATCGACCAGGGCACGACCTCCAGCCGCTGCATCGTCTTCGACAAGGACGGCCGGATCGTCTCGGTCGACCAGAAGGAGCACGAGCAGATCTTCCCCAAGCCGGGCTGGGTCGAGCACAACGCCAACGAGATCTGGACCAACGTCCAGGAAGTCGTCGCCGGGGCCATCCAGAAGGCCGGCATCACCCGCGACGACATCAAGGCCATCGGCATCACCAACCAGCGCGAGACCACCGTGCTGTGGGACAAGAACACCGGTGAGCCGGTCCACAACGCCATCGTCTGGCAGGACACCCGCACCGACGGCCTCTGCAAGGAGCTCGGCCGCAACGTCGGCCAGGACCGCTTCCGCCGCGAGACCGGCCTCCCGCTGGCCTCGTACTTCGCCGGCCCCAAGGCCCGCTGGCTGCTCGACAACGTCGACGGCCTCGCGGCCCGCGCCGAGGCCGGCGACATCCTCTTCGGCACCATGGACACCTGGGTCATCTGGAACCTGACCGGTGGTGTCAACGGCGGCAAGCACGTCACCGACGTGACCAACGCCTCCCGTACCCTTCTGATGAACCTGCACACCACGCAGTGGGACGAGAAGATCGCCGAGTCCATCGGCGTGCCGCTGCAGATCCTGCCCGAGATCCGCTCCTCCGCAGAGATCTACGGCGAGGTCACCGGCGGCAAGCTCGGCGACCTGCTCGGCGGCATCCCGGTCGCCTCCGCGCTCGGCGACCAGCAGGCGGCCCTGTTCGGCCAGACCTGCTTCTCCGAGGGCGAGACCAAGTCCACCTACGGCACCGGCACCTTCATGGTGATGAACACCGGTGACAAGATCATCAACTCCTACGCGGGCCTGCTGACCACGGTCGGCTACAAGATCGGCGAGCAGCCGACCGTGTACGCGCTGGAGGGCTCGATCGCCGTCACCGGCTCGCTGGTGCAGTGGATGCGCGACCAGATGGGTCTGATCTCCACCGCGGCCGAGATCGAGACGCTCGCGCTCTCGGTCGAGGACAACGGCGGCGCCTACTTCGTGCCGGCCTTCTCCGGTCTGTTCGCCCCGCACTGGCGTTCCGACGCCCGCGGTGTGATCGCCGGTCTGACCCGGTACGTCACCAAGGCGCACCTGGCCCGCGCGGTCCTGGAGGCCACCGCCTGGCAGACCCGCGAGATCGCGGACGCCATGACCAAGGACTCCGGCGACGAGCTGGTGACCCTGAAGGTCGACGGCGGCATGACCGCCAACAACCTGCTGATGCAGCAGCTCGCCGACGTGCTGGACGCGCCCGTGGTGCGTCCGATGGTCGCCGAGACCACCTGCCTCGGCGCCGCCTACGCCGCCGGCCTGGCCGTCGGCTTCTGGTCCAGCACCGACGAGCTGCGCGCCAACTGGCGCCGGGCCGCCGAGTGGACCCCCCGCATGGACGCGGAGACCCGCGACCGTGAGTACAAGAACTGGCTCAAGGCCGTCGACCGGACCATGGGCTGGATCGACGACGACGAGAGCTGAGCCGAAGAGAGCCCAGCAGCTCTGACGAGGAGTAAGAACCCGACATGACCAGTCAGTCCACCCTGCAGTCCGTGCCTGCCCTGGGGACGCACCCGGCCTCCGGCTCCAACCCGAGCCGGGCCGAGACCAGGGAGCAGCTCTCCAAGGCGTCGTACGACCTTCTCGTGATCGGCGGCGGCATCCTGGGCATCTCCACCGCCTGGCACGCCGCGCAGTCCGGGCTGCGGGTGGCACTGGTCGACGCCGGCGACTTCGCCGGCGCCACCTCCTCCGCCTCCTCCAAGCTCCTCCACGGCGGTCTGCGCTACCTGCAGACCGGCGCGGTGAAGCTGGTGGCGGAGAACCACTTCGAGCGCCGTGCGGTCTCCCGCCAGGTGGCCCCCCACCTGGCGAACCCGCTCACGTTCTACCTCCCCGTGTACAAGGGCGGTCCGCACGGCGCCGCGAAGCTCGGGGCGGGCGTCTTCGCCTACTCCGCGCTCTCCGCGTTCGGTGACGGCGTCGGCCACCTGCTCTCCCCCGCCAAGGCGGCGCAGGACGTGCCCGAGCTGCGCACCGAGAACCTCAAGGCCGTCGCGGTCTACGGCGACGACCAGATGAACGACGCGCGCATGGCGCTGATGACGGTCCGCGCGGCCGTCGAGGCGGGCGCCGTCGTCCTCAACCACGCCCAGGTCACCGGCCTGCGCTTCACCAGGGGCCGGGTCACCGGCGCCGACCTCAAGGACGCGGTCTCCGGTGAGGAGTTCGGCGTCAACGCCCGCCTGGTGCTCAACGCGACCGGCCCCTGGGTCGACCACCTGCGCCGGATGGAGGACCCGAACGCGGCCCCGTCCATCCGCCTGTCCAAGGGCGCGCACCTGGTGCTGAAGCGGACCTCCCCGTGGAAGGCCGCGCTCGCGACCCCGATCGACAAGTACCGCATCACCTTCGCCCTCCCCTGGGAGGACATGCTGCTGCTCGGCACCACCGACGAGGAGTACGAGGGCGACCCGGCGGACGTCTCCGTCACCGAGAAGGACATAGCCCAGATCCTGGACGAGGCCGCGTTCTCCGTCCGGGACCAGCAGCTCCGGCGCGACCTGATGACCTACGCCTTCGCCGGCCTGCGGGTGCTGCCGGGCGGCCCCGGCGACACCGCCAAGGCCAAGCGCGAGACGGTGGTGACCGAGGGCAGGGCCGGCATGCTGTCCGTCGCGGGCGGCAAGTGGACCACGTTCCGGCACATCGGCCGCACCGTGATGCAGAAGCTGGAGGCGCTGCCGGGCCACCCGCTGGGCGACGACTTCGAGCCGGTCTCCTCGCTGCCGAAGAAGCTCCCGCTGCCCGGTGTCGCCAACCCGCGCGCCGTCGCGCACCGGCTGCTGGTGGACAACCCGGCGCCCGGCCCGCGCATGGCCGCCGACACCGCCAGGCACCTGGCCACCCACTACGGGTCACTGGCCTTCGACATCGCCCGCATCGCCAACGAGCACCCGGAGCTGGCCGAGCGGGTCCACCCGGACGCCCCGGAGATCCTGGCGCAGGTCGTCTGGGCCCGTGACCACGAGTGGGCCGAGACCGCCGACGACGTGCTGCGCCGGCGTACCACCCTGACGATCCGCGGCCTGGCCACGGACGAGGTCAGGGCCAGGGTGCAGGGCCTGCTCGACAAGAAGTGACCCGGGGCACCGAGAAGTAGGCGGCCGCCGGGTCCCTCCCCGACCGGCCCGGCGACCGCCGAAGCCCCGCCCCGCCGTACCGGGGCGGATCTGAGAGGGGCGGCTCCTTCCCCTAGGGAGCCGCCCCTCTCGCCTGCCTATGCCCTGGGCCGCATGCCCGCGGAATCTGCCCCGGCCGGGCTCCGCACCACCATCCGCCCTCCCCGTACTTCCGCGCGCTCCCTCACACGTGTTTCGAACAGCGGGTTCTCCGGTGCCGCGGGCGCTAGAACGGGACGTTCCGGCAGAGCACGGCGCGTCCCCGGGGGAGCGGATATGCACAGCGGATGGCACAGTGCCCGGGCGCGGCGGCGCCTGGCGTTGTCGGCGTGCGTGGCGGCGCTCGCCGCGCTGACGGGAGTGCTGCGGTTCTGGCGGCACGACGTGGCCACCGAGGGGGTGCTGGTGTCGGCGATCGGCACGATGGTGTCGGTCGCGGCGCTGGTGGCGGACGTGCTGCGCGGTGACGCGGGGCCGGCTCCGCGGTCCGCCGACGAGCAGCGGCGCCGGGCCGCGGACGCGCTGGCCGAGGCGGTACGGGAGCAGTGGGCGGCCGAGGCCAGGCTGCGCCGCCTCCAGGACCCGGAGCCGATCGACGTCCCCTGGACCCCGGCCCCCGGACACCTCTCCGACCACCCCCAGAACGTACGCCGTGCCTGGCCGCCCCCGGACCGGGACCCGGACCGCCACGACGCGGTCCCGGAGACCTCGGGGCCCTGCGCCGACTCCGCCGCCCCGCACCCGGCGGCCCACCCCGACGACACCCCACAGGGGACGGGGCACCCCGACGGCCACCCGGCGAGCCCGGGGCGGGCCGCCCGGCCCGGCGACCCGTCGGACGCCTCCTGGCTCCCCCGGCGTCCCGGCGACCGCCCCGACACCCCACCGTGGCCGGCGCGGTCGGGCGACCCGACGGGCGTCCCGCGGGTCCCCGGCCAGTCCGGCGGACATCCCGACAGCCCCCGGTGGTCGGGGGGGTCCGGCGACGCGTCGGGGGTCGCGCGTCTTCCCGGACAGTCCGACGGGCAGGGGCCCGGTGCGGGGTGGGGCGGACGGCGGGGTGAGGGGCGGGGGCGCGTGGAGGCGTTGGCCCGGGGGTTCGACGGGCTGCCGGGACGGCGGGTCGTGGTACTGGGGGATCCCGGGTCGGGCAAGAGCGTGCTGGCGATGCGGTTCGCGCTGGCCCGGCTGGGCGCCCGGCGCGCGGGCGAACCGGTGCCGGTGATCTTCCCGCTGGCCGGCTGGGACCCGCGGCGCGACGGACTGCGCGACTGGCTCGCGGAGCGGCTGGCCACCGACTACCGGCCGCTCGCCACCGCGGGCGACGGAGACCGCACCCTCGCCCGCGGCCTGCTGGACGCGGGCCTGGTCCTGCCGGTCCTCGACGGCTTCGACGAACTGCCCCGGCCCGCCTACGGAGAGGCCGTGCGGCGCATCAACGCCGACCTCGACGACGACCTGCCGCTGCTGCTCACCAGCCGCGCCACGGCGTGGACGGCCGCGGTGGCCGAGGGCGACGTGCTCACCGCCGCCGAGGTCCTCGAACTCCGGCCGCTCGCCCCCGTCCGGGCCGCCGCCCACCTGGAGCGCACGGCACGGCCGCGCCCCGCGGCGGACGGCACCTCCGGCACCGTGTGGACACCGGTGCTGCGCGAACTCGAACGCCGTCCGAACGCCCCGCTCGCCGAGGCGCTCACCACTCCCCTGGTGGTGGCCCTGGCCCGCGCGGTCTACGGCGACAACTCCCGGGACCCCTCGGAACTGCTCGACCCGCGGCGGTTCGCCACGCCGGGCGCCGTGGAGGAGTACCTGCTCGGGGCGTTCGTACCGGCCGCCTACGCGGACGCGGACCCGAGCACCGCCGCGGACGCGGAGCGGCGGCTCACCCTGCTGGCCGGCGAGCTGCGGCGCCGGGGCACCGGACGGCTGGCGTGGTGGGAGCTGGAGTCGCTGCTGCCGCGCGCGCTGCGCTACTACGCGCCGGGGCTGCTCTCGATGGCCGTGCTGTCCGCCCTGCTGCTGCCGGTCGCGGTGGCCAACGCGGTCCGCGAGATCGCGGGCGTGGAGGACGTGCTGTCGCTGGTCGCCACCCTGGTGGGGCAGACCGCGGGCTTCGCCTTCGGTGTGGCGCGGCTGCTGCCGGACGACGGCGGCGAGCCGGGCCGCCGGTTCCTGGTCCGGCAGGGGCTGACCGTCGTCGGGGTCACCGGGGCGCTGTGGGCGGCCTTCGCGTACGCCGACGACCTGCGGTTCGGCTTCCGCTTCGGGTCGGTGACCGACGGCTGGCTGCCCGATCTGCTCGGCGGGTGTCTGTTCTCCCTGCTGTTCACGCTGTTCTTCGGTATCGCGGGGCTGCCCCGGCGCCCGGTGCCGCTCGGTCTGCCGTGGAGCGGCACCGGCGAGCGGGCCTGGGCCCGGCTGTGCGGGGCGGCCCTGCTGGTGGGCGGGGCGGCCGCGACGGCGACGGCGCTGTTCGGGCGGCCGGACGGGCCGTGGCCGCTGGTGGTGGGGGTCACGGCCACCGGTGCCGGGACCGCGCTGCTGGTCAGCGCCACCCGTGGGGCCGGCCGGGAGGACGCGCCGCCGCCCCGGGCCGGGCGGGTCGTGGGGCGGTTCGTGACGGGCATGGTCCGCGGTACGGCCGTCGTGATGCTGACCGGGGTCACCGCGTGCACGGTGGCGGGCCTGGCGGCCACGGGGGTGACCGTCCTGAAGTCGGGTGCCGCGCCCGACCTCGCGGGGCGGACGGTGGACGGCTGGCGGTTCGGCGAGCGGGCCGGGGTCCGGACGGCCGTCGCCGAGCGGCCGTTGAGCGGCACGCTGCTGATCCCCGGTGACGGGGCGCGGCCGATCGCCTATCCGCGCGGGGCGATCCCGCCGGACTGCACGATCCCGCTGGTGTCCGGCCGCGGCTGTGCCGGGTTCCGCTCCCCGGACACCGTGTTCGAGTCCCGCGACGGCACGGTCGTGGTGCGGGTCGCCGCGGTGGGCCGCCCCCTGGTGGTCGCGAACGCGGCGAACCTCCGCGGGGTGCTGCCGCCGGACGCCAGGGCCTGGCTGACCGAGGGTCCGGCCTCGGGTCTGCTGGCCCGCTGTCTGCCGCCGTTCGTGGCCGGCGGGGCGCTGGTCGGGGTGGTCGGCGGCTGTGTGTGCGGGGTCTACCGGGCGTTGAGCGTGCCGTCGGACACCATGCGGGCGCCCGACCCGGGTGCCTCGCTGCGCGCGGACCGGACGGCGTCGCTGACCCGGGGCGGGGTCGTCGCCCTGCTGGTGGCCTGCGTGTGCGTGCCGGTGACGCTGCTGCCGGGCGACTGGGGCGGGCTGGTGCACATCGGCACCCAGCTGTGGCTGCCGCTGGGCACGGCCGCACTGGCCCTGAGCTCCTGGGGCCGGCTGGCCGTCGCGCGGGCCTGGCTCGCGGTGACCGGGCGGCTGCCCTGGCGGCTGATGGCGTTCCTCGCGGACGCCCACCGGCGGGGTGTGCTGCGGCAGTCCGGGGCGTACTACGAGTTCCGGCACCTGCGGTTGCAGTCCCACCTCGCGAGCGCCGCGGACGCGGCCGCGGACCTGCCCGGTCCCCCGGGCCCGCGCGAGGCCGCCGACAACCGCCCCAGCCGCCAGCGCCGGGGCGGCCCGCGGTAGGCCCTGACGGGTGCGGGTTCTCGCCGCCGGTGCTCACGCCGATGCTGCGCGGCCGGTGCTCGCGGCCGGCCCGGTCCGCCGCGCCGGGCCTTCTCAGCCGGCCAGCTCCCGTACCTCCGCCGGGGTCGTCAGCTCTGCCCGGCGCAGGATCAGTTCGCGGCCGAGGAGAAGGGTCCGGCGGGACGCGGGGGCCGGGTCGGGGAGGGTGGTGAGGTCGGTGAGGTGGGCGAAGCCGATGACGCGGCGGATGATCTCGGTGCCGGCGAAGCCGAGCGACTCCGTCCAGACCCGGCGCAGGAAGCGGTCGAGGTAGGCGTCGTCGAAGAAGGTGTCCACCCGGGCCGGCCACAGCCGGCGGAACTCGGTCTCGAACGCCTCCCAGGAGAGGGCGACCTGGTCCGCGTGGTCCGAGAGGGTGCCGAGGGCCCGCGCGCGTTCCTGCGACACCAGGGCGTTGGCCCAGTACAGGCCCAGGTCGAAGCCGATGGGGCCGACGAAGGAGAACTCGGGGTCGAAGACGCGGACGACGGGGGCGCCGTCGCGGACGCCGACCATGACGCTGCCGGAGTGCAGGTCGCCGTGGAGGAGGGCCTGGGCGCCGGTCATGAAGGTGTGGCGGAGGTCGGCGACCTCGGTGCGCAGCCGGGCGTCGGCGCGGAACCCGGCGGCGAGGTCGTCGAGTTCGGGGAGCCAGTGGTTGTGCTCGTGCTCGATGTACGGCTCGGAGAGGACGACGTCCTCGGTGATCCTGCACAGCTCGGGGTTGACCGAGGCCGCGATCAGGGCTTTGCGGTCGGCCGAGTCCATGCCGAAGTCGCTGGTGGCGAAGGAGAGCTGCGCGACCAGTTCGCCGATCCGGCGGGAGGTGTGCGGGCCGTAGGGGGCGCCCTCGTTGAGGACCGTGCGCAGCACCTCCAGGTCGGAGAGGTCCTCCATGACCAGGGCGTGGTTCTCGGGGTCGTAGCCGTGGATCACCGGGATGGTCCCGGGGGCGACCTTGGCGAGCTGCTCGTAGGCGCGGGCCTCGGCGTGGGAGCGGTCGGGGCTGAGCGGCCAGGAGGGGCCCGCCACCCGGACCCAGGGCAGCGCCTGCTTGACGGCGACGGTGCGGGTGCCCGCGCGGTTCGAGGCGACGAAGACGCGGTTGAGGTTGCCGTCGGAGACCTCGCGGACCCCGATGTCGTCGCAGTCGTCCCAGTGGCCGCGTTCGCGCAGGTAGGCCGGGACGTCGGTGGTCTCCAGGATGCGGTAGCCCATGGGGTTCCTTATGCGGTGCGGCGCTTGGACAGGGTGAAGCTGAAGACCAGGGCGAGGATGAGGACGGCGCCCTCGACCACGTCCTGGGTGTAGTAGGGCAGGCCCTTGATGGTCAGTCCGGTGGTGATGATGCCGATCAGGACGGCGCCGAGCGCGGTGCCCCACACGTTCGGGCGGCCCCTGCCGAGGACCGAGGTGCCGACCAGGGCGACGGCGACCGCCTCCAGGAGCTGCGAGGTGCCGGCCGAGACGTCGCCCTGGCCGATCCGGGAGGCCAGGATCAGGCCGCCGACCGAGGCGAGGACGCCGGACAGGACGTAGGCGAGGGCGCGGTAGGCGCCGACGCGGATGCCGGCCAGGCGGGCGGCCTCGGGGTTGGCGCCGATGGCGTAGAGCACCCGGCCCCAGCGGGTGCGGGCCAGGAACACCCAGGCGGCGACGGTGAGCGCGGCGAAGATCAGCACGGAGACCGGGATGCCGAGGACCGTGCCGCGGTCGATGCGCAGGAAGCCGTCGGTGAACCGGCCGGGGGCGGTCGTCCCGTCGGACTCGGTCATGCCCGGGGTGATGGACTGGCCGTCGACCAGGATGAGTTTGCCGCCCTGGATGACGAACATGACTCCGAGGGTGGCCAGCATGTCCGGGATCTTGAGTACGACGATGAGCAGCGCGTTGAGCAGGCCGGCGAGGGCGCCCGCCGCGAGGACGGCGAGGATCGCGACGGTGCCGATCTGGTTGTGGATCACCATGGTCTGCGCGGCGACGGAGACACCGAGCCCGGCGACCGCGCCGACCGACATGTCCATCCCGCCGACGGCCATGGTGAGGGTGACACCGAGGCCGAGGATCGCGGCGACGGAGACGTAGCGCAGGGTGTCGAGCAGGGTCGCGGACTCGCGGAACGAGCCCTCGGTCAGCGCGAAGTACGCGAAGAGCGCGACCGTGACGAAGATGAACCCGTACTTGATGACGGCGCTCTGCACACGCGCGGCGCTGACGGGCGACGCCGGTGCGGTGCCCGGTGCCTCGGTGCTCTGGGTGGTGGTCATGGGGTACTGCTTCCTTCGGCGGCCGGCCGGTGTCGGAGGGGCTAGGGCACGGCGATGGTCTGGATCACGTGGTCTCGTTGCGCCGCCTCGCCGTAGGCGTCGAGATGGATCTCGCCGGCCGTGAGGACGACGACGCGGTCGGCGATCTCCAGTACCTCGTCGACGTCGGCGGACAGGACGAGCACGGCGGCGCCCTCGGCGGCCAGGGCGCGGGCGCGGCGGCCGATGTCGCGGCGGGCGCCGATGTCCACTCCCCGGAACGGTTCGTCCAGGATGAGGACGCGCGGGGTCTCGGCGAGCCAGCGGCCGACGACGACCTTCTGCTGGTTGCCGCCGGAGAGTTCCTCGATCGCGCTGTGCTCGTCGCGGGCGACGACCCCGAGGGCCTCGACGGTGTCGCGGCCGAGGGCGTCCTCACGGGAGCGGCTCACCAGCCCGGCCCGGGACAGCGCCCCGAGGAACGGCAGCGAGATGTTCTGTGCCAGGGACCAGCCGGGGATCAGGGCGTCGGCGTGCCGGTCCTCGGGGACCAGGTGGACGCCGGCCCGGATGGCGTCGGCGGGCCGGCGGGGCGCGTAGACCTCGCCGTCCAGTTCGGCGGTGCCGGTGCGGAAGGGCTCGGCGCCGAACAGGCCGCGGGCCAGCTCGGTCTTGCCCGCGCCCAGCAGGCCGACGACACCGGTGACCTCGCCGCCGCGCAGGTCGAGGTCGAGCGGGGCGCGGCCCTCGAAGAGCCGGACCCCGCGCAGCAAGAGCACGGACTCGCCCCGCTCCCCCTCCCGGGTGGGACGGGCCGTCCGGGCCTCCTGGGCCTGGGCGAGCATCGCGCGCAGTGCCGCGTCCCAGTCGAAGGGCCGGGCCTGGTCGTCGGTGAGACGGCCGTCCCGCAGGACGACCAGCCGGTCGGCGAGGGCGTCGATCTCGCCGAGGCGGTGGGAGACGTAGAGCACGGCGATGCCGTCCTCGCGGAGCCTGCCGATGAGCGCGAAGAGGCGCTCGGCCTCCGCGGCGGACAGGGCCGAGGTCGGCTCGTCGAGGATGAGCAGCCGGGGGCGGGTGGCGAGGGCGCGGGCCAGGATCAGCAGCTGCCGGTCGGAGATGCCGAGTTCGGTGACGTCCTGCCGGAGGGTGGCGTCGGTCCAGTCCAGGCCGAGGCCGGCCTGGATCTCGCGGGCGCGGGCGAGGGTGCGGGCGCCGCTGAGGAACGGGTTGCCGCGCCGCTGGGCCAGTTCCTCGAAGACGAGGTTCTCGGCGACCGTGAGCCCGGGCACGATGCCCTCGCCGATGCGCTGGTGGACCGTCTGGATGCCCAACTGGCGTGCGGCGAGCGGGGAGTGGAGGCGTACGGGCTCCCCTGCGACCCGTACCTCTCCACCGTGTCCGCTGTGCACACCGGACAGGATCTTGATCAGCGTGGACTTTCCGGCGCCGTTCGCGCCGAGCAGCGCGACCACGCTGCCCGGGGCGATGTCGAGCGAGACGGAGGCGAGCACCGTCCTGCCGCCGAACGCCATGCTGACGTCGGTCAGGGTGACCGCGGGTGTCTCAGTGGGCGACATTGGGGATCCAGTCAGCGGTGCTGACCTTGGAGAGGTTCAGCGCGGGCAGGGCGGTGCGCAGCTCGTCCATGTTCTCGATCTTGTTCCTGAGCAGGAAGTCGCGGGTGATGGCGACGGCCGGGAACTCGACGGAGGACCTGTTCAGCTGACCGGCCAGCTCCAGCGCGGCGGTACGGACGACGGCCGCGCCGACGGCGGACGGGTCGGTGCCGGCGGTGGCGACCCACGGGCTGCCGGTGGCGGTCATGTTCTGGATGTCGGCGTTGGAGACGTCCGCGCCGAACACCTTCACCTTGCTCTGGAGCTTCTTGTTCTGGACGGCGAGGACGGTGCCCTTGGCGAGTTCGTCGTACGGCGCGAAGATCCCGGCCACGTCGGAGTGCTGGGTGAGGGCGGCGGAGACCAGCGGGACGTTGTCGGTGGCGGTGGAGTCGGTGACCTTGCCGACCTTGAACTCCTGCGTCCAGCCGTTGCCGGTCAGCGCCTTCTTCCACACGGAGTCGCGCTTGTCGAGGGCGGCGTAGCCGGCCACGTTGACGTACCCGACCTTGGCGTCCTGGCCGACCTCCTTCGCCATCACGTCGAGGACGGCCTGGGCCATGCTGGCGTCGTCCTGCTCGGTGCTGACGACCGACTTGTTGGTCTGGTCGACGTCGTACACGACGACCTTGATGCCCTTCTTCACGGCCTGGTCGATCTCCGGCTGGATGGTGGCCGGGAAGCCGTGGTCGACGATGATCGCCTGCGCGCCGGAGTTGATGGCGGAGGACAGGTCGGTGGCCTGCTTGGCGTTGTCGGCCTGGGCGTCGTACACGGTGAGGTCGATGCCGAGCGCCTTGGCCTGGGCCTTGGCTCCGTTGCCCCACTGCTCGAAGTAGTCGCCCGCGCCGCTCTGCCGGACCAGGGCGACCTTCACGGTGCCCTTGCTGAAGGGGGCCGGCTTCTTGCCGGTGGCGGCGGAGGCCGAGGCGGCGGTGGAGCCGGTGTTCTTCGAGGCGTCCGTGGACTGCGAGCAGCCGGCGAGCAGGAGGGCGGAGACGGAGGCCAGCGAGAGCGCGGCGAGGGGCAGGCGGACACGGGACATGACGGGCTCCAGGTACAGGGGTGACGCGGCGGGGAGAGGGTGTGCCCGGACCGGAGCGGGACAGAGGGACGCGCCAGGGCACGGATGCGGCGGGCACGCGCCGGAACAGGGCGCGGCGGGGCTCCGGGGCGGGTCAGCGACAGCTGGCCGTGGTCGACCGGAACAGGTCCACGTACAGCCGCCGCACGAGCAGCAGCGTCTTCATAGGCAGATCATGAGAATGCTTTCAGTCACCCGTCAAATGGTATGGAAGCGATTTCTCGACATGTGGGACAACGACTACGTCACACCGGGGCGCCGAGCGCCGTGGAGTTACCATCACAAGACCGGCACCCGCCCCGGCACAGTGAGGCTCCGATGACGACTGAACGCGCGACAGCGCAGCGCATGCCCCGCATGCACCGCTGTACCGGCGCGCCGTGTCGCGACTGACCGCTGTCCCGCGAGCCGCCCTCCCGCTTCCTCCCGCTCGTCCTTTACCGTCTCGGTATCCGGACATTCCCTCCTATCCCCTGGAGTTGCCGCCATGACGCTGCTGACGACCTGGCCCGAGTCCGGCCCCGACACCGTGGTGCGCCGCACCTCCGACCCGGCCGAGATCGCCGAGGCGCTCAAGCCGCTCGGTGTGCGTTACGAGCAGTGGCCGGTCCGCGCGGACGTCCCGGCCGACGCCGACAGCGACACGGTGTTCGCCGCGTACGGCGCCGAGATCGACAAGCTCAACGCCGAGGAGGGCTTCACCACCGTCGACGTCCTCGGTCTGCACCCGAGCGAGGACCCCGAGTACCCGGTGAAGGCCAAGGCCGCGCGGGAGAAGTTCCTCCAGGAGCACACCCACGACGACGATGACGAGGTCCGGTTCTTCGTCTCCGGCTCCGGCATCTTCTATCTGCACACGAACGGCGAGGTCCACGCGGTCTACTGCGAGAAGGGCGACCTGCTGGGCGTGCCGCGCGGCACCACGCACTGGTTCGACATGGGCACCCGGCCGGCGTTCACCGCGATCCGCTTCTTCCACGAGGAGGACGGCTGGATCGGCAGCTTCACGGGGTCGTCCATCGCCGGCCGCTTCCCGGACTACGACACGATCGAGGCGGGCTACGCGGCCGACAAGGGTGCGGTGTGACGTACCACTGTGACGTGGACGCCGTGGTGCTCGACATCGAGGGCACCACGAGCGCCACGGGGTTCGTGGTGGACGTGCTGTACCCGTACTCGCGCGCGAGGTTCGGGGCGCTGCTCGCGGAGCGGGGCGACGATCCCGAGGTGGCGCGGGCGGTGGCCCAGGTGCGGGAGCTGACGGGCGACCCGGGGGCCGACGCGACGGCCGTCGAGAAGACGCTGAACGCGTGGCTGGACGAGGACCGCAAGGCCACGCCCCTGAAGACCCTTCAGGGCGTCATCTGGGCGGAGGGCTTCGCCCGCGGCGACCTGGTCTCGCACTTCTACCCGGACGTCCTCCCGGCGCTGCGCGCCTGGCACGCGGCCGGGCTGCGGCTGTACGTCTACTCGTCCGGCTCGGTGGCGGCCCAGCGCGCCTGGTTCGCGTCGACCCCGGAGGGCGACCTGCTGCCCCTGCTGTCCGGGCTGTACGACACCGAGAACGCGGGACCCAAGCAGGAGGCGGAGTCGTACCGCCGTATCGCCGGATCGGCCCAGGTCGCCCCGGACCGGCTGCTGTTCCTCTCCGACCGTCCCGGCGAGCTGGACGCGGCCCGCGCGGCCGGCTGGCACGCCGTGGGGATCCGGCGGCCCGGGGAGCCGTACTACCAGCAAGGCGTCGGTGACCACGCAGCGGCGGGGACATTCGACGAGATCGACGTTTCGAGGAGCACTACGTGACCGCCGACATCAGCACCCGTGAACTGGAAGAGGCCGGGGCCGTCCTGGCGGCCGAGTCCGCGCGCTTCGCCTCCTTCGGCTGGATGCGCGGCACCTCGGGGAACCTGTCCGTGGTGCTCTCCCGCGAGCCGCTGCGGCTGGCCGTCACGGCGAGCGGCCACGACAAGGGCGAGCTGACGCCCTCGGACGTGGTGCTGGTCGACGGCAAGGGCGCCGCGGTGCGGGGCGGCAAGCCGTCGGCGGAGGCCGAACTGCACGCGCGTGTGGCCGCGTTGACCGGCGCCGGCGCGGTGGTGCACGTGCACACGGTGGCCTCCGTGGCGATGGGCCACCGCCACCCGGGCGGCATCGTCTTCCGGGACCTGGAGATGCTCAAGGGCATCGGGCAGGCCGCCCACGGCGTGGAGGTGACCCTGCCGGTCATCGCCAACAGTCAGGACATGGAGGAGCTGGGCGACCGTCTGGAGGCCGCCCGCGAGCCGGGGGTGCCGGCGGTGGTGGTGGCCGGACACGGGCTGTACGTCTGGGGCGAGAACCCGCGCCAGGCCCGTCATCACACCGAAGTGGTGGAGTGGCTGCTGGAGCTGGAGCTCTCGGGGAAGTAGCCGGGCATCGGGGGAGGGGGCCGACGGAATTCCGTCGGCCCCCTCCCCCGTGCGCCCCGAAGGCGCGTCACTTCAGCCGGTCGCCCGGGAGTTCGCCCGCCGAGACCTCCAGCACGCCGCGCTCGGTGACCAGGCCCGTCACCAGGCGGCCGGGGGTCACGTCGAAGGCGGGGTTGTGGCCGCGGGACTCCGCGGGGGCCGTGCGGACGCCGGACCACTCCAGCACCTCGGTCTCCGAGCGGAGTTCGATGTGGATGGCGGCGCCGGTGGCCGTGGCGAGGTCGACCGTGGTGGTCGGCGCCGCCACCAGGAACGGGATGCCCGCGTCGGCGCAGGCGAGGGCGACGCCCACGGTGCCGACCTTGTTGGCCGTGTCGCCGTTGGCCGCGATGCGGTCCGCGCCGACGATCGCCGCGTCGACCTCGCCGCGCAGGATCGTTCCGGCGGCCGCGCCGTCGGCCTGGACGTAGTGCGGGATGCCCTCCTGCACCAGCTCCCAGGCGGTGAGCCGGGATCCCTGGAGCAGCGGGCGCGTCTCGTCGGCGTACACGACCTCCAGGCGGCCGCGCGCGTGCAGTTCGCGGATGACGCCCAGGGCCGTGCCCCAGCCGGCCGTCGCCAGCGCGCCGGTGTTGCAGTGGGTGAGGATGCGCAGCGGCCGGTCCTCGCCGATCCGCTCCAGGAGCCAGTCGGCGCCGTGCGCGCCCATCGCGCGGTTCGCCTCGACGTCCTCGCGCTGCACCGCCGCGGCCTCCGCGAGGACCGCGTCGAGGCCCTCGGTGAAGCGGGTCATCACCCGGTCCACGCAGACCATGAGGTTCACGGCGGTGGGACGCGCCTCGCGGATCCGGGCGACGGCGGCCCGGGTCCGCGCCCCGGTCCATCCCTCGCGCTCCCCCTGGAGCAGCGCGAGCGCGACGCCGTAGCCGCCGGCCGCGCCGATGGCGGGCGCGCCGCGCACCACGAGCCGCTGGATCGCGTCGACCAGGGTGTCCACATCGTGGACATGCAGGGTCTCGGTGCGCTGCGGCAGCAGGGTCTGGTCGATCAGTGCGAGGCCGGTTCCGGTCCACTCGACGGCACGCAGTTCCTGGGACATACGGGATGCTCCTGATGTTCCGAATCTGTCCGACACCGTACATGACCTCGCAGAACCACAGTTCGAGACACTATGACGGCCTGCTCGAATCGGGTGTTAAAGTCCAGCACCTGCACATCGCAGGACGACCCGCCCGCCGCCGCGCGGGCCGACAGCAGCATTCCGCAGGCCGAGACGGAGCAGGAGGAACCGTGCCGCTCACCAAACGCCGCTTCCTCGACTTCGGCCGCTGTGCCGGCGACGGCTGTCGACGCTGACCGCCCCCTCAGCGTCTTTTCCCATCCCACCCCGCGCGTTCCAAAGCCGGAGCGCGCAGCCGTACCCGGAACGTCCCCGGAGGGTCTCCATGCGCCGCAGACATCACCGCACCCTGCAGATCGCCGCCGCCACCGCGCTCCTGGCCACCGTCGCCACCGCGTGCAACGCCGCCGCGAAGAGCGACTCGTCGGACGCGGCCGGCTCGTCCGGGAAGTCGTTCACCCTGGTCACCCCGGACGCCGTCGGCCAGAACGAGTTCCTGAAGCTCGCGGTCACCGGCATCAAGTCCGCGGCGAAGGCGCACAACGGCTCGCAGAAGGTGTACCAGTCCACGGACACCGCCTCCCAGCAGCAGAACGTGCAGGCGGCGGTGAACGCGGCGCCGGACGTCATCGTGCTGGTCGGCTTCGAGTTCGCCGACCTGGTCGCCCAGCAGGCCAAGGCGCACCCCAAGCAGCAGTTCCTGATGGTCGACGCGTGCACCACCAAGACCTTCAAGAACGTGAGCTGCGCGGTCTTCCGTGAGCACGAGGGCGTCTACCTCGCCGGCGCCGAGGCGGGTCTGCTCAGCAAGTCCGGGAAGGTCGGCGCGGTCGACGTCCTCGACACGCCCCAGTTCCGCCGCTACAGCGACCCGTTCGCGGCCGGCGCCAAGAAGGTCGCCGCGAAGACCTCCGCCGGCACCCGCTTCGTCGGCGGCCAGTCCCCGTTCGACGACTCGGCGCGCGCCAAGGAGCAGGCCAACTCGCTGCTCGCCAAGGGCACCGACCAGATCATGGCGGCGGCCGCGGCCGGCAACTACGGCGTCTTCGAGGCCGCCAAGGCCAAGGGCGCCTTCGCGTACGGCGTCGACGTCAACCAGTGCACCTCCTCCCCCGGCACGGTCGTCGACAACGTGATCAAGCGCACGGACGTCGCCGTCGAGAAGGGCATCGAGTCGGTGCTCGGCGGCAAGACGGGCGCCACCGTGTCCTACGGCCTGAAGGAGGGCGGCATCAGCCTCACCGGGCTCGAGTCCGGTGTCGACTCCTCCAAGTGCGTGATCGCCGACCACAAGGACGTCCTCGCCAAGGTCAAGGACCTGCGCGACCAGATAGTCGCCGGGAAGCTGACGGTCGATGACCCCGCCGCAAGCTGACCCCGCGGTCGCCGTCGAGCTGCAGGGGATCACCAAACGGTTCCCCGGCACGCTCGCCAACGACGCGGTCGACCTGACCGTCCATCAGGGCGAGATCCACGCCCTGATGGGCGAGAACGGCGCGGGCAAGTCCACGCTGATGTCCGTGCTGTACGGCATGGCGCATCCGGATGCCGGGACGATCCGTGTCGACGGTCGGGACGTGCACTTCACCGGGCCGGCCGCCGCCATGGCGGCCGGGCTGGGCATGGTCCACCAGAGCTTCAAGCTGTTCGACTCGCTGACGGTCGCCGAGAACGTCGTCTTCGCCGCCGAGCCGCGCCGCTTCGGCCTGGTGGACCGGGCCGCCGCCCGCCGCCGGGTCCGTGAGCTCTCGGACGCGCACGGGCTCCTGGTCGATCCGGACGCCCGGGTCGGCGAGCTGCCGGTCGGGCTGCGGCAGCGGGTGGAGATCCTCAAGCTGCTGCACCGGGGCGCCCGGACGCTGATCCTGGACGAGCCGACGGCCGTGCTCACCCCGGCCGAGGCGGACGCGCTGTTCGCGGTGCTGAAGTCGCTCGCCGCCGAGGGCCGTTCGGTGATCCTTGTCACGCACAAACTGCGCGAGGTGCTGGCGGTCAGCGACCGGGTGACCGTGCTGCGGGACGGCCGGGTGGTCGCCCGCCTGGACACCGCCGGCACCACCGCCGACGAGATCGCCGCCGCCATGACCGGCCGGGAGGTGGAGCTGGACCGGATCCATCCCCCGGGCACGCCCGGCGCCGTCGTCCTCGATGTGCGGGGGCTGGCCACGGACGGCGTGCGGGACGTCGGGCTCAGCGTCCGTGCCGGGGAGATCGTCGGCATCGCGGGCGTCGCGGGCAACGGGCAGAGCGAGCTGGTCGAGGCGCTGGCCGGGCTGCGGCCCGTCACCGGCGGCACGGTCCTGCTCCAGGAACGTGACATCACCCACAGCTCGGCCACCGAACGCCGGGCGCGGGGTCTCGCCTACGTCCCCGAGGACCGGCACGCGGTCGGTACGGCCCCGGCCGCCTCGGTCGCGGACAACCTCGCGATGGGCCACCACCGTACGGCCCTGTCCTCCCGGGGCCTGCTGTCGCCGTCCGCCGTCCGCGCCCACGCGCGCGGGCTCGTCGAGCGGTTCGGCGTCAAGGCGGCCGGCCCGGAGGCACCGGCGGGCACGCTCTCCGGCGGCAACCTCCAGAAGCTGCTGATGGGCCGCGAACTCGCCCACGAAGCCCCGCTGCTGCTCGTCGAGCAGCCGACCCGCGGGGTCGACATCGGGGCCGTCCAGAACATCCACGACCAGCTGATCGCCTACCGCGACGCCGGTCACGCGGTGCTGCTCGTCTCGGCCGAGCTGAGCGAGATCCGGGGGCTCGCGGACCGGGTGCTGGTCATGTACGAGGGCCGGATCACGGCCTCGTACCCGAAACAGGAGGCCGACGAGCGGACGCTCGGGCTCGCCATGGCGGGTGCCCGGGAGCCGGCGGAGGCCGTGGACTGACATGAACAACCGGATATCCGGAGCGCTGCGCTCCCCCGTCACCTTCTCCGTGGCGGCCGGCGTCGTCATCGGCGCCGTCTTCCTGCTCGGCACCGGCGCCGACCCGCTGACCGCGTACGGCGCCGTGATCACCGGCGCGCTCGGCGCCGACGGCATCGGCTCGACGCTGTCCACCGGCACCAGCGTGCTCGGCCTGGCCCTGGCGCTGGCGATCCCGCTGCGGGCCGGGCTGATCAACCTCGGCGGCGACGGACAGATGGTCCTCGGCGGCATCACCGCCGCCGTGACCGGTCTGTACGCCCCCGTCCCGGCCCCGGTCGCCGTCGTGCTGGCGCTGCTCGCGGGCATGGCGGCCGGCGCCGGATACGCCGCGCTGGCCGCCCTGTGCGAGAACCATCTCGGGGTTCCGCTGCTGGTCAGCAGTCTGCTGCTGAGCTATCCGGCGGTGTCGCTGGCCTCCTACCTGGCCCGCTATCCGCTGAAGGAACCGGGCTCAAGCCTGCCCCAGACGCGCACCCTCAAGGACGGCGTCGCGCTGCCCGCGTTCGGCGACTCGACGGTGACCGTGGGGCTGCTGCTGGTGCTGGCCGCGGCCGCCGCGTACTGGTTCACCGACCGGCGCACGGCCTTCGGCTACGAGATCCGGATGACCGGTCTCAACGCCCGCTTCGCCGCCTACGCGGGCGTCGAGCGCCGCGGTCTGACGCTGAAGCTGATGTCGCTCTCCGGGGCGCTGGCCGGACTCGTCGGCGCCGTCGGGGTGCTGAGCTTCCCCTACCGCTTCGTGGACGGCTCGCTGACCGCGCCCGGCTACACCTGGACGGGGCTGACGGCCGCGCTGCTCGCCGCCGCCTCCCCGCTCGGCACCGTGATCGCCTCCCTGTTCTTCGCCGTCCTCCAGGTGGGCGGGCTGGCGATGGAGCGGACCACCGAGGTGCCGCGTGAGCTGACCCAGGTGCTCCAGGCGATCGTGATCGTGTTCCTGGCCGCCCGGCTCCGGTTCCCCCGGCGCCTGTTGAGGAAGCGGGAGGCCGTGTGATGTTCCTCGACTCCGACCTTCTGATGTCGGCGCTGCGGGCGCTGACCCCGATCCTGCTGGCCGCGCTGGGCGGTGCCCTGTGCGAGCGGGCGGGCGTGTTCAACGTCGGCCTCGAGGGCATGATGCTGCTCGGCTGCTTCACCTCGGTGGCGACCAGCTGGTTCACCGGCAGCGCCTGGCTGGGCGTACTGGCCGCCGCCCTCGCCGCGGCCGCCTACTCGCTGATCCTGGCCGTGGGCGCGGTGACCCTCAGGGGCGACGCGGTGGTGCTCGGCATCGCCATGAACCTGCTGGCGGTGGGGCTGACCAGCTTCCTGCTGCGCACCGTCTTCGGTGTGCAGGGCACCTTCGACGACCCCTCCCTCGCCGGGCTGCCGCTCATCGGCGGCTTCACGCCCCTGGCCTACCTGGCGTTCGCGGCGGTCGCCGTGGCCGCGCTGCTGCTGTCCCGCCATGTGTGGGGGCTGCGGCTGCGCGGGGTCGGCGAGGCCCCGAGCGCGGCGGCCTCGCTGGGCGTGAGCCCGGTCCGCTACAAGTACGGCGCCGTGCTGGCCTCCGGTGTGCTGTGCGGACTGGCCGGGGCCCAGCTCGCGCTCGGTAACGTCACGCTGTTCTCCGAGAACATGACCGCGGGACGCGGCTGGATCGCCGTCGTCGCCGTCATGCTCGGCCGCGCCGCGCCCGTCGGCGTGCTGCTCGCCGCGCTGCTGTTCGGGCTCGCCGAGGCGGCCGGCTTCCGCCTCCAGGGCCTCGGTCTGCCGCAGCAGGCGACCGACGCCGCGCCGTACGTGGTGACGCTCGGCGCCCTCTTCCTCTCGACGGCCCGCCGCCGTCGCCGTACCCCCTCCTCCGGAGTCGCCGCATGACGCAGGACCTGCTGCCCATCACCCGCATACCGCGCACGGGGCTGCCGGCGCACGCGCTCGTGGTCGGGGACCCGGCGCGGGCGGCGGCGGTGGCCGAACTGCTCGACGGTGCCGAAGAGGTGTCGTACCACCGCGAGTACCGCGCGTTCGCGGGAAGCTGGAAGGGGCTGCCCGTGGTGGTGGCCTCGCACGGGGTGGGAGCGCCGGGCGCGGTGCTGCTCTTCCAGGAGCTGGCCGACGCGGGGGTGCGGACCTTCGTGCGGTTCGGCACGGCCGGGGCCATGAAGCCGGGGATCGGCGACGGCGACCTGGTCATCGCCGAGGCGACGGTGCGCGACGACGGGGTGACCCAGCAGCTGCTGCCGCCCGAGTACCCGGCGTACTCCGCCCCGGAGGCGGTGCTCGCGCTCCAGCGGGCCGCGCGCGAGGCGGGCGCCCCGCACCACCGGGGCGTGGTGTGGACGCGGGCGGCCTTCCAGCCGGGGCTGCTGCCGCTGTTCTCGTACGAGGGCGCCGGACTGGCCGCCATCGAGATGGAGTTGTCCGCGCTGCTGGTGACGGCCTCGCTGCGCGGCCTGGTCGCGGGCGGGGTGCTGGTGATCGACGGGGCCAACGCCGACGAGCTGGTCGACGAGGCGTCGACCGGCGGCTACAACCCGCACCGGGACGTCGTCGCGGCGGGTGTGGAGCGCGGCGCGGTGGTGTCCCTGGAGGCGCTGCGGCTGCTGGCGGAGGGCGACGAGGCGTGACCGTCGACCTGTTGGTGCGGGGCGGCGACGTCCTCACCGTGGACGAGGCCTCGACCGTCGTACGGGACGGGGCCGTCGCGGTGCACGAGGGCGAGATCGTGGCCGTGGGGGCCGCCGCGGACCTCGCCGGGCGCTACCCGGCCCGCGAGACGATCGACGCCGAGGGCTGCCTGGTGCTGCCCGGGTTCGTCAACACGCACACCCACCTCGCCATGACGCTGCTGCGCGGCCGGGCCGACGACGTCACCCTCCAGGGCTTCCTGGAACGGGTGCTGGCGTGGGAGGCCGAGCTGCTGGCGCCGAAGAACGTGGCGGCGGGCGTGCGGCTGGCGATCGCGGAGAGCGTACGGGCGGGGGTCACCTCGGCGCTGGACATGTACTGGTTCCACGAGGCGGCCGAGGCGGCGGCCCGGGAGGCGGGCTGGCGGCTGCACACCGGGCCGACGTTCATGGACGTACCGGAACCGCCGGACGGCCACTCCCACGAGGAGCGGCTCGCCTGGGCGCGGCGCGACCTCGAGGCGCGCGGCGCGGCCCGGCACGGCCGACGGCCGGTGGTCTTCGCGCACTCCGCCTACACCCTCTCCCCCGCGCAGCTCACCGAAGTCTTCGCGCTCGCCCGGGAGTTCGGGGCGCTGGTGCACATCCACGCGGCCGAGAACGCCACCGAGGTGGCGACGGTCGAGGTCAAGCACGGCAGGCGGCCGGTGGAGCTGCTGGACTCGCTCGGGCTGCTCGGTCCGGACGTGCTGCTCGCGCACGCGGTCGACCTGACCGGCCCGGAGATCGCGGCCCTCGCCCGCACCGGCACGTCGGTGGCGCACTGCCCGGTGTCGAACCTGAAGCTGGGCTGCGGGATCGCGCCGGTGCCCCGGCTGCTCGGCGCCGGTGTGACGGTGGGGCTCGGCACGGACGGGGCGGTCAGCTCCAACTCCCTGGACGTACTGGGTGCGGTGCGGCAGGCGGCGCTGGTGCACAAGGCGGCCGGCGACCCGACGGCGGTCGGTGCCGAGCAGGCCGTGCGGATGGCGACCATCGAGGGCGCGCGGGCGCTCGGGCTCGGGGACCAGCTGGGGTCGCTGGAGGCCGGCAAGCGGGCGGACCTGATCGTGGTCGGTCTCGACGCGCCGCATCTGCGGCCGCTGCACGACCCGTGGTCGGCCCTGGCGTACTCGGCGCACTCGGCGGACGTGCGGGACACCGTGGTCGACGGCCGGGTGCTGATGCGCGGGCGCGAGCTGCTGACGCTGGACGAGCGGGCCGTGATCGCCGACGTGGAGGCCGCGTTCTGACCCTGTCGCCCACCGGTGCGCGGCCCCGGCCGGAGACGGCTTGACCGCGTTCGCATAATGGGGCCTGAGACATCGGATGTCCGGGCGGCAGGGAGGCCGGCATGGCAGTCACCGACGAGGCGATCGAGAAGATCAAGGGCATGATCGTCTCCGGTGCGCTGCGCCCCGGCGACCGCCTGCCCAAGGAGAGCGAACTCGCCGCCGAACTGGGCCTGTCCCGCAACTCCCTCAGGGAGGCGGTGCGGGCCCTGTCGCTGATCCGGATCCTGGACGTACGGCAGGGCGACGGCACGTACGTCACGAGCCTCGACCCGCAGCTGCTCCTGGAGGCGATGAGCTTCGTCGTCGACTTCCACCGTGACGACACGGTCCTGGAGTTCCTCGCGGTGCGCCGGATCCTGGAGCCGGCCGCGACCGCGATGGCCGCCTCCCGGATCACCGAGCGGCAGCTGGACACGCTGGACGGGCAGCTGGACGCGCTGGGCGCCGCGCCCTCGGTGGAGGAACTGGTCGCCTGCGACCTGGAGTTCCACCGCGGCATCGTGCAGAGCTCCGGGAACTCGGTGCTCTGCTCGCTCCTCGACGGCCTGTCCGGACCGACCACCAGGGCGCGGATCTGGCGCGGGCTGACCCAGGAGGACGCGGTCGCCCGCACCCTGCGCGAGCACCGGGCGATCCTGGCCGCGCTGCGCGACCGGGACGCCGAGGCGGCCCGCTCCTGGGCGACCGTGCACATCGCGAGCGTGGAGCAGTGGCTGCGCAGCACCCTGTGAAGCGCTTGCCGACTTCCCCGGCCGGGGGTGTTCGAGCGTTGCGAACGGGGCAGTGATCCGTTCACTCCCCCGTGCAAGGGGGCTGCGGGCGCCCTTGCTGGACGCCGTAAGGTTGGGGCGTACGCGAGGGCACGTCGGAAGGAGGCACTGGGTGATCGAGCTGGAGGGGGTTCCAGAGCTGATCGACCCAGTCATGGTGGCCGCGTTCGAAGGCTGGAACGATGCCGGCGACGCCGCCTCCACCGCGGTCGCGCATCTGGAGCGGGAGTGGAAGGGCGAGGTGTTCGCGGCGCTGGACGCCGAGGACTACTACGACTTCCAGGTGAACCGCCCCACGGTGTGGTTGGACGCCGGCGTGCGCAAGATCACCTGGCCGACGACACGGCTGTCGGTGGTCCGCGTCGGCGGCGACAAGCCGCGTGACCTGGTGCTGGTCAGAGGCATCGAACCGTCCATGCGCTGGCGCTCGTTCTGCAACGAGCTGCTCGGCTTCGCCCACGAGCTGGGCGTGGAGCTGGTCGTCATCCTGGGCGCCCTGCTCGGTGACACCCCGCACACGCGACCGGTGCCGGTCAGCGGGGTGACGTCGGACGCGGACCTGGCGCAGCGGATGGACCTGGAGGAGACCAAGTACGAGGGCCCGACGGGCATCGTGGGCGTCCTCCAGGAGGCGTGCACGCACGCGGGCGTCCCGGCGGTCTCGCTGTGGGCGGCGGTGCCGCACTACGTCTCCCAGCCGCCCAACCCGAAGGCCACGCTGGCCCTGCTCAACCGGCTGGAGGACCTGCTCGACCTCAGGATCCCGCTGGGCGAGCTGCCCGAGGACGCGCGCGCCTGGCAGGTCGGCGTGGACCAGCTGGCCGCGGAGGACAGCGAGGTCGCGGAGTACGTGCAGACACTGGAGGAGGCCCGGGACACCGCCGAGCTGCCGGAGGCCTCGGGCGAGGCGATCGCCCGTGAGTTCGAGCGGTATCTGCGGCGCCGGGACGTGAACCCGCCCGGCGGCCATGCCACGGCGGACGGCACCGACGGCGCGTACCTGCGGGACACCCCGGGCGGTCCGGCCGGCAGGGCCAGGCCGCCGCGGCCCCCGAAGCCGGACGCGCCCGGGAGCACGGGGAATGCCGGGAACGCCGGGGACGGCGCGGACCCGGGGGACACCGGGCCGGACGGCGAGGGCACCTCCGAGGACTGAGAAAGGGGCGGTACGCGAGATGCGTACCGCCCCTTCTCGTCGGCCCTGCCGGGTACGCGTCGTGCGTTCGGCGCGGGTGGGTCGTGGCCGGCCGCGCGGTTCCCCGCGCCCCCGGAAGACAGGGGCGCGGGTGCCGCCGTTCTCGTCTAGAGGGCCACGCCCAGCAGGGCGTCCACCGCGCGCGACACGACACCGGGCGCGCCCGTGTCCGTGCCGCCCTCCGTCTGCTGGAGGGCCGCCCAGCGGTCGACCGCCGCCAGGGCGGCCGGCGCGTCCAGGTCGTTGCTCAGGGCCTCGCGGATCTCCTCCACCAGGGACTCGGCCGGCGGGCCGTCGGGGCGCGAGACGGCCGCGCGCCAGCGGTCCAGACGGGCCTCGGCGTCGGCGAGGACCTGGTCGGTCCACTCCCAGTCGCTGCGGTAGTGGCGGGAGAGGAGGGAGAGCCGGATGGCGGCCGGGTCGACGCCGTCCCGGCGGAGCCCGGAGACGAAGACCAGGTTGCCCTTGGACTTGGACATCTTCTCGCCGTCGAGCGCGACCATGCCGGCGTGGACGTACGCCTTGGCCATCGGGAACTCGCCGGTGAGCACCTGGGCGTGCGAGGCGCCCATCTCGTGGTGCGGGAAGGCGAGGTCGGAGCCGCCGCCCTGGACGTCGAAGGTCATGCCGAGGTGGTCGAGGGCGATGGCCACGCACTCGATGTGCCAGCCCGGACGGCCGTGGCCGAGCGAGCCGCCGTCCCAGCTGGGCTCGCCCTCGCGGGCCGCCATCCACAGCATCGGGTCGAGCGGGTTCTTCTTGCCCGGGCGGTCCGGGTCGCCGCCGCGCTCGGCGGAGAGCAGCCGCATGGCGGCCGCGTCGAGGCCGGAGACCTCGCCGAAGTGCGGGTCGGCCTCGACGGAGAAGTAGATGTCGCCGTCGAGATCGTAGGCCGCGCCGAGGTCGCGCAGCCGCTCGACCAGGGGCACGATGCCGGGTATCGCCTCGACCGCGCCTATGTAGTGCCGCGGCGGCAGCATCCTGAGGGCGGTCATGTCCTCGCGGAAGAGGGTCGTCTCCTGCTCGGCGAGGGCGACCCAGTCGACGCCGTCCCGCTCCGCGCGTTCGAGCAGCGGGTCGTCGACGTCCGTCACGTTCTGGACGTAGTGCACCTGCCGCTTGGTGTCGAGCCACACGCGCTGAACCAGGTCGAACGCGTTGTAGGTCGCCGCGTGACCCATGTGGGTCGCGTCGTACGGCGTGATGCCGCAGACGTAGATACGGGCGACGGGACCGGGGTCGAGAGTGACCAGTCCGCCGGTCGCGGTGTCGTGGATCCTCAGGTCGCGGCCCTGACCAGGCAGGGCGGGGACCTCGGAAGCGGGCCAGGCATGCATGTACATGAGCGTAACCGGACCAGAGTTCGGTATACGAACCGGATCGGGCCAGACGGCCGGAAAGGCACTCTTGATCTTGCGACCGGGATGTGCCGCGGGGTGCTGGAGGGGCGCCAGGGCGTTTCTGACGGGTCTGTGTGGAAGAAGGAGCGGCGTTCGTGCCGGGCGTCGCGACGCCGCGGGGACCCGTCAGAAGCGCCCTAGACCGGCGGCCAGGGGATGGCCGGCCACTCGCCGCTCGGTTCCGGGTGCTTGCCGGCGGTGAGCAGCGCGTCGACACGCGCGCGCGTGGCGTCCAGTTCGGCGGCGGTGACCAGTTCGGCGAGCCGGGTCCCCAGGGCCCCGCCGAGGGCCTCGCGCAGGCCCTGGAGGACCTCCACGGCGTCGGCGGTGAGCGGCTCGCCCGCCCAGCCCCACAGCAGCGTGCGCAGCTTGTTGTCGACGTTGAAGGTGACGCCGTGGTCGATGCCGTACAGCCGGCCGTCGGCGGTGGGCAGCAGATGGCCGCCCTTGCGGTCGGCGTTGTTGATCACGGCGTCGAGGACGGCGAGCCGGCGCAGCCGTTCGTCGTCGGCGTGCACCAGCAGCGCGGTCCTCCCCTCGCCGACGTCGGCGAGCCCGACGGCCTTCCAGCCGGGCTCCGGCTCCTCCGCGTCCACCAGGGCGAGCAGATCGGCGCCGTCGGGGGCCACCTCGATCCAGAGCTGGACCATGCCCTCGCCGTAGGGCCCGTCGCGCAGCACGGTGGGCGGGACGAGGTCCCAGCCGGTGGCCGCGGCGACCTCGTAGGCGGCCACCTCGCGCTGGGCGAGGGTGCCGTCGGGGAAGTCCCACAGCGGGCGCTCACCGGCGACCGGCTTGTAGACGCAGGACGCCTCCTCGCCGTCGTGCGCGACCGTGCAGAACAGCGCCGCGTTGGAGGCGTCGCGGATCCGGCCGCGGACCTTCAGCTCACCGTGGGCGAGCAGTTCGGCGGCGGTCACGCTCCGCGGCGGTATCCGTTCTGGCGCGGACATACGTGTCCTTCCGGGTCGAGCGGGAGGCTGCACAGCGGGCACGGCGGCCGCCCGGCGTTGACGACGTCGAGGGCGCGCTTGGCGAAGGCCCTGGCCTGCGCGCCGGTCAGCCGGACCCGCAGCATCGGGGGTCCGTTCTCCTCGTCCTGGAGCAGCCGTTCCTCGGCCTCGGCGAGGTCCTCCTCGGATTCGGCGTCCAGCTCGACGAGGGCCTGGGCCTCGACGATCATGCGCTCTTCGTCGCCGTCCCAGGCGAGCGCCATGGTGCCGACGCGGAACTCCTCCTCGATGGGGGTGTCCAGCGGGGCGCTGTCGGCGATCTCGTTGGGCGCCACGGCGGGCACGGCCGCGTTGCCGCCGCTGCGCCGTACGACCTCGTCGAGGAGTTCGTCCATGCGTTCGGCGAGCGCGGCCACCTGGGTCTTCTCCAGGGCCACGCTGGTCGTCCGGGGGCCGGCCGTGGCCTGGAGGAAGAACGTACGGCGTCCGGGCAGTCCCACCGTGCCCGCGACGAAGCGGTCCGGCGGATCGTAGAGGAACACCTGACGGGACACGTCCTGTCTCCATGGGAATCGAGGGTGCGTGGGCTCGGGAGGGCGACGGGGCGACCGGGAGGGCCGCTCACGTGGATCGCTTCACCCTACTGCGCTTGTCGATCACGGCGCGCCGGCGCCGCCACCGACCGGGGCGTCTTCCCCGGGGGGTTCCTCGCGGGGCGCGAGGGAGGCGAAGTCCCCGGTGTCCCCGAGACGGACGAGGAACGGCCTCAGGCGGGTGTAGCGGATCGCCGTCACGGAACACGGTTCGACGGAGATCCGCTGGAAGAGGTCGAGATGCAGACCGAGCGCGTCCGCCACGAGCGACTTGATGATGTCACCGTGCGAGCACATGAGGTAGACCGCGTCGGCGCCGTGGTCGCGCTCCACGCGCGCGTTCCACTCGCGGACCGCCTCGGCGGCGCGGGTCTGCATGGCCCGCATGGACTCGCCGCCGGGGAAGGCGGCGGCCGACGGATGGGCCTGGACGACCTGCATCAGCGGCTCGTCCATGAGTTCGGCGAGCTTGCGGCCGGACCAGTCGCCGTAGTGGGCCTCCCCGATCCGCTCGTCGGTGTGGGCGGTGAGTCCGGGCCGGGACTCCAGCAGCGGCCGGATCGTCTCCTGGCAGCGTTGCAGGGGGCTGGCGACGACTTCGGAGATCGGCAGCCCGGCGAGCCGGCCGGGCAGTGCGGCGGCCTGGGCGGCCCCGCGCTCGTCGAGGGCGACGCCCGGCGTCCAGCCGGCGAGCAGCCCGGAGGTGTTGGCGGTGGACCGTCCGTGCCTTACGAGGATCAGCGTGGGCATGCGGCCCAGCGTAGGCGCAAGCCGAAGTGCGCAGACGGACGGGCGACGGGAGAATACTCTCCGTGATCGTGGACTGCGCCATCTACCGCGACGGGGAGCGCACGGAGACCCCGCAGGACTTCTCCGACGCCCTCGCGGAGGCACGCGCGCGTGGCGACAGTTTTCTGTGGATCGGTCTGTACGAGCCGACGGAACGGGAGTTCGACCTGGTCACGGACGAGTTCGGACTGCACCCGCTGGCCGTCGAGGACGCCCTCAACGCCCATCAGCGGCCGAAGCTGGAGGTGTACGACGACTCCTTGTTCGTCGTCCTGAAACCGGTGACGTACGAACAGAAGAGCGACACCGTGACCTCCGGCGAGCTGATGATCTTCGTCGGGGACTCGTTCGTGGTCACCGTGCGCCACGGGACGCCCTCGCCGCTCGGGGACGTCCGGCGCCATCTGGAGGAGCAGCACGAACTGCTCAGGCACGGGCCGACGGGGGTGCTGTACTCCGTCGCCGACGCGATCGTCGACCACTACGAGGAGATCGCGACCGAGCTGCACACCGACCTGGAGGAGCTGGAGGCGGAGGTGTTCTCGCCGTCCGGCGGCGGCTCCCGGCACACCGCGTCGCGGATCTACGGCTTCAAGCGGCAGATCCTGGAGTTCCGCCGGGCGACCGTGCCGCTGGTGGTGCCGATGACCAAGCTGTCGGGCGCCGGTCCGGCCGGCACCGCGGCGGTGCCCTTCGTGCACGAGAGGTCCCGGCCGTTCTTCCGGGACGTCAACGACCATCTGCTGCGCGTCAACGAGGCCGTGGAGTCCCTGGACCGGCTGGTCTCGGACGTCCTCAGCGCCCATCTCGCACAGATGAGCGTGCGGCAGAACGACGACATGCGGAAGATCTCCGCGTGGGCGGCCATGGCCGCGGTGCCCACGATGATCGCCGGGATCTACGGCATGAACTTCGATCACATGCCCGAGCTGCACTGGTACTGGTCGTACCCGGCGGTGATCCTGGTGATGGCCTTCCTGGAGACGGTGCTGTACCGGCAGTTCAAGCGCCGCGGGTGGATGTGATCAGGCGAACTCGGCGGTAGAGGCCGCGGGGCCGCCGAGGGCGTCGCGGCGCTCCGGCATCCGCAGCCGGACCAGGCGGCGCCAGCCGACGGCGCGTTCCCAGCCGTGGACGGCGTGGATGCCGGCCGCGAGGAGCGCCGACTTGGGCCTCGGCCAGCCGAGGATGCGGCCCATGTGGGCCATGACGGCGAGGCTGACGTCCCGGTAGACCCGGATCTCCGCGAGGGCGCACTCGCGCAGGGTCCGCCGGATGACCTGGCCGTGTCCGGCGTCCGCGAGGCGCAGCAGCTCCTCGTGGCAGTAGGCGAGGTGGTTGTCCTCGTCGTGGGAGATCATCCGTACCGCGCGGCCCACGTCCGGGTGGTCGGCGAAGTGCCTGCGCAGCAGCTCCATCTGCTCGGAGGCGCGCTGCTCGGTGACCCTGCTGTGCGCGAGGTAGGTGACGATGTCGCGCACGCCCAGCGGCCGGTCGGTCCTGAGCCTGGCGTGGGCGAGTCCGATGCCGCGCCGCTCCAGGAGCATCGTGTAGTCGGTGTCCGGCGGCACCGGGACGGGGGTGAGCCCGCGCTTCCTCAGCAGGGCCTGGAAGATGCGGCCGTGCTTGTCCTCGTCGGCGCCGTGGCGGGTGATCCTGGGGGCGAGGCGGCGTTCGCTCGCCGGTACCAGCGCGGCGATCCGCGCGTTCTCCCAGCCGCCCTGGGACTCCCCGCAGGCCGCGATGGAGCAGAAGAGCCGGAAGGACTCGTCGTCGTCGAGGATCTCCTGGAACAGACTTCTGGCCGAAAGCATCGTGGGCACCTCTCCGGAGGACTCACCAGACCCGCGAAGACCGAGTCAAGTGCCGCGGCCCGGCCGGTGCAACACCTGTGCGGGCCGACTCGGCCGAAAGGAGGACCGGCGGGGTCACGCCGGGGGCGTAACCCCGCGGGCGCGGGCGCGTTGTTCTCCGTGACGGCCGTGGCGGGGAAGACCCCCCGAGCCCCCACCACGGCCGCGGACCTCTCCGGTTCCCGGGACCGCCGGACGGCCCCGGCCGGGACTCCTAGGCGAGGCCGGCGCGCTCCACGGCCTCGGCACCGGCCCGCAGCGAGGCGAGCCGCTCGTCCAGGGTGAAGCCGGCGGGCGCGAGGGACAGGGTGGTGACCCCGGCGGCCGCGTAGGCCTGCATCCGGTCGGCGATCCGGTCCACGGACCCCAGCAGCGTGGTCTTGTCGATGAGCTCCTGCGGTACGGCCGCGGACGCCCCGTTCTTGTCCCCGGAGAGGTACTTGTCCTGGATCTCGGCGGCCTCCTTCTCGTACCCCATGCGCCGGGCGAGCTGGTTGTAGAAGTTCTGCTTGCGGCTGCCCATGCCGCCGACGTAGAGCGCGGTGTACGGCCGGAAGGTGTCCGCGAGCGCGGCCACGTCCTTGTCGTCGCCCACGGCGAGCGGCACGGTCGGGCAGATGTCGAACCCGTCGAGGGTCAGACCGGCCTTCTCGCGCCCGGCGCGCAGGTACGTGACGGCCGTGTCCTCCAGGTGCTCGGCCGAGGGGAAGATCAGCAGGGCGCCGTCGGCGATCTCGCCGGTCTGCTCCAGGTTCTTCGGGCCGATGGCGGCGATGTAGACCGGGATGTGCTCGCGCTCCGGGTGCACGGTCAGCTTGATCGGCTTGCCGGGACCGCCGGGCAGCGGCAGCGTCCAGTGCTCCCCCTCGAACGACAGCCGCTCCCGGCTCATCGCCCTGCGCACGATCTCCACGTACTCGCGGGTGCGGGACAGGGGCTTGTCGAACTTGACGCCGTACCAGCCCTCGGAGACCTGCGGGCCCGAGACGCCGAGACCGAGCCGGAAACGGCCGCCGGAGAGGGAGTCGAGGGTCGCGGCGGTCATCGCGGTCATCGCGGGCTGCCGGGCCGGGATCTGGAAGATGGCGGAGCCGACGTCGATGCGCTCGGTCTTCGCGGCGACCCAGCTGAGCACGGTGGCGGCGTCGGAGCCGTAGGCCTCGGCGGCCCAGCACACGGCGTACCCGAGCCGCTCGGCCTCCTGCGCCACGGCCAGATTGTCCCCGTCCATCCCGGCACCCCAGTAGCCGAGGTTGATCCCGAGCTGCATGGCCGTTCCCCTTACCGATCAGTAACGTCGCTGTCGCGAGAGACCTTAGCGCGAGGCGCCCCGAAAGGGGCGGGGGGAACTTCTTCCATGGAAATCGGTTATCCACAGGCAACCCAACGCACCAGCTCTGGCCAGTAATCTCGCGGACATGGAGCAGAGGCATCTCGGCCGTACCGGCCTGCGCGTGTCCCGGATCGGGCTCGGCACCCTCACCTGGGGCCGAGACGTCGACGAGCACGACGCCGCGGACATGCTGAAGGCGTTCTGGGAGGCCGGCGGCAGCCTCGTCGACACCGCGGACGTGTACGGCGACGGGGAGGCCGAGTACCTGCTCGGGCAGCTCATGGAAGGCCTGGTGCCGCGCAGGGACCTGGTCATCTCCACGAAGGCGGGCAGCGTCCCCGACCCCGACCGGAGGTTCAACGGCTCCCGCGGGCATCTGCTGGCCGCGCTGGACGCGTCCCTGGCCCGCCTCGGCACCGACCACGTCGACATCTGGCACGTGCACGCCTACGACCCGGACACCCCGCTGGAGGAGACCCTCCAGGCCCTCGACCTGGCGGTCGGCAGCGGCCGCGCCCGCTACGCCGGTGTCTCCAACTTCTGCGGCTGGCAGCTCGCGAAGGCGGCGACCTGGCAGCTCGCGGCGCCCGGCACCCGGACCCGGCTGGCCAGCACGCAGCTGGAGTACTCGCTGCTCCAGCGGGGCGTGGAGCGCGAGGTGCTGCCGGCCGCGCTGGACCTGGGCATCGGCCTGCTGCCGTCCTCCCCGCTGGGCCGCGGGGTGCTGACGGCGAAGTACCGCAACGCCACTCCCCCGGACTCGCGCGGCGCCTCCGAGCATCTGGCGCCGTTCGTCGAGCCGTACCTAGACGACACCGCGAGCCGGATCGTGGACGCGGTGCAGACGGCGGCGGACGGACTCGCGGTGACCCCGCTCCAGGTGGCGCTGGCGTGGGTGCGGGACCGCCCTGGCGTGGCCGCGCCGATCGTCGGCGCGCGCAACGCGCGCCAGCTCACGGCGGCATTGTCAGTGGAGGCGCTTACGCTTCCTGACGAGATCTGCCGGGCGCTCGACGACGTGTCGGCGCCCGTGCACCGCTATCCCGATCACGACTGGAGCACGCTGTGAGCACGGAGCCGGGGCTGGGCGCCACGCCCGAGGCCGACGAGACCACGACGGCCGGGACGAGGACAGACCCCGGAACCCCCACCGCCCCCGCCCCCGACACGGATACGGACACCGGAGACGGCGCCGGGGCCGAGGGCGGCGGAGCGGCGGCGGGGGACGCGGGCGGCGGTGAGACGGGCGCGAGCCGGAGCGGCGGTCCGGCCGACGCGGTCACGGAGGGGGTCGCGGAGGGCGACGCGGGCGAGGGCCGAGGTGGTGAGGCCGCCGGGGCCGAGGGCGACGCGGGCGTGGGCGGCGGAGCGGCGGCGGGCGACGCGGGCGAGGGCCGAGGTGGTGAGGCCGCCGGGGCCGAGGGCGACGCGGGCGTGGGCCGAGGTGGCGAGGGTGCTGTGGAGGCCGGTGGGGAAGAGGGGGGTCAGCGGTCCGAGGCCGAGGCCGAGTTGGCGGCTCAGCGGGTGGAGCGGGAGCGGATCGCGCGGCGGAAGGCCGAGCGGAAGGGGCCCGTGGACAGCGGGGCCAAGCTGAGCGGCACGGCGGCCGACCTGCTCGCGGCGATCCGCGCGGTGGAGGGCGGCGAGAAGCCGACGGCGACCGTGTTCGCCGACCCGGCACCCGCCCCGCGCCGGGCGGCCCCCGCCCCGCAGCCGGTCAGCCGGCCCCAGCCCGCGCCCACCGCCGCCGCGCCCGCCGCGCCCGCCGCGCCCGCCGCGGAGACGATCACGGCGGTGCTCCGGGTGCTGGCCGACGGCGGCGCCCCCGAGTCCCTCGCCGCCCAGGTCGCCGCCGCCCTCGGCGAGGGTGCGGAGGCGGTGCTGCGCGAGGACCCCTGGCAGCTGCTCCGGGTCACCGGCGTACGGCCGGAACAGGCCGACGGGTTCGCGCGGGCGCTGCTCGGCGCCGAGTGCGGGCCGGACGACGAGCGGCGCGGCCGGGCGGTGACCGGCTGGCTCCTCGAACAGGCGGCCGTGGCCGGGCACACCGCGCTGGAGATGCCGGCGCTCATCGCCGCGCTGGCCCAGCGGGCGGTGCCCGACCCGGAGGCGGCCGTGCAGAGCGCGCTCGCCGAGGGCGAGGCGCTGGTCTTCCAGGACGCCCTGGACCCGGGCGCCCCCGAGCCCGCGGACGACGAGGAGGAGCGGCCGGTCCGGATCCTGGTCGGTCTGGAGCGGTACGCACTGGCCGAGGAGAGCCTCGCCGACGGCCTGGCCCGGCTGGTCAGCTCCCTGTCCAAGGACGCCTCCGAGGCCTGGGAGGCGGTGGCCGAGGCGGCCTCCGGGGGCGCCGCCGAGCTGGCCCGGGCGGTCGCCGGACACGGCCTGGTGCTGCACACGGGCGGCGAGGCGGCCCGCGCCGAACCCGCCGCGCTGCTGGCCGCCGCCCGGACCGCGGGGCTGCGTGCCTTCGCCGCCGTCCACGCGCCCGACGGCCACCGGCGCCTGGCGGTGCCGGACCCGGACGGCGAGGGGGCCGCGGCCGTGGGCACCGTCGCCGGGCTGCTCTCCGGCACCGAGGGCCCGGGCCGGGACCCGGAGGGCTCCCTGGACCTGGACCTGCTGATCGTGCTGGACGCGCCCCAGCTGGACGTCGAGGGCGCGGCGATGGTCGTGGAGGCGCTGCCCGACGGGGCGCGGCTGGTGCTGAGCGGCGATCCAGCGGTGCTGTGGTCGGCGGGGCCCGGGCGGGTCTTCGCCGACCTGCTGGCGGCCCGTGTGTGCCCGCAGATCGCCTCCCGCACGCCCGACCCCGGCCCGCTCGGCGAGCTGGTCTCCGGGATCGGCATCGGCGAGCTCAACCAGGTCGAGGCGCCCGGCAAGGAGATCGTGATCGTGCCGGTGCGGGACGCGGGCGAGGCGGTGCACCGGACCGTGCAGCTGGTCGCCGACTCGGTGCCGCGCGCGATCGGCGTCCCCGCCGAGCAGACCGTGGTGATCACCCCGGGGCACGGCGGAGCGGCGGGCACCCGCGCCCTGAACGCGGCCCTCAAGGAGCGGCTCAACCCCGGCCCCGGCCGCTTCGGCGGCTTCGATCCCGGGGACCGGGTCGTCCACTCCCCCGCGCCGGGCCGTGCGGTCCCCGGCCAGGTGGTGACGGCGGACGCCGACGGGCTGCACCTGTCGTGCGCGGGCGTGCCCGTCGTCGTACCGAGGGAGCGGGTGGAGCAGTCGGTGCGGCACGGCTGGGCGCTGACCGCCCACCAGGCGGCGGGCGGCCGCTGGCCCGCGGTGGTCGTGGTGCTGCCGGGCGACGCGGCCCAGTCCCTCAGCCGTCCCTGGGTGTACACGGCGTTCAGCCGGGCGGAGCGCCATCTGTCGGTGGTCCACGGTGTGGAACAGGGCCTGGCGAGGGCGGTGGCCGAAGCCCTGCCCAAGCCCCGGACGACCCGTCTGCCGCTGCTGCTCGGGACCCAGGTCCCGGCGGCCGTCTAGCCGGGCGGGCGGCCACGACGAACGGCGGTGCCCCTCCGGCCGGAACGCACCGGGGGGCACCGCCGCACGAGGTGTTCAGCGTTCGGCGTCCAACGGCTCCAGGTCCTCGTCCTCGTCGAGGTCGAGTTCGTCCAGCTCGTCGGATTCCCCGGTGGCCTCGGCATCGTCGGCGTCATCGGTGTCGTCGACGTCCTCGTCGTCGAACACCGCGCTGACGTCGAACCGGCACACCACCCGCTGCGGGTCGAGTGCCTCGAACGGCGCCTCCAGCCACTCCCCGGGCTCGGCCGGCTCGTCCGACGCGGTCACCCACAGCGTGGAGTCGCCCTCCTCCAGGCCGAACTCCTTGTGCCGGGAGGCGATCTCGTCCGGTTCGAACTCGCCGAACAGGATCCCCAGCGCGCCGTGGATCGTGCCGGCGGCCTCCGCGTCCGCGCCCGGGCCGTCGCCGTACTCCGCCGCCTCGACCCGCTCGGCCTGTGCCAGCAGCCGCTGCGGTTCCGCCACGGCGTAGTCCCGGCGGATCAGCACGCTGATCGCGTTCGGCTCCTCGGGCCCCGCGTACGGTGGCAGCGAGTCCTCGGTACCGGGGATCTCGAAGGGGGTGACCTCGTCGTAGCGGTCGTAGAGCAGCTCGTCGTAGACCTCGGCGGCCGCGGCCAGCTGGTTGAACGCCTCGTAGACAGCCGGGTCGTCCTCCCCCGACCTGCGTTCGACCGCGGCAAGATGGCGGTCGAGCGCGGTCTTGACCGCCTCGGCGGCGGCGCGTACCTCGGCAGCGGTGGGCTGCGCAGCATCAGACATAGTGCAGACGCTATCCGTACCGGGCACCAGCCCGCACAATAGATGCGATGCCGGAATACGAATTTGTCGACGTGTACGTACCTCGCGGGGTCTCCCGCAAGGACGCCACACGCCTGCTGACGGACCATGCCGAGTACGGACACTGGGAGTTGGACCGACTGAGCCTCATGCGTGACGGCAGCCGCAGGGTGCGGTTGCGCCGGCGGATCATCCGCCAGGTGCGTGCCACATGGTGAGACCGGCGCGATGACGGAAGGGGCCCCGCGTCGACGGGGCCCGGTCCGTTCGCCACGCACCGCGAAGGGTGCGTCACCCTGCGTGCGCTACGCCGAGGCGCGGGCCTTCCGGTACAGCAGCGCGCCCGCGAGCAGCGCGCCGGCGCCCGCCGGGAGCGCGAGGTCCAGCGGCAGTTCGCTGCCGGTGTGCGCGAGCTGAGCGGCCGAGTCCGGCCGGCTCACCGAACTGCTGCCCAGCGGGTCGGTGACGGTCGAGACATGGGTACCAGGAGTACCCGGAGCGGCGGGGGTGCCAGGGTTGCCCGGCTGCCCCGGGGTCACGGGGTGCCCCGGCTTCCCGGGCGGGTTGCTCCCGTGCCCACCGCCCTGCCCGGGCAGCGTCCCGTGCCCGTGACCGCCGTGCCCGCCATGGCCACCGTTCCCACCGTGGCCGCCAGAACCGCCGTGTCCCGGAGGCGTGCCGTGATCATGCCCGCCGTGATCCCCGTGCCCGGGCGGCTGCGTGGAGTGGCCGCCACCACCGTGGCCGCCATGACCGCCGTGACCGCCGTGACCGCCGGAGCCACCGTGGCCGCCAGACCCTCCGTGGCCACCGTGACCGCCGGAACCGCCGTGGCCACCAGAACCACCATGCCCACCGGAACCGCCGTGACCGCCGTGCCCACCGGAGCCGCCGGGGTGTCCGTAACCCCCGTCGTTGGCGCACTCGTTGCCGATGGTCGGGTTGGCGACGCCGATGATGTCGACGCTGTTGCCGCACACGTTGACCGGAACGTCGATCGGTGCCTGGACGGTGTTGCCGGAGCCGACACCGGGCGAACCCCCGGTGTGTCCGCCGGCGTGCGCACCTCCGTGCCCCCCGCGCCCGCCCTGGCCGCCGTACCCGCCCTGGCCGCCGTACCCGGCGTGCCCGCCGTGCCCGGTGCCGTGGTTGGCGCATTTGTTGCCGACCGACGGGTTGAGAAGGCCGATGACGTTCACGGTGTTGCCGCAGACGTTGACCGGCGCGTGCACCGGCGCCTGCACCGTGTTCCCGGACAGCACGCCGGGTGAGTCGGCCGCGGAGCCGACGGCCCCCGCGTCGGCGTACGCGTAGCCGCCCGTCACGGCGATCACACCGGTCGCCGCGGCCATTGTCATGAGTCCCTTTCGGGTACCCTGTCGCATTACTGGATTCCCCCCTGCCTTCGATCCTGACCTCTGTGTTTTCCGCGGAATGAGACCGCGGAAAAACCGGTCGGCCCCGGAGCGCATGACGCGCGCTCCGGGGCCGACGGAAAGACGCCCCTCAGGGAGTCGGCGTCACTGGTTGACGCAGGTGTTGCCGAAGGCGGGGTTCAGCAGCCCGATCACGGAGATCGTGTTGCCGCAGACGTTCACCGGGACGTGCACGGGAACCTGGATCACGTTGCCGGAGATGACACCCGGGGAGCCCACGGCGGCACCCTGCGCACCCGAGTCGGCGACGGCCAGGCCCGCACCCGCGAGAACCAGACCACCAGTGGCAGCCGCAGCAGCGACGACCTTCTTGAGCATTATTCCTCCTTGTTGGTAATGCGATCCCAAGTAGCGGATCGCATTACCTGTAACGAGGAGGGAGTAATGGAGCTACGAGCTTATCGTCGCATTCACTCTTTTCAGTCGAATTCGCACAGCCGCCCGATTAGCCAGAGCCATTGCTTCACGACGCGTAGGATTTCACGAAGCGTCGATGAAACGGTCGAGCACGCGCACGCCGAACTGGAGGCCGTCAACCGGCACCCGCTCGTCCACCCCGTGGAACATGCCCGCGAAGTCCAGCTCCGGCGGCAGCTTGAGCGGCGCGAAGCCGAAGCCGCGGATGCCGAGGTCGTCGAAGGACTTGGCGTCGGTGCCGCCGGAGAGCATGTAGGGGATCGCCTTGGCGGTGGGGTCCTCGGCGAGCAGCGAGGACTGCATGGCCTCCACCAGCGCCCCGTCGAAGCTGGTCTCCAGCGCCTTGTCGGAGTGCACGTCCTCGCGGACCACCTTCGGACCGAGGATGCGGTCGAGGTCGGCGAGGAACTCCTCCTCGTGGCCGGGCAGGAAGCGGCCGTCCACGTGCGCGGTGGCCTCGCCGGGGATGACGTTGACCTTGTAACCGGCGTTCAGCTGGGTCGGGTTGGCGGTGTTGCCGAGCGTCGCGCCGATGAGCTTGGCGATGCCGCCGAGCCGGGCCAGCGTCGACTCCATGTCCTCCGGGTCCAGCTCGGTGCCGAGCGCGTCGCCCAGTTCGTCGAGGAAGGCCCGGGTGGTCTTGGTGACCCGCACCGGGAACTTGTGCCGGCCGAGCCGGGCCACCGCCTCCGACAGTTCGGTGATCGCGTTGTCGCGGTGGATCATCGAGCCGTGCCCGGCGGTGCCGGCCACCTTGAGCTTCATCCAGTGCATGCCCTTCTCGGCCGTCTGGATCAGGTAGAGCCGCCGCTGCTCGCTCACCGTGAAGGAGAAGCCGCCGACCTCGCTGATCGCCTCGGTGACGCCCTCGAAGAGGTCCGGGTGGTTGTCGACGAGGAACCGGGCGCCGTAGGTGCCGCCGGCCTCCTCGTCGGCGAGGAAGGCCAGCACGATGTCCCGGGGCGGCTTCCGGCCGCTCCGGAGCCGGTCGCGGACGACCGCCAGGGTCATCGCGTCCATGTCCTTCATGTCGACGGCGCCCCGGCCCCACACGCACCCGTCCGCGACCTCGCCGGAGAACGGGTGGTGGGTCCAGTCGTCGGCGTTGGCCGGTACGACGTCGAGGTGGCCGTGGATCAGCAGGGCGGGCCGGGTCGGGTCCGCGCCCTCGATGCGGGCCACCGTCGAGGCACGGCCCGGGTGGGACTCGAAGATCTTCGGTTCCAGGCCGACCTCGGCGAGCTTCTCCGCGACCCACTCGGCGGCCTTGCGTTCGCCGGGTCCGGAGTGGTCGCCGTAGTTGCTGGTGTCGAACCGGATCAGCTCGCGGCAGAGGTCGACGACCTCTTCGTCGCCGGTGGCACCCCTGGCCGTGTCGGTCTCGCTCACGCTGCTTCCTCCCGCTGTCACTGCCGGCCGTTCCCTGTCATCCTCTCTCCCTTCCGGCCCGGAGCCCAAGACCGGTCCCGGTCCGTCACACGCCGTTCACGCCCGGCCGCCCCGGGAACAGGGTGTGATCGGCCGCCCCCGAAAGCCTGGTAGTGTTTCCTTCGTCGCCGCGAGGGAAACCCCGCACGACAGACACCTTGTCCGGGTGGCGGAATGGCAGACGCGCTAGCTTGAGGTGCTAGTGCCCTTTATCGGGCGTGGGGGTTCAAGTCCCCCCTCGGACACCATGCGGTAAGCATAAAGAAACCCCTGCTGAGCAGGGGTTTCTTCGTTTTCCGGAGGAGTGGGTACGGGCGACCACCTCCCGGTGGCTCTCGCGCTGCCCCTGGTGATGTCGTCGCTGCCGCTCTCAGCAGGCGCGGCCTGTTCGGCCGTCGTCGGATGCCAGGGCCGAGGTGAACGCGGAGAGTGCCGCTCGGTCCAGGAGGAGGGCGGGGCCGTCGGGCCGCTTGCTGTCGCGGACGGCGACCGTCGCCTCGTCGACGATCCCGCATTCCACGCAGTCGGACTGTGATGCGGACGCCGAGGACTTCCACCAGGTCACCGGCAGAGTCGACGCGTCGTCAACGTGCTTCATTCGCTATTCGTTCTTCCTTATCTGGGTGATCAGTTCCACCGACGCCTCGACGGACTCGGCGGCAGACGTGAGGCGTTGCCACGCGGCCCGGTGCGTGGAGACCCGATCACGTTCCTCGATGTACAGGGCGGAGGTCAGCCCTTCCTGGTGGACGACGTCCAGATCGGTGTGCGGACCGAAGCCCAGGATGCTGAAGGTGCCGGTCAGCCCGGCGTGGAGGGGAGCGTCCGATCTCAACACCTGGATGTTGATGTTCGGGCGCCGCCCCATCGTAAGCAGGCGCCCCAACTGCTCGTACATCAGGGCGGGATCCTCGGTGGAGGAGCGCAGCGCCTGCTCGGAGACGATCGCCCAGAGCGCCAGCGGATCGCTGTCGCGGGTGAGGACGGCCTGGCGGGCCAGCCGTACCTCCACCAGCGCGTCGACCCGTGCCTCGACCGCCTCGGACATGGCGGTCGCCCGGATGATCTCGCGGGCGTACTCGGCGGTCTGGAGCAGTCCGGGGACCATGCCCAGCTGCCAGGTGGAGACCGTCTCGGCCTCCGCCTCCAGACTGATCAGGTCCTCGTAGACCGGGGTGAGGACACCCCGGTACGAATGCCACCAGCCGCGTCGGCCGCCCTCCTTGGTGAGGGTGATCAGGGCCGCGCGCAGCTCGTCGCTGACGTCACGGCCGAGATCGGCGTACAGGGTGAGCAGCGCCTGGATGTCCGCTGCCTTGGGAGCCGTCTTACCGGTCTCCATCCTGGACAGTTTCGAGGAGACGAAGGTTCCCGAGGAGTGCTCCGCGACCTCGTCGAGGGTGAGTTCGCCGCGCAGTTCGCGCAACTTCGCACCGAGCCGTCGCCGGCGCACCGTGGGCGTGCTCACGGATCCCCCTTCCGTCCGGTGAAACTGCCCGACAGTCTGCCGTGCCCGTCCCGGCCCTCGCCACCGGCTGACGACTTGTGCCGCAACTCTCTCGCCAGTGTGCGCAATTTTTCACATCCCGTGGGACGTATTGCGATCGACTGTGCCGTGAAGGCACCATGAATCCGGGAAATACGACAGTGACCGCACTCGCATGGCGAACCACTGTGCCTGCGTTGGGACATGCCCGTGAGGGGATCCACATGATCGAAGTCCAGCGGAGCACCACGACCGAGACCCGCGCACTGCAAGTCGCCCCGCCACCGGTCCTGTTGCTGGCGAGCGAACCCCAGTCGGCGCGGGCGGCACGGCTGTTCGTGAGCGACTTCATCGCCCATCACACACCGGACGCCTCCCGCGACCACATCGAGGCGGTCGCCCTGGTCACCTGCGAGCTGGTCACCAACTCCCTGCGCTACGAGACCGACCCGGACGACCCGGTCCGTCTCCTCATCGAGTCCGACGGTGCCAGGACACGGGTCGAGGTGCACGACCCGCTGGGCCGGCACCCCCGGTTGCGGCCCATCTCCGTGGAGCGGGACCGCGGGCGCGGTCTGCTCATCCTGGACGCGCTCTGCTCGGGCCGCTGGGGTGTGGGCAACCTGCCCTGGGGCAAGTCGATCTGGGCCGAGGTCAGCGCCGCCTGACCTTCCCGTGACCGTCGTGCGGGCGGCCGGACACGGGGAGTCGGCCGCTCTCACGCTGTGTGGCCCATCTCTCGCCCTGCGCGGATAATCCCTGGTCAGCGATCGGTCAAGATCCAACCGACTGCCCCGAACGGCCGCTTTCGAGTGGCTGCCGCCGGGGCCGGAGCCTAGCGTCGTACTAATATTTCCGGCTTGTCACCTAGCCGGAGCCGGACAACCCCAGGCACACCTGCGGGCCCGCCGGCGCCCCGGAGGGTTCCGGGAACGAGACGCGAGGACCGGATGGCAGCCATTGACGAGAGCAGTGCTCTCGGCCTGCTCGACGATGAGATCCGCGAGGAGTTCGGGGACACCGCACGATTCTCGGCCGGGGCGGCGGCACCGCCGCGCACGCTCGTGGACGTGTTCGAGGCGAGCGTACGGGCACATCCCGACGAGCCCGCGCTGGACGACGGAACCATCCAGCTCACCTATCGCGCGCTCGCCGTCGAGGTGCGGCGGCTGGCCAAGCGGCTCGCCGGGGCCGGCATCGGGCTCGGCGACCGGGTGGGCGTGCGCGTCCCGTCGGGGACCAACGATCTGTACGTCGCCGTTCTCGGCGTCCTCGCGGCCGGTGCCGCCTACGTGCCCGTCGACGCCGAGGACCCGGACGAGCGGGCCGCACTGGTGTTCGGCGAGGCGGAGGTCGCGGCCGTCCTCGGCGAGGGCCTGCGCATCGACCCGCTCCGCCCCGGCAAGAACCCGGCGGACCCGACGGCCCCGGTGAGCTCGACGGACCCGATGGGCTCGACGGGCTCGGTGGCCCCGGCGGGCGGCTCGGTGGCCCCGGCGGGCCCGGCGCACTCCGTGAACCGCCCCGGCGTGGAGAACGACGCCTGGATCATCTTCACCTCCGGCTCCACCGGCAGGCCCAAGGGCGTCGCCGTCACCCACCGCAGCGCCGCCGCCTTCGTGGACGCCGAGGCCGCGCTGTTCCTGACCGAGGAGCCGATCGGCCCCGGCGACCGGGTCATGGCGGGCCTCTCCGTGGCCTTCGACGCCTCCTGCGAGGAGATGTGGCTCGCCTGGCGCTACGGCGCCTGCCTGGTGCCGGTGCCCCGCTCCCAGGTCCGCAGCGGCGCCGACCTCGGCCCCTGGCTGGTCGAGCAGGAGATCACCGTCGTCTCGACCGTGCCGACCCTGGCCGCGCTCTGGGAGCCCGAGACCCTCAACGACGTACGCCTCCTCATCTTCGGCGGCGAGGCCTGCCCGCCCGAGCTGGCGCAGCGCCTGGTGACCGAGGGCCGCGAGGTCTGGAACACCTACGGACCCACCGAGGCCACCGTGGTGGCCTGTGCCGCCCTGATGACCGGCGCGGAGCCGATCCGCATCGGGCTGCCCCTGAACGGCTGGGAGCTCGCCGTCGTGGACGACGCGGGCGAGCCGGTGTCCCTGGGCGAGAGCGGCCAGCTGGTGATCGGCGGCGTCGGCCTGGCCCGCTACCTCGACGCGGAGAAGGACGCCGAGAAGTACGCGCCCCTGGAATCGCTGGGCTGGAAGCGGGCGTACCGCAGCGGTGACCTGGTCCGGGCCGACCGCGAGGGGCTGGTCTTCCTGGGGCGCGCCGACGAGCAGATCAAGCTCGGTGGCCGCCGGATCGAGCTGGGCGAGGTCGACGCGGCGCTCCAGGCGCTCCCCGGGGTCGCGGGCGCCGCGGCGGCCGTGCGCACCGCCCGCGGCGGCAACCAGCTCCTGGTCGGCTACGTCGTCACCCAGGACGGCTGGGACCACGCCACCGCCGTGGAGAAGCTGCGCGCCGAGCTGCCCGCCGCCCTGGTGCCGCTGCTCGCGCCCGTCGCCGGGCTGCCCACCCGCACCTCCGGCAAGGTCGACCGCAACGCCCTGCCGTGGCCCCTGGAGGGCCTGGAGGGCGGCGGTCCGGCCGAGCAGCTGTACGGCACCGAGGCCTGGCTCGCCGAGCAGTGGACCGAGGTCCTCGGCATCCCGGTGACCGGCGCCGCCGACGACTTCTTCGCGATCGGCGGCGGCAGCCTGTCCGCCGCCCAGCTCACCACCCGGCTGCGCACCCGCTACCCGAGCGCGGCCGTCCTCGACGTCTACCAGCAGCCGGTGCTGCGCAAGCTGGCCCGCCGGCTGGAGGAGTCCGCGCACGACGACGGCGCACGGCGCGCCGTCGCCCCGGTGCCGCGCTCGGCCCAGCTCGTGCAGCTGCTGCTCCTGCTCCCCCTGTTCACCCTGCTCGGGCTGCGCTGGACGGTCGTCCTGGCCGCGCTCGGCCATGTGCTGGGCGGCTACGGCTGGCTGCCCACCGCGCCCTGGTGGCTGGTCGGCCTCGGGGCCCTGGTCCTGTTCACCCCGCCCGGCCGGATCGCCATCGCGGCCGGCGGCGCCCGGCTGCTGCTGCGGGGCGTCAAGCCCGGCGGATACCCCCGCGGCGGCGCCGTGCACCTGCGGCTTTGGGCCGCGGAGCGGCTGGCCGAGTTCTCCGGGGCGACCACGCTGACCGGGTCCTGGCTGGAGCGGTACGCGCGGGCGCTGGGCGCCAAGATCGGTCCCGAGGTGGACCTGCACTCGCTGCCGCCGGTCACCGGTCTGCTCAGGGTGGGGCGCGGCGCGGCCGTGGAGTCCGAGGTGGACCTGTCCGGCCACTGGCTGGACGGCGACCGTCTGGTGGTCGGCGCGGTCCGGATCGGCGCCCACGCCGTCGTCGGGACGCGCAGCATGCTCTTCCCGGGTGCCCGGGTCGGCAAGCGCGCCGAGGTGGCCCCCGGCTCGGCGGTCAGCGGCCAGGTCCCGACCGGCCAGCGCTGGGCCGGCGCGCCCGCGGTCAAGCTGGGCAAGGCCAAGCGGAACTGGCCCAAGCAGCGGCCGCAGCGCGGCACCTACTGGCGGGTGATGTACGGCCTGACCGGGCTCGGGCTCAGCGCCCTGCCGGTGCTGGCGGGCGCCGCGGCGCTGCTGGTCGCCGGTCGTTTCGTGGCCCCCGGCGACGGGCTGGCCGGGGCCCTGCGGGGCGCCGCCGTCGCGCTGGTCCCGGCGACGCTGGCGTTCGGGCTGGTGTACGCGCTGCTGATCCTGGTCGCCGTACGGCTGCTGAGCCTGCGCCTGCGGGTCGGCACGCACCCCACGCACAGCCGGATCGGCTGGCAGGCGTGGACGGTCTCCCAGCTGATGGACCGCTCGCGCGAGACGCTGTTCCCGCTGTACGCCGGTCTGGCCACCCCGGTGTGGCTGCGGCTGCTCGGGATGCGGATCGGCCGGGGTGCCGAGGTGTCCACCGTGCTCGCGCTGCCGAGCCTGACGACGGTCGGCGAGGGCGCGTTCCTGGCCGACGACACGCTGACCGCGCCGTACGAGCTGGGCGGTGGCTGGGTGCGGATCGGGCGCGCGGAGATCGGGCGGCGGGCGTTCCTCGGGAACTCCGGGATGACCGCGCCGGGCCGCAGCGTGCCGGACGGCGGTCTGGTGGGTGTGCTGTCGGCGACCCCGAAGAAGGCCAAGAAGGGCACCTCGTACCTGGGGCTGCCGCCGGTGAAGCTGCCGCGCAGCGCCGCCGACGGCGACCAGAGCCGTACCTACGAGCCGCCGGCGCGGCTGCTGTGGGCGCGCGGGCTGGTGGAGACGTGCCGGATCGTGCCGGTGCTGTGCTCGGTGGCGCTGGCCGGGCTGACGGTGGCCGCGCTGTGCACGCTGGGCGCCTGGGCGCCGCTGCTGTCGGGGCCGGTGCTGCTCGGTGCCGGTGCCGCGGCGGGGCTGGTGTCGGTGCTGGCCAAGTGGCTGCTGGTGGGACGGCACCGCGGCGGGGAGCACCCGCTATGGAGTTCCTTCGTGTGGCGCAACGAGCTGGCGGACACCTTCGTGGAGGTGCTGGCGGTGCCGTGGCTGGCGGGCTCGGTTCCGGGTACCCCGCTGATGACGGCCTGGCTGCGGGGTCTGGGCGCCCGGATCGGCAAGGGTGTCTGGGTGGACAGCTACTGGCTTCCGGAGACCGATCTGGTGACCCTGGAGGACGCGGCGACCGTGAACCGCGGATGCGTCCTGCAGACTCACCTCTTCCACGACCGGATCTTGCGGACGGATACTGTTGTTCTCCGTGAGGGCGCCACCCTGGGCCCTGGCGGGATCGTGCTGCCCGGCAGCACGATCGGGGCCCGTACCACCCTGGGTCCCGCGTCGCTCGTCATGGCGGCGGAGTCGGTTCCCGACGACACCCGCTGGCTCGGCAACCCGATCGAGGCATGGCGTCCCTGAGCGCGGGCCGTACGGTGGCCGCGGGCGTCGGCGCGCCGAGAGACGGTTCGAGCACAGCGCAGGGAGCGAACGCGGAAGTGGCAGTTCAGCAGTCAGTGGGTCCGGACCCGTACTTCCCGGACAACGGCGATCCCCGGTACCGGGTGCATCGCTATGAACTCACGCTGGACTACCGGCCCGGACCCAACCGCCTGTCCGCCATGGCCCGGATCAACGCGATCGCGGGCCGGGCGCCGCTGCCCGAGTTCCAGCTGAACCTGGCCGACTTCAAGATCGGCCGGATCCGGGTGGACGGCCGTCAGCCGCACTGGACGCACCGCGGCGGCAAGCTGCGGGTGAAGCCGGCGAAGCCGCTGCGGGCCGGGGCCGCGTTCACCGTGGAGATCCACTGGTCGGGCAACCCCAAGCCGGTGACCAGCCCCTGGGGCGGGCTCGGCTGGGAGGAGCTGACGGACGGCGCCCTGGTGGCCAGCCAGCCGGTCGGTGCGCCCTCCTGGTTCCCGTGCAACGACCGGCCCGCCGACAAGGCGTCCTACCTGATCTCGGTGACGTGTCCGTCGGCGTACTCGGTGGTGGCGGGCGGCCGGCTGCTGACCCGTGCCACGAAGGCGTCCACGACCACCTGGGTGTACGAGCAGGCGGCGCCGACGTCGAGCTATCTGGTGAGCCTGGCGATCGGCAAGTTCCAGACGGTGCTGCTGGGCGACCCGGGCTTCGGCGGGGTGCCGATGCACGGGCACATACCGGCCCAGCTGCTGCCGGAGTTCTCCCGGGACTTCGCGCGCCAGCCCGCGATGATGGACCTGTTCCAGCGGCTGTTCGGGCCGTACCCCTTCGAGGAGTACGCCGTGGTCGTCGCCGACGAGGAGTTCGACGTCCCGGTCGAGGCCCAGGGGTTGTCGCTGTTCGGCGCCAACCACGTGGACGGGGCGCGGGGTTCGGAGCGGCTGGTGGCGCACGAGCTGGCCCACCAGTGGTTCGGCAACAGCGTGTCCATCGCCGACTGGCGGCACATCTGGCTGAACGAGGGGCTCGCCAAGTACGCGGAGTGGCTGTGGTCGGAGCGGTCCGGCGGCCGCAGCGCCCAGCAACTGGCCACGGTCGCACACCGGTTGCTGTCCGGGCTGCCGCAGGACATCCGGATCGCGGCCCCGGGCAAGAAGGCGATGTTCGACGACCGGCTCTACGAGCGGGGCGGGGTCGCGGTCCACGCGATCCGCTGCGCGCTCGGCGACGAGCGGTTCTTCCACATGCTGCGGGCGTGGGCGGGGCTGCACCGGGGCGGGTCGGTGACGACGTCGGCGTTCACCACCCACGTCAACCGGTTCGCGGACGAGCCGCTGGACGGCCTCCTCGACGCCTGGGTGCACCGCACGGCCCTGCCGCCGCTGCCCGTCCAGGCCGTGCCGGCGCGCCCGGCGCAGCCGCCCACCAACGCCGAGTCGGCGTAGCCGCGGGCGCCGGCGGCGCGGGGGACGGCGTCGTGGTGCGGCAGGGGTGCAGCAGAATGGACCGCATGTCCCGACGCACCTCGCCGTCCCGGCGGCGGCCCGGCTCCGCCCCGGTCACCGGCTCCTCCTGTCCCTGCGGTCTCGCGGAGCCCTACGAGGCGTGCTGCGGCCGGTTCCACCGGGGCGAGGCGGCGGCGCCCACGGCCGAGCGGCTGATGCGGTCGCGCTACAGCGCCTTCGTCCGGCGTGACGAGGCGTACCTGCTGCGGACCTGGCATCCGCGGACCCGCCCGCCGCGGATCGACCTCGACCCGGGGATGCGCTGGACCGGTCTGGAGGTCCTGGGGACCGCCGACGGCACGGCCTTCCACAGCACCGGCACGGTGACCTTCCGGGCGTCCTTCAGGGACGGTTCGCTGTACGAGCGCAGCCGGTTCGAGCGGGTGGACGGGGCGTGGGTGTACGTGGACGGGGAGTTCCCCGAGGGGTGAGCCGGGTCACGGCGCGAGGATGTCCAGTTCCTGGAGGGCGCCGGCCGTGATCTCGCGGGTCAGCCGCTCCGCGCGGACCGCGTCGCCCGCCCGGACCGCCTCCGCGACCTGGACGTGGAGGGTGACGGCGGCCGGGTCGGGGTCCTCGAACATCACCTCGTGGCGGGTGCGGCCCGTGAGGACCTCGGCCACCACGTCACCGAGCCGGGCGAACATCTCATTGCCGGACGCGGCGAGGATCACCCGGTGGAACGCCGTGTCGTGGACGAGGTACGCGTCCAGCTGGTGGCCGCGGGAGTTGGCCACCATGCCGAGCGCGCACTCGGTCAGCTCGGCGCACTGCCCGGCCGTCGCGTGCTCGGCCGCCAGGCCCGCCGCCACCGGCTCGACCGCCGAGCGCAGCACGGTGAGCGAGCGCAGCTGGTGCGGGCGGTCGGCGCCGGCCAGCCGCCAGCGGATGACCTGCGGGTCGTAGACGTTCCACTCGGGCTTCGGGCGGACCGTGACGCCCACCCGGCGGCGGGACTCGACCAGGTGCATGGACTCCAGGACCCGGACCGCCTCGCGCATCACGGAGCGCGACACCTCGAAGTGCTGGGCCAGTTCGTCCGTACGCAGGACGCTGCCGGGCGGGTACTCGCCCGCGGTGATCGCGGGGCCGAGGGAGTCCAGTACGCGGCCGTGCAGCCCTCGGCCCGGTGTGCTCATGCACTCAGCGTACCGAGTGGATCACTCGACCAAAAAGTCAGACTTATTTGTCACAGTCTCTTGAATTAGTCGTACCTAATGGGCTTCAGTGAGGCCGACACCGGATGGCCTACGCCGGTGTCTCCCTCTTCGAGGAATCCCGCGGAAGACAGCGAGGCAGTGATGCGGACCCCCCACGTCGTCGTGGTGATGGGCGTCGCCGGCACGGGCAAGACCACGATCGGTCCCCTGCTCGCCGCCCGGCTCGGCGTCCCCTACGCCGAGGGCGACGACTTCCACCCGCCCGCCAACATCGCCAAGATGTCGGCCGGGCACCCGCTCCAGGACGCCGACCGGTGGCCGTGGCTGGACGCCATCGGCTCCTGGGCGCACGGGCGGGAAGGGCTCGGCGGGGTGGTCAGCAGCTCCGCGCTGAAGCGGTCGTACCGCGACCGGCTGCGGGCCGCGGACCCCGGCCTCGTGTTCGTGCACCTCACCGGTGACCGGCGGCTGATCGAGGACCGGATGTCGCACCGGCAGGGCCACTTCATGCCGACCGCGCTGCTGGACTCCCAGTTCGCCACGCTCGAACCGCTCGGCGCGGACGAGCCCGGCGTCGCCGTGGACGTGTCCGGCGGCCCCGCGGAGATCACCGCACGGGCCGAGCGGGCGCTGGCCGCGCTGCCCGGCCTCACCACCCCATGGTCCCCACACCACTAGGAACCCCCGTGACCAGACTCAGCGTCGAGCTGCTGGCAGCGGACACCGTCGCGCCCATCACCTCGGCCGGACATGCCCGGCTCAGCATCGCCGTCCTCGCGGGCATCGCCGTCATCGTCCTGCTCATCACCCGGTTCAAGCTCCACGCCTTCCTGGCGCTGACCATCGGCTCGCTCGCGCTGGGCGCGTTCGCCGGGGCACCGCCGGACAAGGCCATCACCAGTTTCACCACCGGACTCGGCGCCACGGTCGCCGGCGTGGGTGTCCTGATCGCGCTCGGGGCGATCCTGGGCAAGCTGCTCGCCGACTCCGGCGGCGCCGACCAGATCGTCGACACGATCCTCGCCAGGGCGGGCGGCCGGGCCATGCCGTGGGCGATGGTGCTGATCGCCTCCGTGATCGGTCTGCCGCTCTTCTTCGAGGTCGGCATCGTGCTGCTGATCCCGGTCGTGCTGATGGTCGCCAAGCGCGGCAACTACTCCCTGATGCGGGTCGGCATCCCGGCGCTGGCCGGTCTGTCCGTGATGCACGGCCTGGTGCCGCCGCACCCCGGCCCGCTGGTCGCGATCGACGCGGTCGGCGCCGACCTCGGTGTGACCCTCGCCCTCGGTGTACTGGTCGCCGTCCCGACCGTGGTCGTCGCCGGACCGCTGTTCTCGAAGGTCGCGGCCCGCTGGGTGGACGTGCCGGTGCCCGACCTGCTGGTCCCCGAACGCCCCTCGGAGCAGCTGGAGAAACGCCCCGGCTTCGGCGTGACGCTGGCCACGATCCTGCTGCCGGTCGCGCTGATGCTGGCCAAGGCCGTGGTGGACATCGTCGTCGACGACCCGACGCACACCGTCCAGCGCGTCCTCGACGTCGTCGGCTCCCCGCTGATCGCCCTCCTCGCGGCCGTCGTCGTCGGCATCTTCACGCTGGGCCGACCGGCCGGCTTCAGCAGGGAGCGGATCTCGCGGACGGTCGAGAAGGGCCTCGTGCCCATCGCGGGCATCCTGCTCATCGTCGGCGCGGGCGGCGGCTTCAAGCAGACCCTGATCGACTGCGGTGTCGGCCGGATGATCCTGGAGATATCCCGGGACTGGTCGATCCCGGCGGTGCTGCTGGCCTGGCTGATCGCGGTGGCGATCCGCCTCGCGACCGGCTCGGCGACGGTGGCCACGGTCTCCGCGGCGGGCCTGGTGGCCCCCCTCGCGGCCGACATGTCGACCACCCACACCGCCCTGCTGGTCCTCGCCGTCGGCGCCGGCTCGCTCTTCCTGAGCCATGTCAACGACGCCGGGTTCTGGCTGGTCAAGGAGTACTTCGGGCTCAGCGTCGGCCAGAACCTGAAGACCTGGTCGGTCATGGAGTGCATCATCTCGGTCGTCGCCGGCGGCCTGGTCCTGCTGCTGTCCCTCGTGATCTAGAAGCGCGATCCAGAAGCGCGATCCAGAAGCGCGCCGCCGACGGCGGTCCGCGAAGGCGGCCCCGTCGGCTCGCGCCCCGTGGGGGCTAAGGGCGCCAGAGCGGGTGTTCGCGTTTCGCCCACGCGCGGCTGACCTCGCCCGTGCGCAGACCGCGGCGGGCCTCCGGGTCGGCCAGGGCCATGCCGATGTGGCCGCCCACGACGATCCCGATGGTGAGGGACAGCCAGTCGTGGACGAAGGTGGCCGAGGTGCGCCACATCAGCGGGGTGAGGTGGGTGAACCACATCATGAGCCCGGTGGCGAGCATGACCAGCGTGGCGCCGGCGATCCAGTTGGCGTAGATCTTCTGGCCGGCGTTGAACTTGCCCGCGGGCCGGGACGAGGGGCGCTTGTCGCGGCTCAGGGCGGCCCGCAGCCAGAGCCGGTCGTGGGGGCCGAACCGGTTCAGGAAGCCGAGGTCCCGGCGGAAGGCGCGGGAGGCGAGGCCGAGGAGGACCGGGACGGGCAGGGCGAGGCCCGCGCACTCGTGGACGCGGACCACCAGGGCCCGGCGGCCGACCAGGATCGCCAGCTGCGGGATGTAGAGGCAGGCGGCCGTCAGCACGCAGACCCCCATCAGCAGCGCCGTGGTGCGGTGGATCCAGCGCTCGGCGGCGGTGAAGCGGTGCAGCCGGTCCGTCGCGGCCGGCGCCTCAGCTCGTAGGCTCATCGTCGCGTCCGTTCGAGCGGCCGACCCAGGCGTCGACGTCGTAGCCGAGGTTCTCCCAGTACCCGGGCTCCACCTTGTCGGTGACCGTGATGCCGGAGAGCCACTTGGCCGACTTGTAGAAGTACATGGGGGCGACGTACAGGCGGACCGGGCCGCCGTGGTCGTGGGAGATCTCCTTGTTCTGCATGCGCAGCGCGACCAGGACGTCCGGGCGGCGCGCCTGGTCGAGGGTGAGGCTCTCGGTGTACGCGCCGTCGAAGCAGGTGAAGTGGATCGCCCTGGCGGTGTCCCGGACGCCGGCCAGGTCCAGCAGGTGCGAGAGGCGCACCCCCGAGAAGGGCGTGTCGGGCACCCGCCAGCCGGTCACGCACTGGACGTCCTTGACCAGCCTGGTCTGCGGCAGCGCGCGCAGGTCGGGCAGGGAGTAGGTGCGCGGACTGTCGACCAGTCCGTCGATCTTCAGCCGGTAGTTCGCGGCCGTCCTGGTCGGCACCGATCCGGTCACCGAGTAGTAGCGGAAGCCGCCGCCGTTCGGGAGCAGGCCGGTCAGCCCCGTGGGGTCCTCGCCGGAGAAGGCGCCGAGAACCGCCTCGGTGGCCCGTTGCAGCACGGGTGCGGTCACCACGCCGAGGGCGCCGAGACCGATCGTGCCGAGGAACACCCGGCGGCCGACCGGGCTGCCCTCCTCGGTGTGCCGCGGCTCCTCGGGTCGTTCAGAGTTCACCCCTTCATTCGAACACCCCCGGGACGCGATCGGCCAGGAATCACGGCGTCCGTAAGGAATCCACAACTTCTTCTCATGAACCTCCCAGCGCGCGCTCCCGGGCCGCCCGGAACGTCGCGCACGGATCGCGGTCCGGGTACGACCAGGGCGCCGCGGTCGCGTGCCGGCCGATGCGCTGGAAGAGGGCCGCGGCCTCGGCGAGGCGGCCCGCGCCGGAGGTGGCGTGGGCGAGGTGGTTGAGGTCCACCAGGCGGCGCGGGTGCTCCTCGATCCCCCACTCCAGCCACCAGTCGAAGGCGGCCGTGAGGGCGCGCCTGGCGGAGGGCTCGGCCCAGTGCCCGGCGGCGGCCGGGTCGGCGGGCGCCCGGCCGGCCGCGGCCAGCACCCGGTGCCGCTCGGCGTACGCGACGACCGTCAGGACGGCGAGCGGCGAGTCGGCCGGCGCCTCGGTGGCCGCGCGCTCGGCGAAGGCGCACAGCTCGTAGGTCCCCTGGGTCTCGGTCTCCGCGATGCGGGCCGCCATCAGGTGGTGGGCGTGGTGGTGCTCGGGGTGGCGGCGGCGGACCTCGGCGAAGGCCCGCCGGGTCTCGTCGTCCGTGCCGAGGCGGCGGGCGAGCAGGAGGAGGCCGAGCCACGGGGTGGGATCCGCCGGGGCGAGGACGGTGGCCCGGTCGCAGGCCTCGCGGGCCCGGTCGGGGTCCTCCTTGCCGCGCAGGGCCAGCCGGGTCAGGGTCAGCGCGTACAGGGTGGCGGCGCCGCCGGAGTCCGGCTCGGCGAGCAGCCACTCGCGGGCCCAGGCGACGGCGTACGGCTCGCCGGCCAGGACCGTGACCCGGTGGCCCCGGCGGTCCCAGTCGTCACCCGTGTGGAGCAGCAGGGAGCGGGCGGACTGCCAGCGGCCCTGGGCCAACGCGGCACGGGCGGAGATGAGTTCGGCGTCGTCGAGGGCGTCGTCGGGACAGTGTTCGCACCTGTGGTGCGCTGCCGCGCGGGGACCTTCGGCGACGGCCCGGCCTGGGCCTAAGAGAGGCGGGGTTGGGGGCACCGCGGAACTTCCTGGTTGTCGGGCTGCCATCGGCCGATCACGCACAGCAAACCCGCAGCCAAGACTTTGCGTCAAGCCGGGCGGTGCTGGTCCTTCGTTCAACTACCCTGGAGAGGACGGAACTTGACCCATGCCGGGGCCGGGTTGGCGTACCGTGGCCGCAGGGCTCCGGGTTCCGGTTGTGGCGTACGCCATGGCGCGGGCCGCCCGGGCGTCGGACCATGGCCGTAGGGTCCCGCCGCCGCCCCGATCCACCCCGTGCGATCGACCCGGGCGTCGTGACCGAGTCGTCCACCCGGTTCCGGGTACTCCCGGAGCAGTCCCTGCCCGGCACCGCTACAGTCGGCCACTACGCATCCCGTAGCCCGGCCGCATGATCGAGGTACGCAGCGTGTCCGTCCCGGTTCTGGTTCTCGCGGTGAGCGCCGCCTGCTGCCTCGGCTTCGGGTTCGTGCTCCAGCAGAACGTCGCCCAGAAGGCCCCGCTCAGCGACTTCCTCTCGCCCCGGCTGCTGCTCGACCTGGTGAGGGTGCCGCGCTGGCTCGGCGGTATCGGCCTGATGGTGGCCGGCATGATCCTCGGCGCGGTCGCGCTCGGCAAGGGCGAGATCTCCCTCGTCGAGCCGCTGCTCGCGACGAACCTCCTGTTCGCCCTCGCGCTCTCCCGGCACCAGACCAAGCACCCCCTCAGCCACCAGGGCTGGGCGGGCCTCGTCCTGCTGGCGGGCGGCGTCACCACGTTCATCGTGGCGGGCGAGCCCCGCGGCGGCCACGCCGTCGCCGACCCGCTGCGGCACTGGCTGATCATCGGCGTGACGGTCGGCATCGCCCTGCTGCTGACGACCTTCGCCAAGCGCTCGCGCCTGAGCGCGGGACCCACCCTGCTCGCCCTCGCGGCCGGCCTGCTGTACGGCGTGCAGGACGCGCTGACCCGGGTCACCGGCACCCGCTTCTCCGAGGGCGGCCTCATGGAGGTGCTGACGGGCTGGCAGCCGTACGGTGTGCTGGTCCTCGGGGTCACCGGGCTGCTCCTCGTCCAGAGCGCGTTCGAGACCGCCGAGCTGCGGATGTCGCTGCCCGCGCTCACCGCGGCCCAGCCGCTCGCCGGGATCCTGTGCGGCGTCGGCTTCCTCGGGGACCGGCTGCGCACCGACACCGGGGCGCTGGCCTGGGAGGCGGCGGGGCTCGCGGCGATCGTGACGGGCATCGTGCTGCTCGGGCTGCACCCGGCGATGCCCCGGGGCGCGGCGCCGCGGGAACCGGCCCTGGACCTCCAGCCGCGCTGACGCCCGCGCCGGGCGGCTGCTTGGATGGGCGCCATGAGCGCTGCTGACGAGATCCTCGACATCGTCGACGAGAACGACCAGGTCACCGGGCAGTCCCCGCGCGGCGAGGCGTACGCGCGCGGGCTGCGCCACCGCTGCGTCTTCATCCAGGCCCGCGACGCCTCGGGCCGCGTCTTCGTGCACCGCCGCACCGCGACCAAGCTGGTCTTCCCCTCCCTGTACGACATGTTCGTCGGGGGCGTGGTCGGCGCGGGCGAGTCCTACGACGACGCCGCCCTGCGCGAGGCCGAGGAGGAGCTGGGCGTCACCGGCCTCCCCCGGCCGACGTACCTCTTCAAGTTCCTCTACGACGACGGCGCCGGCCGGAGCTGGTGGTCGGCGGTGTACGAGGTCCGCTGCGACCTCCCCGTGCACCCCCAGGTGGAGGAGGTGGCCTGGCACGACTTCCTGACCGAGGAGGAGCTGGCGTCCAGGCTCGGGGAGTGGGAGTGGGTGCCGGACGGGTCGGCGGCGTGGGAGGAGCTGCGGCTGCGGCGCGCGCCCTGAGAGACCCGAGAGGCACGGGCGACCACACGGCCGCCCCCGCAGCCCGCAGCCCGCAGCCCGCAGCCCGCAGCCCGCAGCCCGCAGCAGAACGCCGGACGGCACGTCCCGGTAGTCTTGCTACACGTGATCGAATTCGTGAGGAACGTCCGTCTGTGGTTCGCCCCCGAGGCCGTGCGCCAGGAGGGAACGACCCCCGACTACCGCTTCTCCCTCGCGAACGAGCGCACCTTCCTGGCCTGGCTGCGCACTGCCCTCGCCCTCATCGGCGGCGGCTTCGCCGTGGACCAGTTCCTGCCCGACCTCACCTGGGGCTGGCGCGTCGGCCTCGCCCTCGCGCTGCTCGCCGCCGGCGTGCTCTGCTCGCTGCGCGCGGTGAACCACTGGATACGCTGCGAGCGGGCGATGCGCCGGGGCGAGGATCTCCCGGTCTCCCGGTTCCCGGCCCTGCTGAGCATGGTCGTCGCCGTGGTCGCCGTGGCGATGGTCGTCGTCGTGCTCGTCGGATGGGCGGGATGACCGGCACCGCCCGCGACCCGGGGCTCCAGCCGGAGCGCACCCGGCTGGCCTGGCGGCGCACGACGCTGTCCGGCACCGTCGCCGCCGTACTCGCCGTGAAGACCGTGCTGCACGGGGGCGCCTCGGCCCTCGGGGTGACCGCCTGCGCCCTGTGCTGCGCGCTCTGGCTGGGCTTCCTCTGGGTCGCCCACCGCCGTATCCGCGCCCTCGCCGCCACCGGCCGCCCCCCGGCGCTGGCCCCGCGGCAGGCGGTCGCGGCGGTGCTGTGCACGGTCGCCATCGCGGTCTGCGCCGCCGCCCTGGTCGTATGAGCCGCGCGCGTCCATGGCTTCGCCCATCCGGGGTACTCGAACGCCACGCACCCGTTATGCCCGCATAAGCGGCTTTCGCGTGGCAGCCTGTCCGTCGGCATCCCGCCACACTCCCGGACCCCGCACCCCCCGAAGGCGAGCCGCATGACCACCCTTCACCAGGAACACGCCGCGCACGGCCACAGCCACGGACCGGACTGCGGGCACGACCAGGTGCCGCACGGCGACCACGTCGACTACGCGCACAACGGGCACCTGCACCGCGAGCACGGCGGCCACTGGGACGAGTGCGAGCCCGCCGGGCACGTCACCCACGACGGCCACGACCACCGGCACGGCGACGGCTGCGGGCACACCGGCGTGCTGCACGGCGACCACGTCGACTACCTGCACGACGGCCACCGGCACGCCGAGCACGACGGTCACTGGGACGACCACTGAGACCTCACCGACGGACGACGGCTCCCCGCTCTGCGCGCGCGGGGAGCCGTCACCCCGTGGCCGGACCGTAGGGTGGTCCCGGTCACGTTTGGCTCCCGAGCTGGACGACATACCGACTGGTCGGCATCATGAGTCGGGTCCTGTTCACTCGTTCGTAGGAGCGATGCATGAGCCCCGACCACCCGCCCGGACTGGATCTCGACCGGCTGCGCGGGCTGCTCGACCGTGAGCACCCCGGCCTGGTGACCGGTCCGCTGACCGGAAGGCTGATCGAGGGCGGACGGTCGAACCTCACCTACGCGGTGTCGGACGGCGCCTCGAAGTGGGTCGTGCGACGGCCACCGCTCGGCCATGTGCTGGCCACCGCGCACGACATGAAGCGCGAGCACCGGGTGATCAGCGCGCTGCACCCGACCGAGGTGCCGGTGCCCCGCCCGCTGCTGCTGTGCGAGGACGAGGAGGTCCTCGGGGCGCCGTTCTACGTGATGGAGTTCGTCGAGGGCACCCCGTACCGCACCGCCGAGCAGCTGGTCCCGCTCGGCCCGGAGCGCACCCGCGACGCCGTGCTGTCCCTTGTCGACACGCTCGTGGAGCTGCACGCCGTGGACCCCGCGGCGGTGGGGCTCGCCGACTTCGGGCGGCCCGAGGGCTTCCTGGACCGGCAGCTGCGCCGCTGGGGCAAGCAGCTGGACGCCTCCCGCAACCGCGAACTGGCCGGCATCGACGAACTGCACGCGACCCTGGGCCGCCGGCTGCCGCACTCCCCCGCGCCCGCCGTCGTCCACGGCGACTACCGCCTGGACAACGTGCTGATCGGCGAGGACGACAGGATCAGGGCGATCCTCGACTGGGAGATGTCGACGCTCGGCGACCCGCTGACCGACCTGGGTCTGCTGGTGATGTACAGCCAGCCGCTCGGCGCGCCCGACTCGCCGGTGTCGACCACCGCCGAGGCGCCCGGCCACCCGTCCCCGCAGGAGCTGGTCGAGCGCTACGCCGAGCGTTCGGGGCGGGACGTCTCGGCCGTCTCCTGGTACACGGCGTTCGCCTGGTTCAAGCTCGCCGTGATCCTGGAGGGCATCCACTACCGGTACACGCTGGGCCAGACGCTGGGTCAGGGCTTCGACCGCATCGGCGAGCTGGTGCCCGTCTTCATCGACCACGGACTGACGACTCTTCAGGAAGGCTGACCGGCCATGGACTTCGCGTTCGACGCGCGCACCGAGGAACTCCGCGCCAAGCTGCTCGCCTTCATGGACGAGTACGTCCACCCGGCCGAGGCGGTCGCCGAGGAGCAGCGCGCCGCGCTCGCCTCGCCCTGGGACACCCCGGCCGTGGTGGAGGAGCTGAAGGCCGAGGCCCGCCGGCAGGGCCTGTGGAACCTCTTCCTCCCCGACTCCGAGTACGGCGCGGGCCTCACCAACCTCCAGTACGCGCCCCTCGCCGAGATCACCGGCCGCTCCCCGCAGCTGGCGCCCACCGCCCTCAACTGCGCGGCCCCGGACACCGGCAACATGGAGGTGCTGTCGCAGTTCGGCGACGAGACGCAGAAGAAGCAGTGGCTGGAGCCGCTGCTCGCCGGTGAGATCCGCTCGGCGTTCGCCATGACCGAGCCGGAGGTGGCCTCCTCCGACGCCACCAACATCACCACGCACATCGAGCGGGACGGCGACGACTACGTCGTCACGGGGCGCAAGTGGTACATCTCCGGGGCGATGAACCCGGACTGCCGGATCTTCATCGTGATGGGCAAGACCGACCCGGACGGCGCCGACATCCGGCGCCAGCAGTCCATGGTCCTGGTCCCGCGCGACACCCCGGGCGTCACCGTGAAGCGCGCGATGCGGGTCTTCGGGTACGAGGACCACTACCACGGCGGCCACGCCGAGGTGGTCTTCGACCACGCGCGCGTGCCGGTGTCCCACCTGATCGGCGAGGAGGGCGGCGGCTTCGCCATCGCCCAGGCCCGGCTCGGCCCCGGCCGGATCCACCACTGCATGCGGCTGATCGGCATGGCCGAGCGGGCGATCGAGCTGATGTGCCGGCGGGCGGTGTCCCGCACGGCGTTCGGCAAGGCGCTGGCCCAGCAGGGCGTGGTGCACAACTGGATCGCCGACGCGCGCGTGACGGTCGAACAGCTGCGGCTGCTGGTCCTCAAGACCGCCTGGCTGATGGACACGGTCGGCAACCGGGGCGCCCACACCGAGATCCAGTCCATCAAGATCGCCACGCCGCGCGCCGTCGTCGACATCATCGACCGCGCGATCCAGCTGCACGGCGCGGGCGGGGTCAGCCAGGACTTCCCGCTGGCCGAACTGTACGCCGGGGCGCGGACGTTGATGATCGCCGACGGCCCGGACGAGGTGCACCAGCGGTCGCTGGCACGCCGGGAGCTGAAGAAGTACCTGTAGTCCGCGGCGCGCCGGGGCCGGGGCGGGCGAACCGCCCCGCCCGCCCCGGCCCCGTCCGTGCGGCCCCGTCCGTGCGGCCCCGTCCGTGGGGCCCTTGTCCATCGGGCCCTTGTCCCGTGCGCCCCTTGGCCGTGCGGTCCGCCGGGTGTCCTCAGCTGGGTGCGGCGATGAGCACGGCGGCGAGGGGGACGTCCTTGAAGGCGAGGGCGAGACGGCCGGGCAGGACGGTGGCGGTGAAGCCCGGCTCGGGGCCGTCCGGGGCGGGCAGCGGGGTGAGCAGGCGGAATCCGGCGGTGGTGAGCCGGTCGGCCCAGGCATCCGCGGACTCGTGCCGCTCGTAGCGGTCCGCGTCCCTGGCACCGATCACGTTGTGGATCTCCCGGCCGAAGAACCGCTTCATCGCGGTCCGTTCGGCATCGGTCGCGCCGGTGGCGTCGATCGCGGCGAACACCGTGCCGTAGTGGTGCCAGGCGTTCGCCAGCCGGACGGGCAGGGGGACTCGGTGGTGGTCGGAATCCGGCTCGCACAGCGCGAGGGCGGCCGGTGACAGGGCCCGCAGCCGCCGGAAGAGCGGGGTGCGGGTGTCGGCGCCGTCGGGGGTGTCGCGCATGTGGTGCAGCGCGAACGACGCGGTGACCAGCAGCGGGCCGGGCAGGGCGGCGAGGCTCTCCCAGAAGGCGTCGTCCAGGTCCTCGGTCGCGGCCGTGACGGAACGGAAGTCCACCGTGGCCCCCGTCCGCCCCGCCCCCTCCCGCACCGCGCCCTCCGCCGCCACCAGGCTGTCGGCGGCCACGTCCACACCGATCACGGTCAGATGCCGCAGCGCGGGCGCCCGGACCAGCAGATCCCGCTCCTGGCGGCCCTCGCCGATGCCCAGGGCGAGGACCGTGGCCCGCTCCTCCCCGTCGAGCAGGGGCAGCAGGTTGTCGTTGGCGTGCCGGGCCGCCCGCAGCAGCGGAAGGTGACGCACCATCACGGCGAACAGGTCGATCTGGGCGTCGCCGTCCGCGCGCAGGTACAGGTTCCCGAGGTCCGCGACACCGTCGAGGCGGCGCCGGAAGGCGGTCAGGAAAGAGTGCGTGAGCTGCGGGTCGTCGCTGGACAGGTGTTCGGCGCGGGCCAGCGCGGCACGTAGCCCGGCCGTGTCCCCGGACTCGGCGAGGAGGGCGGATTCTTCGAGGATGCGGTACACGTCGTTCACCGGCGCAACCTAAAAGCTCCCCGCGCGCCCCCCACGCCGGACTCACCCGCCCGGCGGTGGAATTCACCCGCACGAGACGCTCCGCCGCCGGGAGCGGAAGCGCCCCGGGAGCGGGACGCGCAGGTCAGCCCGTGGGTTTGACGCCGGTGACGATGCCGGTACTCGTGGCCAACGGCAGCTCCCGGTGGCACACCCTGGTGAATCCGTGCCCGGTCAGCCAGTCGCCGATCTCGGTGTGGGAGAAGTTCCGGCTGATGCCGAACTCGCCGATCATGTTCATCCCGAGGAGCGCGGCGCCGGCCGGCCCGGTGCGGTCGGCGCTGAGGAACATCTCGTTGACGACGATCGTGCCGCCGGGCTCCAGCGCGGTGAAGCACGCGTCCAGCAGGCGGTGGCAGGTGGCGTCGTCCCAGTCGTGGAGGATGTGCGACAGCAGCAGCACGTCGTGCCCGCCCGGCAGCGGGTCGGCGCGGAAGTCGCCGGGGTGCGTCGCGATCCGCCCGGCCAGTCCCGCGTCGGACACCTGTTTCTCGGCGGCCGGGGTGACGGACGGCAGGTCCATCACCGTGGCGGCCAGGGCGGGATTGGCCCGGCACAGCTCCACGGCGTAGACCGCGCTGCCGCCGCCGACGTCCAGCAGCCGCCGGTACGGCCAGGGCACGAGGCCGGCGAACTCCCGCGCCGTCGCCGCCGAGGCCGCGCGCATGGCCCGGTGGAAGACCTCCTGGAACTCCGCGTCGTGGAACCGGGTCTCGTGCCGGTCCGGGTCCCACATCACCGGCCGGCCGGTGCGCAGCGCGTCCCCGATCCGCTGCCAGGGCCGGTACTGGTAGCGGTCGATGTACTCGATCAGGTCCCCGAAGTAGTACGGCTTGCCCGGCACGAGGTACGCCGCGGCCATCTCGCCCGCGGCCCAGAAGCCCTCCGCCGGCCTGGTCAGCAGCCCCAGCGAGGCGCAGGCCGCCAGCAGCATCTCCGTGCCCTGCGGGGTCAGCCCCAGGGCCTCGCGGACCTCCTCCTCCCGGGCCGGACGGCCGTCGAGGAACTCGAACAGGCCGAACTCCAGGGCCGTGGCGACCGTCTTGAACGTCCACAGCCCGCCGGCCAGCCCCATCAACGGCGCGGCACTCACCACCGGCACACGCATCCCTGCCTCCGCTCGGGCGGGCCGAGCCCGCCGTCCGTCCGGCCGCGTCTGCCCCCTCTCCGGCCCAGGTCACTGTCCCACTCCCGGCCGCGCCCGGGGCGCCGCACACCGGGCAAGTCACCTGGAGGAGTACGGGCCGGGCCCGGCGGATCGATTCGGCGGGTCAGGATGCGAACAGGAAACCGAATAGGAGTGCGCCGTGCGGACGCCGGGGCATCGGCACGGCTGCCAGCAGACTGCGGGGCGTCCCTGTGATCGTTTACGACGAGGTGAGACCCCCGTGAGCCTGCACCCCCCGCCCCTGCCCCTCGGCGCGCCGGCCCCCGGCCCGGCCGGCCGAGCACCGGTGCGGCTGGACCTGAACGAGTACCCGCTGGCCCCCCTGCCCTCCGTGGCCCGGGCGATCGGCGAGGCGGGCGCCGACGCCCACCGGTACCCGGACTTCCACCCCGACGCGCTGGCCGCCCGGCTGGCACGCTGGTGCCGGGTCGACGAGGACCGCGTGGTGGTGGGCAACGGGTCCGTGGGCGTGGCCCTTCAGTTCCTGCGGGCCGAGGTGCCCGCGGGCGGCCGGATGGTCTTCGGCTGGCGGAACTTCGACGCCTACCCGCTGCTCGCGCAGATGGTCCGGGCGCGACCGGTGCGGGTGCCGCTGCGGGCGGGCGGCCACCAGGACCTCGACGCCATCGCCGACGCGGCGGTGGCGGGGGCGGGGGCGGCCGCGGTCGTCCTGTGCAACCCGCACAACCCCACCGGGACGCTGGTCGGCGAGCGGGCGCTGACCGGCTTCCTCGACCGCGTCCCCGCCCACACCCTCGTCCTGCTCGACGAGGCGTACACAGAGTTCGCCGGGCCCGGCCGCCCCGACTCCCCGGCCCTCCTGGAGGGCCGTCCCAACCTGGTCGTCCTGCGGACGTTCTCCAAGGCGTACGGCCTGGCCGGGCTGCGGATCGGGTACGGCATCGCCCACCCGGGTCCCGCCGGGCGGGCCCGGGCCCAGCAACTGCCGTTCGGCGTCACCAAGGAGGCCACCGCCGCGGTCCACGCCAGCCTGCGCGCGCAGACGGAGCTGGAGGACCGGATCCGCTCGCTCACCGGCACCCGCGACGCCCTGCTCGACGCGCTCAGGAAGGCCGGCTGGACGGTGCCGCGCAGCCACGCGAACTTCGTGTGGCTGGACCATCCGCAGGCGTCCGCCCCGGTCCACCGGCGGCTGGCCGACGCCGGCCTGCACGCCCGCCTCTACCCGGGCGAGGGCCTGCGCCTGACCGTGCCGGACCCCTCGCTCCTGCCGCTGCTGACCGACACCGTCGGCACGGCACCGGCCGGGGCGCGTTAGGGGCGCAGCGCTCGCAGCAGCAGGTCGGCCAGGTGGTCGGCGAGCTGCTGCGGGGTCAGGGGGCCGTCCGGCCGGTACCAGGTCGACAGGTGGTGGATCGAGCCGAAGTGGTAGTCGACGACGAGGTCGGCCGGGGTCGCGGTCGAGAACACGCCCGCGCGCTGGCCCTCCTCGACGAGCGCGCGGAAGCGCTCGTGGTAGCGCCGGCGCTCGGCGCGCACCTGCTTGTTCTTCTCCGGGCTCAGGTGGTGCATGGACCGGAAGAAGATCGACGCGTCGTCGAGGTTCTCGATGGTGGTCACGACGACGTCGGCGGCCGCGCCCCGCAGCCGCTTCTCGATCGGCTCGTCCGCGTTCGCGAAGGCGTCGAGCCGCTCCTGCTGGACGCGCAGCACGCGCGCGTACACCTCGTGCAGGAGGTCGTCCTTGGAGCCGAAGTAGTGGTACAGCGCCCCCTTGGTGACGCCGGCGGCCTCCACGATCTCCTGCACGGAGGTGCGGTCGTACCCCTGCTCGGCGAAGAGCCGGGTGGCGGCGGCGAGGAGCCGCTGCGGAACGGGAGCCCCGTCCCCGTCCGTCGTCCTGGGCACTGCCGCCACCTGCCTTCCTCGTATGTCCTGCTAACCCTGTTGCGGTCGGGAACGAAGTTCCCGTCGGAGGATCTTCCCACTCGCCGTCTTCGGCAGGTCGGGCAGGATCTCCACCTGGCGCGGATATTTGTAGGCGGCCAGTCTCTCCTTGCAATGGAGGGCGAGATCGGCGGGATCGGTTGCGGCTCCCGGGCGGAGACTGATGTACGCCTTGACGGTCTCCCCGCGGTAGCCGTCGGGTACTCCCACGACGGCCGCCTCGCGCACCGCCGGGTGCGTGTAGAGGACGTCCTCGACCTCGCGCGGCCAGACCTTGAAGCCGGACGCGTTGATCATGTCCTTCTTGCGGTCGACGACGTACAGCCAGCCCTCGGCGTCCATGAACCCGATGTCGCCGGTGCGCAGTTCGCCGTCGGGGAAGGTCTCGGCGGTGGCCTCGGGGCGCCGCCAGTACCCGGGCACCACCTGCGGCCCGCGCACGGCGATCTCGCCCTGCTCGCCGAGGGGCACCTCACGGCCCTCGTCGTCGATGATCCGCACGACGCCGTCGGGACCGGGCACGCCGACCGCGAGGGTCCCGGAGGCGGGGTCGACGGGCGCTTCCCGTCCGGGCGGCACGGCGGCGCACGGCGCGGTGCACTCGGTCAGCCCGTAGCCGTTCCTGATGTACGGCCCGTAGCCCGCCCGGAACTTCTCCACCAGCGCGGGCGGCAGCGGCGCGCCGCCCGAGGAGATGTTCACGAAGGACGCGAAGTGCTCCGGGGTGACGTCCGGGTGGGCGGCGAGGGCCATGAAGGCGGTGGAGGGACCGACCGTGTACTGCGGCCGGTGCTCGGCGAACGCCTCCAGGACCAGGCCCGGCTCGAAGCGGTAGGTCAGCACCAGTGTGCCCGCGCTGGTCAGGCAGGCGCCGAGCTGGCAGACCATGCCGGTGATGTGGAAGAGCGGCGCGAGGGCGTAGTAGACGGGCGCGTCGGGCAGCGCGAGCCCGGTGCGCTGCCGCTCGGCGTTGTACATGATGTTGCCGTGCAGGTTGGTGGCGCCCTTGGGGGCGCCGCTGGTCCCGGAGGTGTAGCTGATCAGCGCGATGTCGGACGGCGCCGGGTCCCGCCCCTCGGGCGCCCTGCCGCCCCGGCGCGCGACCTCGACCAGGTCGTCGGCGTCGGCGGCCTGCGGGAGCCGTCCGAAGGTCAGCACGCGTGCGTCGTCGCGGGTCTGGAAGTCCAGCTCGCTGGCGGTGAGCACGATCCGCACCGGCGAGTCGGCGGCCGTCTCGCGCAGGTACGACTCCCAGGCCCGCTGCGAGCAGACCAGCGCGGCCGCCCCGGCGTCCTTCAGGACGTGGGAGACCTCCCCCGACTTGTACATCGGGTTGACCGGCACGACGATCGCGCCCGCCTTCCAGGCGCCGAGCACGGCGAGCACGAAGTGCGGTGAGTTCTGGAGGACGACGGCGACCCGGTCGCCGCGCTCCAGGCCGCGCTCGGCGAGGTGGGCGGCGACGGAGTCGCTCAGCTCGTCGATCTCGCGGAAGCCGAGCCGGGCGTCGAAGTAGGCGAGGAAGGCCCGGTCGGGCGCCTCGGCCGCGGCGGTGCGCAGGGCGTGGACCAGCGAGTCCGGGGGGTCGACCGGGCCGCGCTGGACGTCGTTGAGCAGCGCCACCCAGGGGCGGGCGGCGTACACGGACTCCGTCTGCGGTGAGCTCACCGGGTGGCCTCCCACTTCCGCTGGATGTGGTTCATGCCGGCCAGCCAGCGGTCCGGGGTGGCGGCCCGCGCCTGGTAGAACTCGGCGACCTCGGGATGCGGCAGGATCAGGAACCGGTCCTCCGCCATCCCCTTGAACAGCGCGTCCGCGACGTCGTCCGGCTCGATCGCGGTCGGCCGGAGCACCAGGTCGCCCGCGCTCCCGGTGGCGGCGAGCATGTCGGTGCGCACGCCCTGCGGGCAGATCGCGTGCACCTTGAGCCCCCGGTGCCGGTACGTCAGGGACAGCCACTCGGCGAAGGCGTAGGCGGCGTGCTTGGTCACGCTGTACGGCGCGGCCCCGATCATGGTGAGCAGTCCGGCGGCGGACACGGTCGACACGAGCCGCCCGCTCCCCCGCTCCAGCCACTCCGGCACCAGCTCCTGGGCGGCCCGCACATGGGCCATCACGTTCACGTCCCAGGCCGAGGCCCACACCTCCTCGCCGGCGGCCTCGGACCCGCCCGAGCCGAGCCCGGCGTTGGCGCAGTACACGTCGACGCCCCCGCCGAGCGCCTCGCGGGCGGCCGCCACGATGCCCGACGCGTCCCCCGGGACGGCGGTCCCGCCGATCTCCCCGGCGACGGCGGCCGCCTTCTCCGCGTCCAGGTCGTTCACCACGACCCGCGCCCCTTCGGCGGCGAACCGGCGGGCCAGCGCGGCCCCGATGCCGCCTCCCGCCCCGGTGACGACGACTCGGGCATCTCGCACGGCTCCCACCATCGGTCTCCTTCGACACGACGCGAAACAACACGCCTCGGCTCAGCGTCGTCAGACTAACCAGTCGGTATGTTGAAAGGGAAGGGCGGCCCGGACGGGCGGACGGCGATCGGCGCGGGCCCCGGCCCGGACCGGGCGCCGTCGGAGCCCGGCGGGACGAACTGGATGCTTTCCTCCGCATCCGAAGGGAATTTCTCCGCTACAGGTGAGGCGCGGCGTATGGCCAAACTTGCCCCCCGGCAGGACGATGCGCGCACATCGCACCGGTTCGCGGGAGGAGGAGCCCGGTATGACGGATCCCGGGACGAGTGTGGCTCCCTACTGGGAGCTGACCTTCGACGCGGACGGGGACCCGGACGGCGCCGAACGCGACCGGCTGCTGGGGCAGGTCGCGGGGCACGGCGTCCACGACCTGATCGTCTTCGCGCACGGCTGGAACAACGACCGCTCGGGCGCGACCGCCCTGTACCGGCGGTTCTTCGCCCCGATCCCGAAGCTGGTGCCGAGGGCGCGGCTCGGGTACGTCGGGGTGATCTGGCCGTCGATGCGGTTCTGCGACGAGCCGATCCCGGACTTCCCGAGGTCCGTGGCGGCGCGGGAGGCGGAGCAGTCGCCGGCCCCCGCGCTGGACAAGGACACCCGGCAGGCGCTGCTGGAGGCGTTCCCGGGGCGGGCCACCGTGGTCGACCGGCTCGCGCGCATGCTGGACGGGCGGCCGGCCGACGGACTGGAGGAGTTCGGGCGGCTGGCGCGGGTGCTCGTCGAGGTCCTCCCCGACGGCCCGCAGCCGCTCTTCGCCGCCGACACGCTCGCGGAGGGCGTCCCGCAGGGCGAGCCGGCGCTGTTCACCGGGGACCCGGCCGCCCTGTGCGAGGAGTTCGCCCGGACCCTGGCGTCGCTCCGGCAGGGGCCGGGGGCCGAGGAGTTCGCGCTGCCCGATCCGTGGGACGGGGCCAAGGAGCTGCTGCGGCAGGCGGCGTACTACGCGATGAAGCGGCGCGCGGGGACCGTCGGCGAGCGGGGACTCGGGGGTGTGATCGGGCGGCTGGCCCAGGTGGCGCCGGACGTGCGGGTGCATCTGGTCGGGCACAGCTTCGGCGGGCGGCTGGTGGCGTTCGCGCTGCGCGGGCTGCCCGACGGGGTGCGCACGGTGAAGTCCGTGACGCTGCTGCAAGGGGCCTTCTCGCACTACGCGTTCGCCGCCCGGCTGCCCCAGGACGCGCGCACGAGCGGAGTGCTGCACGGCCGTCAGGACCGGATCGACGGGCCGTTGGTGTGCTGTTACTCCCGCTTCGACGAGGCGCTCGGCACGCTCTATCCGCTGGCCTCGCGGCTGGCGGACGAGGACCGGGCGGTCCTGGTCGCGGACGCGGGCCGGACGGCCGGCGACCGGTGGGGCGCGCTGGGCCACGACGGCGTGCAGGCGGTGCCGGGTACCGGGTCGCTGGATCTGGCGGCGGCCCTGAGCGGACCGCTCGCCGCGTCGGGCTGTGTGAACGTCGACGCGGCGGCGGTGGTCAGGAGGGGCGGTCCGCCGACCGGGGCGCACAGTGACATCGTGCACCCCGAGCTGGCCCGGGTGGTGCTGGCGGCGGGGCGTATCGCGTGACCCCGCCGCCGGGGTACGTCACCGGTGCGACGTGAACTCCACCACCTGCTGGAAGGTCGGCCGGTTCTGCCAGCTGATGTTGTAGTGCTTGATGCCGCCCAGGGTGCGCTGGACGATCGAGTCGGCGCACCACTGGTCGCCCGCCGAGCACAGCGAGTCCCCGGGGTAGACGGTGGACGCGCTGGTGCCGGCCGCCGTCTTCAGGGTGCTGATGAGGATGTCCCGGCAGGAGCTGAGGCTGCCGCCGCCGCAGTACTGCTCGGCCAGCGGCCCCGAGACGGTCTGCCCGAGCACCGAGCGGATGTCCTTGTCGACGTAGCTCCACCAGCCGTACTGGTAGGAGCTGCCCGCGTGCGAGCCGGTGGGCCCGTGCGCGGCCGAGGGGGTCTCGTCGATGGGCAGGTTGGCGGTGAACGCGGTGTACAGGTCGTCACCGAGGCCGGGCTGGAACTCGGCCTTCACCAGCAGCGGCCACCAGGCGTCCAGGATCCGGATGGCGTCGGCGTTGGCGTACGTCTTCGAGCCGGACGAGGTCTCGGTGCGCTTGCCGCCCGCCGTGAGCCAGGTCTGGAGCTTGGTGACGGCCGCGGCCGCGGTGGAGTCGGTGACCGTGCTGCTGTTGATCACCTTCAGCAGGTCGGGCAGCACGTCCTCGGCCCGCAGGTCGGTGAGTGACGCGTCCGACATGGCCTTGACCAGCGCGGAGCGGGTGACGCCGCCGGCCGCGACGAGTTTCTTCACCCGGTCCTCCAGGAGGTTGCCGCGATGGACGGACCCGTCGCCCCAGCTGGCGGTCGTGTAGTTGAGCGCCTGTTTGTTGTTCCAGGAGATGTAGTAGTCCTGGTCGACGGAGTTGGGGTGCTGGGAGGCCGGGGTGTAGTCGGCCGTGTTGGTGGTCGGGTTCCAGTTCTGCCACTCGTAGGCGGCCCGGCCCCAGACCGGGAACTCGGGGTCGACCCCGCTCGCGCGCACCGGGTTGTCACCGCTGTTGTAGTACGCGGTGTGCGAGGAGTCGGCGTAGAACCAGTTGAAGGTGAAGTTGATGTGCTGCGCGGCGCTCTGGAAGGTCTGCGGGCTGGTCACGTAGTCGGGATCGTTGAGCATCTGGAAGCCGATGATCGAGTCGACCTCGTGCATGTAGGAGGAGCGCAGGGTGGTGTAGGCGACCTTCGTGCCGCCGACGGTGGCCCGGTACTCCACGGGTCCGTACTTGGTCTTGTAGACCTTCATCGTGTACGAGCCCGCGGCCGTGCTGTCGGCCGTGGTCGGGGCCCAGGAGTTCTTCTGCTCGACCTCGTCCATGGCCGTGCAGGTGCCGTGGTAGAGGTAGTGGTAGTCGTCCTGGCAGAGTTCGACGGCGTAGGAGTCGATGATGTCCTGGCCGGAGGTGGTGGCGGACCACGCGTAGTCCTGGCCGCGGCCGAGTTCGACGTACATGCTCAGGCCGGCGAAGGAGGCGCCGCGGGCGCTGATGCCCGGGCCCTGGATCTCCTGGAGCATGAGCAGCTGCGGGGCGAAGTAGCCGGTCTGCGGTCCGAACACGGCGACGGGGTGCCCGCTCGACGTGTACTTGCCGCTGACGACCAGGGCGTTGGACATGCCGCGTCTGGCCGAGCTGAGCGCGGTCGCGGTCGCCGCGGCGGAGGCGGCGTCGGCGCTCTGGTCGGCGCCGGTGCCGGTGGCGTCGTAGACCAGCGGCTCGGTCGTCACCGATCCGGCGTCGGGCAGCGCCTCGCCCTGCGGGCTGTCCGGCTTGGTCCCGTACGGGAAGCTCTCGCCGTTGTGGACGGTGACCACGGCCTCGGCGTCGTTGCGTTCCCGGAACGACTCCCAGACCTTGGTGCCCTCGGTCACGCCGTACTTCTGCTGCGCGGCGAGCAGCGAGATGGCGTTGTTGACCTCGCCACCGCCGCCGGAGCCGAACAGCGAGCCGATCACGGAGGCCAGCGCGACCAGGTCGGTGATCTTGAAGTGGTCGATGGTGCCGGCGTTGGTGACCGAGTCCTTGTGCCCGGTCAGCACGTACTCACCGGGGAAGTATCGGCCGCTGTCGGAGGCGTCTATGTAGGAGTTGATGCCGTCGAGGTAGGCGTTGGCGTCCGTGAGGGCCTGCTGGCCGCGGGTGCCGTTGTTGGCGACGGCCCGGTCGATCTGCGCCTGGAGGTCGGCCTCGGTGTAGGGGGCGTTGCGGTAGAACTCCTGCTCCAGCCCCTGGTTGGAGGCGGCGCCGCCGGCGAAGGTGGTCAGCTGGCCGCGCCCGACGTGGCGGAACACGTCCATGAGCCACAGCCGGTCCTCAGCGGCGGCATACCCCGCCCCGAACTCGGTGCCGTATCTGGTGGTACCGGTGATGTGCGGCACACCGGTCGCCTTGTCGCGGACGATGGTGACGTCGCTGCGTCCGGCCGGGCTCTCCGTGGAGGCGACTTGACTCGATGCGACCCCGAACGACGCGTCGTTGAAGAACGTGTTGATCTTCGCGTCGGTGAGGGTGGAGTAGCCGGTGGCCAGGTTGGCGTAGGGGCCGAGCTGGTCCTCGGCGTGGCTGGGCTGGGTGCCGAAGGCCTGGTTGAGCAGGATCTGGGCGAGGGTGGCGTTGCCGTTCTCGCCGGGCGGCAGGATGTCGGAACACTGTCCGCCGCAGTAGTCGTTGGACGCCGCCGCCGCGGCCGGCGCCTGGGCGAGCGGGGAGAGCAGCCCGGCGATCAGCGCGCATACGGATGCGGCTTTCAGGAACCCGGGAAGCTTGCGGGGAGTTCTCAGTTTGTCGAACAACGCGTGGTGTCTGGTGCGCCGTGGCATGGCTGCTCCTCACGACGGGGGTGGGCCGGACGTTACCGCCGGTATCCCCGAGATTGAAGATGAACATGCGTCAAGTTTTGGAAGGGTCGCGCGCGTCGGCGGTCTCACCTGCCGTCGGTCAAGGCGGGCGGCCTTATGGACGGCATCGGAAATCGGATGGAGCCGATTCGAGTGTCGATACGTCTATACGGCAACGCCGTGCGCAGTCCGTGCGGCGACGCCGAAGTGACCGAAGTACAGGTGCAGGTGTGACGGAGGTGCAGGGCGATGGCCGGTTTCCGGAGTCTGGCGAGACAGGCGCGAGACCCACGGTGCGATCTGGCGCTACGGCGTTACTCGCTGCGCAAGTGCCTGGAGCGGTTCGCTCCTTACGGGCACCGTGCGACCTGGGACCATCTGTGCGCGCGGGCCGGGTTCGGTCCCGAGGACCGGTCCCCCGATCCGGTGCGTCTCGTGGGCGCACTGGAGGAACTGGAGGAGGCGCGGGCGGTCTGGCTCGCCTATGAGGTCGAGTTCGCCGAGCGCCGCAAGAAGGAGAAGCACGACGGGCTGCGCCGCCCGGGCAGCGTGGACGACTGGCACCGGCTGACCTGGGGCGGATTCGGAGTGGCCTGGTGCGACGACCCACGTGTCCATCCCGACGAACCGCTGGCCGAGGTGCTGCGACGGCTGATCGCCGCCCTGGAGCGCGAGCCGGGCACGGTGTGCCCGGTGTGCGAAGGGGAGCGCCTCATCTGGAAGTACGACCTGGACCACGAGCCTTCGGCCGGTCCGGTCTGCGCCGACTGCGGGATCCTGGTACCGCGTCCGGTGCTCACCCCCGAGGCCCTGGCCTACGCCAGGCGCGGGCGGCTGCTCATGTCGGCCTGATCACGTGGGGGTGCGGCGGGGATGCCGCACCCCCTGCTGGACACGCGGTGTTCGACGTGCCGGCGAAGCCCCCGGGGACCGGACTCCCCCTGGCTCCGGCGCCGTTCGAGAGCCCGGACTACCGCCCGCCCTCCGGCAGGAGCCGGGACCCGGCGCGGCGTTCGCCGAACGCGTCGTCCGGGTTGGACAGGACGCAGGTGTCCAGCGACAGGCACCCGCAGCCGATGCAGTCCGTCAGATGGTCCCGCAACCGGTTCAGCTGCCGGATGCGCTCGTCGAGTTCCGCGCGCCACGCCTGCGAGAGCCGCGCCCAGTCCTCCCGGGTCGGGGTGCGTTCCTCGGGGAGCCGCAGCAGCGCCTCGCGGATCGTGGCCAGCGGGATGCCGACCCGTTGTGCCGCCCGGACGAAGGCCACCCGGCGCAGCGTGTCACGGCTGTAGCGGCGCTGGTTGCCGGAGGTTCGCCGGCTGCTGATGAGGCCCTTGGCCTCGTAGAAGTGCAGCGCGGACACGGCCGCGCCGCTGCGTGCGGACAGCTGGCCGACGCTCAGCTCGTGGATCTTCTCGGGAATCTGCGGCACCCCGCAGACCCTACCGACCCGCGCCGCTCGCGGTCCGTTGACAGCGGGCCCGAGCCCGACCATGCTAAGCAGTTGCTTAGACATGGCACGTGTGACTGCGAGAGGGCCGGCGACATGGCAGAACCGAGGACCTTCACTTCCCCCGACGAGCTGAAGGCCGCCGTGGGCGAACAGCTGGGCCACACCGACTGGCTGGAGGTGGACCAGAAGCGCATCGACCTGTTCGCGGAGGCGACGGGCGACCACCAGTGGATCCACGTCGACCCGGAGAAGGCGGCCGCGGGACCGTTCGGCACGACGATCGCGCACGGCTATCTGACCCTGTCGCTGCTGCCCCTCTTCGGCCCCCAGCTGATCCGGGTCGAGGGCGTGAAGATGGGCGTGAACTACGGCACCAACAAGGTCCGTTTCCCCGCCCCCGTCCCGGTCGGCTCCCGGCTGCGCGCCACCGCGAGGATCACCGGCGCACAGGACGTCACCGGCGGTGTGCAGGTGACCGTCGCCTTCACCGTCGAGCGCGAGGGCGGCGACAAGCCGGTCTGCGTCGCGGAGTCGGTCTCCCGGTACTACCTCTGAGCCGGGCGGCCGGTCATCCGGCCCCCACCATCCGCAGCACGAGGTCGGCGTAGAGCTCGCCGACCTGCTCGGGCGTGCGGGGGCCGTTCACGTTGAACCAGCGGGCGACGTCGATGCACAGCGAGAGCACCGCGAGGGTGGTGCCGTGCGGGTCGAGGACGTCGAACTCACCGGCCGCGACGCCCTCCTCGATGATCCCGCGCACCTCCGCGTCGACCTGGCGGCGCAGCGCGAGGATCTCGGCGCGGGCGTCGGGCCCGAGTGCCTCCAGCTCGTACTGGACGACCCGCGCGGTGGTGCGCCGCCCGGCGTGCCAGCGGACGAAGGAGCTGACGGCGTCGGCGAGCCGCTCGGCGGCGGTGCCCTCACGGCGCGCGGCCGTCCGCAGGATCTCCAGGGCCTTGTCGTGGCCGATGCGGCTGATCCGGTGGAGCAGCTCTTCCTTGGTCTTGTAGTGGATGTAGAGCGCGGCGGGGCTCATGCCGGCGCGGCCCGCGATGTCGCGGGTGGTGGTGGCGTGGTAGCCGCGCTCGGCGAAGGCTTCCACGGCGGCGACCAGCAGGCGCCGTGCCGCGTCAGGGGTGACCTCTTCCCACGGCTCGATCTCGCCGCCGGCCGTCTCCTCCGCCGTACTCATCGCTCGTTCGCCCCTCTCGGTACAGGAGCTCCACCATACCGCCGAAGCTGAGCGAGCGCTTAGTGTGCCCGCTCAGAGCTTTCCCCGGCGGCCGGCGGCGGTCAGAGCTTCTCGAAGGGGTCGTGATCGGCGAGCAGCTTCTCCAGCCTCGCCTGGTCGACCCGGCTGACGATCTGGCCGGCCTCCTGGCGGTCCCGGATCACCTTCGCGAGCGTGAAGGCGGAGGTGACGAGGTAGAGCACGGCGATGCCGAGGAAGCCGCGCACCCACGCGTCGGCGTCCAGCCGGAGGATGCCGAGGACGGTGGCCGCCATCGCGATGCCGAAGGAGGCGACGGCCTGGCCGTAGAAGGCGGCCGTGTTCTGGTGTCTGACCGGTGTGTCACTCATGGGAAGAGCATCGGCGACCGCGCGCCGCGTCACATCCGCCGAAGTACTCAGGACGTACTCAACCGTGCGTCCCGCGGGCGCTCAGAACGCGGAAACCCCCGTCAGGGCCCGCCCGATGAGCAGTTTCTGGATCTGGCTGGTGCCCTCGTAGAGGGTCATCACCCGGGCGTCGCGCAGGAGTTTGCCGACCGGGTACTCGTCGATGTAGCCGTAGCCGCCGAAGACCTGGAGGGCGTTGTTGGCGGCGCGCACCGCGGCCTCGGAGGCGAAGAGCTTGGCCTTGGAGGACTCGGTGGCGAACGGCAGCCCGCGGTCGACCAGGTCGGCGACCCGCCAGGTCAGCAGGCGGGCCGCGTCCACGTCGACGGCGATGTCGCTGATCAGCTCCTGGACCAGCTGGTGCCCGGCGATCGGCGTCCCGAACTGCTCGCGCTCCCCGGCGTAGCGCACGGCCGCGTCCAGGGCGGCCTGGGCTATCCCGACGCATCCGGCCGCGACCGACATCCGCCCCTTGGCCAGCGCCGACATGGCGACGGAGAACCCCTTGCCCTCGGGCCCGAGCATCGCGGACGCGGGCACCCGGACGTCCCTGAGGACGAGTTCGGCGGTGGCCTGGCCGCGCAGCCCGAGCTTGCCGTGGACCGCGCGGCGGGTGAGGCCGGGGGTGTCGGCCGGCACGAGGAACGCGGAGACGCCCTTGTGACCGGGGGCGTCGGTGGAGCGGGCGAAGAGCAGGACCACGTCGGCCCAGGTGCCGTTGGTGATGAACATCTTGCCGCCGTTGACGACGTACTCGTCGCCTTCGCGAACGGCCCGGGTGGTCAGGCTGCCCGCGTCGGACCCGGTGCCGGGTTCGGTGAGGCCGAAGCAGCCGACGTACTCCCCGGAGGTGAGCCCCGGCAGCCAGTGCCGTTTCTGCCCCTCGGTCCCCCAGGCGGCGACGGTCTTGGCGACGAGCCCCAGGGAGACGGAGACGATGCCGCGCACGGAGGAGTCGCCGCGGCCGAGTTCCTCCGTGACCAGGCAGTACGACAGGTGGTCGCCGCCCGAGCCGCCGTACTCCTCGTCGACGGTCAGCCCCAGGAACCCGACGTCGCCGAGCTTCTTCACGATGCCCCGGTCGACCTCCTCGGCGCGGTCCCAGGCGATCACGTGCGGGGTGATCTCGCGCTCGACGAAGTCCCGGGCCAGCTGCCGTACGGCGGCCTGCTCCTCGCCGAGCCCCAGGTTCACCATGCGATCACCCCATTTAAATTAGCACTGCTAGTTTCTTCGCGCAGCCCTACTATGTGCGCCATGGCCCGACCGCGCAAGCCCCTCCTCAGCACCGACCGGATCGTCACGACGGCACGGGAACTCGTGGACGCGGACGGTCTCGCGGCCCTCTCCACCCGGCGGCTCGCGGCCGAGCTGGGGGTGAGCGGGCCCTCGCTCTACAACCACTTCCGCACCAAGGACGAGATCCTGGAGGCGGTCGCCGACTCCGTGAGCGCGCAGGTCGACCTGTCGATGTTCGACAACGGCGGGGAGCGCGGCCGGGACTGGCGGACCGCGCTGCACGACTGGGCGGTGTCCTACCGGGCCGCGCTCCGCGACCATCCGAACATCGTCCCGGTCCTCGCGCGGGGACCCGGCCGCCGCCCGGCGGGCCTGCGGCTGGCCGACGCGGTCTACGGGGCGATGGTGGACGCGGGGTGGCCGCCGGCGCAGGCGACGTCGATCGGGGCGCTGATGCGGTACTTCATCATGGGCTCGGCGCTGGGTTCGTTCGCGGGCGGCTTCGTCGACGACGAGAGCGCGTACGACCCGGCCGACTACCCCCACCTCGGCCAGGCCCACCTCCTCGCGGAACAGCAGGAGAAGATCGACGAGCGCGCGTTCGAGACGGGGTTGCGGGCGCTGCTGGACGGGCTCGCCGAGCAGTTCGCACGGGTGACGGAGCACGCGTAGCGGGCCGGCGGGGCGCCGCCCTGAGCCCCGTCCGAAATCCGCCAGCCGCATCCCGCCTCCGCTCCTTACCCTCGACCCCATGAAGAAGTTCACCGCTCGCGTTCCCCGCCACCTCCTGCCCGCCGCCGCGGCCGCCGTCACCGTCGTGCTCTGGGCGTCGGCGTTCGTGTCGATCCGGAGCGCGGGGGGCTCCTACTCCCCGGGGGCGCTCGCGCTCGGGCGGCTGGTCTCCGGGTGCCTCGTGCTCGGGCTGCTGTGCGCCGTACGGCGCGAGGGGCTGCCGCCGAGGTCCGCGTGGCGCGGGATCGTGATATCCGGGCTGCTCTGGTTCGGCTTCTACAGCGTCGTCCTGAACTGGGGCGAGCAGCAGGTGGACGCGGGCACCGCGGCGCTCGTCGTGAACATCGGCCCGATCCTCATCGCGCTGCTCGGCGCCCGGCTGCTCGGCGATCCGATGCCGCCGCGGCTGCTCGCGGGGATGGCGGTGTCGTTCGCGGGCGCGGTGACCGTCGGTCTTTCGATGTCCGGCGAGGGCGGTTCCTCGGTGCTCGGCGTGGTGCTGTGCCTGCTCGCGGCCGTCTCCTACGCGGGCGGTGTGGTCGCGCAGAAGCCGGCGCTGGCCCGGGCGAGCGCGCTCCAGGTGACGACGTTCGGGTGCCTGGTCGGCGCCGTGCTCTGCCTGCCGTTCTCCGGGCAGCTGGTCGGCGAGGCGGCACACGCCCCGCTCTCCGCGACCCTCAACATGCTGTACCTGGGCGTGTTCCCGCTGGCGCTGGCGTTCACCACGTGGGCGTACGCGCTGGCGCGGACGACGGCGAGCCGGATGGGCGCGACCACGTACGCGGTGCCCGCGCTGGTCGTGCTGATGTCGTGGCTGGCGCTCGGCGAGGTGCCCGGCGCGCTGACGCTCGTGGGCGGGGTGCTGTGTCTGGCCGGTGTGGCGGTGTCCCGGTCGCGGAGCGGGCGGGCCGCGGCTCCGGCGCCGTCACCCGCGACGGCTCCGGAGCCCGCCCCGGAGTCCGCCCCCGCCCCGGACTCCGTCTGAGCGCTCGGCGCGCCGGTCAGAACACCACCAGCGCCCGGCCGCCCTTGCCCGCGAGCATGTTCTCGAAGGCGGCCGGGATGCCGTCCAGGGCGATGCGTTCCGTGACCAGCGCGCTCAGGTCCAGGCGGCCCGCCCGGACGTGCTCGGCGAGCAGCGGCAGGTCGCGGGCCGGGTCCGAGTCGCCGTAGACGCAGCCGGCGAGGGTGCGGCCCCAGTGGAAGAGCTCCAGGGCGTTGAAGGTGACCTGTTCGCTCTTGCCGCCGATGCCGACGACCGTGGTACGGCCGCCCCGGCGGGTGGACTCCCAGGCGGCGCGGATGGTGACCGCGCGGCCCACGCACTCCACGGCCACGTCGACGCCCTGCCTGCCGGTGAGGGCGCGGATCTCGCGGGCGGTGGTCCCGGAGGCGACGACGTAGTCGGTGGCGCCCGCGGCCCGTGCCAGCTCCTCCTTCAGCGGGGAGACGTCGACGGCCACGATCCTCGCCGCCCCGGCGATCCGCGCCGCCTGCAACGCGGCCAGCCCGACCCCGCCGACGCCGAACACCGCCACCGTCTCCCCGGGCCGGACCCGGGCCGAGTTGTGGACGGCGCCGTAGCCGGTGAGCACCGCGCAGCCGAGCAGGGCCGCGTCGGTGAGCGGGATGCCCTCGGGCAGGGGCAGGAGACAGGACTCGGCGACCACCGTCTCCTCGGCGAACGCCGCCACGTTGAGGCCGGGGTGGAGTTCGGTGCCGTCCGCCGTACGGGCGTGGACGGCGCCGGCGCCGCTCAGCGCGTCGGCGCAGAGCCAGACCTCGCCGAGCGCGCAGGCGTGGCAGCTGCCGCAGGAGGGTGCCCAGTTGAGGACGACCCGGGAGCCGGGGGCGACCCGGGTGACGCCCTCCCCCACGGCCACCACGGTGCCCGCGCCCTCGTGACCGAGGACCGCCGGGACCGGCACCCGCATGGTGCCGTCGGAGAGCGAGAGGTCGGAGTGGCAGACACCGGCGGCGGCGAGCCGGACCCGGACCCGGCCGGGCCCGGGTTCGGGCAGCTCGATGTCGGTGACCGCCAGCGGGGCGCCCACGGCGGGGAGTACGGCGGCTCGGACCGTGAAAGTCATCGCGGCGATCTCCTCAGAACTGCAGGGACTTGGTCTGGAGGTACTCGGCGAGCCCGTGCGCGCCGAGCTCCCGCCCGACCCCCGACTGCTTGTAACCGCCGAACGGGGCCAGCGGGTTGAAACGGCCCCCGTTGATGTCGACCTGCCCGGTCTCCATGCGCCGGGCGAACGCCACCGCCTCCTCCTCGTCCCCGGCCCAGACGGCGCCGGCGAGCCCGTAGACCGTGCCGTTGGCGATGCGCAGGGCGTCCTCCTCGTCCGTGTAGCGCAGGACCGACAGGACCGGGCCGAAGATCTCCTCCTGGGCGATCGTCATCCCGGGGGTGACGTCGGCGAAGACCGTCGGGCTGACGAAGTAGCCGCGCTCGTGCGGGGATGCGGGCCCGCCCGCGACCAGCCGGGCGCCCTCGGCGATGCCCTTCTCGATGTAACCGCGCACCCGATCGCGCTGTCCGGCGCTGACGACCGGCCCGATCCGGTCCGCGTACCTGGCGGCCGCGGCCGCGGCCAGCTCCACCGCCTCCTCGTAGCGGTCGGCGTGCACCAGCATCCGGGTCCAGGCGCTGCACGTCTGGCCGGAGTTGGACATCACGTTGGCCACGCCGACGTTCACGGCCCTGGCGAGGTCGGCGCTCGGCAGGATGACGTTGGCGGACTTGCCGCCCAGTTCCAGCGCCACCTTCTTCACGGCCGCGCCGGCCGTCGCGCCGATCCGTCGGCCGACCGCCGTGGAGCCGGTGAAGGAGACCAGGTCGACCCCCGGGTGCTCGGCGAGGGCCTGGCCGGCGATCGGTCCGAGGCCGGTGACGAGGTTGAACACCCCGGCGGGCAGGCCCGCTTCGTGCACCGCCTCGGCGAACAGCTGGGCGGTGAGCGGGGTGTCCTCGGCGGGCTTGAGCACCACGGTGCAGCCGGCCGCGAGCGCCGGGGCGGCCTTGGCGACGATCTGGTGCAGCGGATAGTTCCAGGGCGTGATCGCGCCGACCACGCCGACCGGCTCCTGGTAGACGGTCGAGTTGCCGACCTTCTCCTCGAAGGGGTGGACGGCCGCCAGCTCGGCGTACGAGCCCGCGACCGCGATCGGCACGCCCGCGTGCACGGCCTGCGAGAACGCGAGCGGCGCGCCCAGTTCGGTGCTCACCGTCCCGGCGATCTCGTCCTTGCGGGCCACCAGCACGTCGCGCAGCGCGGCGAGCCGGGCGGCGCGCCCGGCGGGCGGGGTGGCGGCCCAGGCCGGGAGGGCGGCACGGGCGGCGCGTACGGCGGTGTCGACGTCCAGCGCGCCGCCCGCCGGGACCCGGCCGACGACCTGCTCGTCGACCGGGTTCACGACCTCGATCACGTCCCGGCTCTCGGCGGCGCGCCAGGCGCCGTCGATGTACAGGCCGTCATGTGCCTTCATGCTGCTTCCTCCCGGCGGGGCTGCGTCGTCCGAGTCACAAACTAGCGGCGATAGTTTTAGCGCGCCAGAGATGACCCGTCACGATCAGAAGTCCACCCGGGCCCGCTCGTCCACCCTGCCCACGCTCTCCTGCGCGAAGGCCTTCTCGTAGGCCCGCCGGATCTCCTCCACCTTCCGGTCGGCGTCCTTCGCCGCCGATTCCGGGTACAGCAGGAGCAGTTCGTACGACCGCTCCTTCTCGATCGCCCCGTGGGCGTCCCGCCACTGCCCGCGCCCGCTCTGCACGGTGAGCCCGTCGGGGAAGTCCGGGGTGACCTCCCGGTCGACGAAGGCCATGAACTGCCGGTCGGTGACGGCGGGTCCGCCGTCCGGGCGGGCGGTGCCGAAGAACAGCCGCGTCTCGACGTACGGCTTTCCGCGGGCCGGCGCGGCGGGCGGCCGGTCGTCGGCCAGTGCCGTGTACGCGGTCGGGGCGCCCGCGAGCAGGATGCCGGCGACCGCGAGGGCCGAGCGGTTACGGAGGGATTGAGTGCGCATGCCCCATTCCTAGGGCATCGCCCCCTTCCGTTCCGCGATTCCCGGAGTGTTTCACTCGTCCAGATCCGGCAGCCGCGCGGGGGACGGGCAGATCCGTTCGCCGTTCCGGTCGAAGACGAACAGGTGGGCGAGGTCGACGAGAAGGGGGATCTGCGCGCCGTGCCGGAGCTGGAGGTCGGGCGTGGTGCGCACCACCAGGTCACCGGGCAGCCGCCCCTCCGGCGGCGCCGGCTCGGCCGCGGGCGGGTCCTCCAGTACGACGACCGGCCCGGCCCGCCTCGAAACGGCCCGGTCCCGGAAGCGGTCCAGCACCCCCGCCCCCTCCCTGCGCCGCCGGGACGGCCGGCCGGACGGGCGCGGGGCCTCCAGCTCCGGTACGACGGCGGGCCGGGAGCCGGTGTCGAGGTGGACGAGCACCTCGTGCCCCTGGAACTCGACGTGCTCGACCAGACCGGTCAGCGGCACCTCACCGGGCCGGGCGGTGGAGTGCCTGGCGATCCGCACCGCCTCCGAGCGCAGCCCGACGATCACCTCCCGCCCCTGCTGCACCCGCAGCAACCTGTGGTCCGGGGACAGGGGTTCGGGCAGCCGCAGCGCCTGCTTGCCCAGGCCGACGGTCATCGCGCCGTCGAGCGGGGCCCGGACCACCCCGCGCAGCAGGTTGATGCGCGGGGTGCCGATGAAGGCGGCGACGAAGACGTTGCGGGGCAGCGCGTAGACCGCGCGCGGGCTGTCGACCTGTTGCAGGACCCCGCCGCGCAGCACGGCGACCCGGTCGCCGAGCGACATCGCCTCGGCCTGGTCGTGGGTGACGTAGACCGTGGTGACGCCCAGTTCGCGGGTCAGCCGCGCGATCTCGGCCCGCAGGTGGTTGCGGAGCTTGGCGTCGAGGTTGGAGAGCGGCTCGTCCATCAGGAAGGCCGAGGGGTGCCGGGCGATCGCCCGCCCCATCGCCACCCGCTGGCGTTCGCCGCCGGAGAGCTGGCTGGGGAAGCGGTCGAGGAGGTCCTCGATACCCAGCATGCGGGCGGTGGCGTCCACCCGGGGGCGCGGGTCGGCGCCGCGGGCCTCGATCCGGAGCGGGAAGCCGATGTTGTCGCGGCTGGTCATGCTCGGGTAGAGGGCGAAGTTCTGGAAGACCATCGCGATGTCCCGGGCGGCGGGCATCAGGTCGTTGGCGTACTCGCCGTCGAGGAGTAACTCGCCCTCGTCGATCTCCTCCAGCCCGGCGATCATCCGCAGCACGGTCGACTTGCCGCAGCCCGAGGGCCCGAGCAGCACGAGGAACTCGCCGGCGCGGATGTCCAGCGAGAGCCGGTCGACCACGCGGGCACCTCGCGTGTAGGCCTTGCTCACGTCGTGCAGGGAGATGGCGCGTGTCATGACTGTCGTCCCCGGGGGCGGTACGGGCCTTTGGGTCACGGAAGTTAACGGAATGTGCGGGCGAGGGGGAAGACATGTGCCGAAATACTCAGCAAGTGGCGACGCGTCCCGAAGCGGCCCGGTGCACCGCGCTCACCCGCACCGGCGCACCGGACGCGCGACCGGGAGACCGCCGGACGCCGTCGGACGCCGTGGGACGCCGTGGGACGCCGTAGGCGAGGCGACGCGGGCGGGGCGACGCGGGCGGGGCGACGCGGGCGGGTGAGCGGTGTGCGCGCGGTTCCGGGTCACGGGGTTGCGGTCACTTCGATGGGGATGCCGTTGAGGACGGCGTTGCCGGACAGCGGGTCGAGCAGGGTGCCGTCGAGGAGCTGGTTGACGTTGACGCCGGGCGCGGTCGCGGCGTGGCTCAGACGGGTGCCCGGGCGGTCGTGGCCCCAGCCGTGCGGGAGGCTGACGACTCCGGGCCGGACGCCGTCGGTGACCTCGGCGGGGGTGACCACCTCTCCCCCGGCGCCCCTGACACGGACGTCGGCGCCGTCGCGCACGCCGAGGCGTTCGGCGTCCTCGGGGTGGATGTGCAGGGTGCAGCGGTTGGTGCCGCCGGTGAGGGCGGGCACGTTGTGCATCCAGCTGTTGTTGGAGCGCAGATGGCGGCGGCCGACCAGGACCAGACCGTCCGGCCGGCCGGCGAGGGCCGCGCGCAGCCGGGGCAGGTCGTCGGCGATCGGCCGGGGAAGCAGCTCGACCTTGCCGCTCCTGGTCCTCAGCGGCTGCGGGAGACGGGAGGTGAGGGGGCCGAGGTCGATGCCGTGCGGGTGGGCGAGCAGCCGCTCCAGGGTGAGCCCGTCGGGGCGGGCGCCGAAGCCGTCGCCGTAGGGGCCGAGGCGCAGCATCAGGTCGAGCCGGCGCTCGGGGCCGGTGTCGCCGGTGAGCAGGCCGGCGAGTTCCTCCGGGTCGCGGCCGCGCACGGGCGAGTGGGACTCGGTGACGGCCTTGCCGAGGGTCTGCCCGACGACCATGTCGTCGACGGCGGACGGTTCGGCGCCGTGCATGCCGCCGGCCGCCAGGACCAGCCGGGACAGGATCTCGGTCTCCGCCATCCTGCCGGGCTCCAGCGGGACGGCGGGACGGGTGTAGCGGACCTGGTTGCGTACGGCGAGGGTGTTGAAGGCGAAGTCGTGGTGCGGGCTCTGGGAGGGCGGCGGCGGGGGCAGTACGACGTCGGCGTGGCGCGCGGTCTCGTTGAGGTAGGGGTCGACGCTGACCATGAAGTCGAGCGAGTCCAGGGCCTTGTCGAGGCGGGCGCCGTCGGGAGCGGAGAGCACGGGGTTGGTGGCGACGGCGATCAGGGCGCGGACCGGTTCGCCCTCGGCGGTCGCGGTGTCGATCTCCTCGGCGAGCGCGGAGAGCGGCAGTTCGCCCTTGGCCTCGGGATGCCGGCCGACCCGGGAGTGCCAGCGCCCGAGCGCGAAGCCGCGGCCGGGGCCGGCGGGTCGCGGGGTCCGGTCGGTGGCGGCCTGCGGGAAGAGCGCGCCGCCGGGCCGGTCGAGGTTGCCGGTGAGGATGTTGAGGACGTCGACCAGCCAGCTGGCGAGGGTGCCGTGCAGGACGGTGCAGCTGCCGATGCGGCCGTAGACGGCGGCGGTCGGCGCGGCGGCGAGTTCACGGGCGAGGACCCGGATCGTGGCGGCGTCGACGTCGGTGGCGTGCGCGACCGCGTCCGGGGTGAAGTCACCCAGTTCGGCGCGGAGTTCGGTGAGCCCTTCGAGGTGCGGGGCGAGCTGTCCGAGGTCCACCAGGTCCTCCTCGAAGAGGACCTGGGCCATCGCGGCGAGCAGCAGGGCGTCCGCGCCGGGCCGGATGGCGATGTGCCGGTCGGCGAGCTTCGCGGTGCGGGTGCGGCGCGGGTCGATGACGGTGAGGGTGCCGCCGCGGGCCCTGAGCGCCTTGAGCCTGCCGGGGAAGTCGGGGGCGGTGCACAGACTCCCGTTGGACTCCAGAGGGTTGGCGCCGATGAGGAGGAGGTGGTCGGTGCGGTCGAGGTCGGGCACGGGTATCGCGTTGGCGTCGCCGAAGAGCAGTCCGCTGGAGACGTGCTTGGGCATCTGGTCGACCGTGGACGCGGTGAAGACGCTGCGGGTGCCGAGGACGCCGAGCAGGACCTGCGGGTAGAGGGCACCGGCCATGGTGTGGACGTTGGGGTTGCCGAGGACGACGCCGACGGAGTGGGCGCCGTGCCGCTCGACGACGCCCCGGATCCCGGCGGCGACCGCGTCGAAGGCCTCGGCCCAGGTGGCCTCGCGCAGTTCGCCGTCCGTGCGGACGAGGGGGGTGCGCAGCCGGTCGGGGTCGCCGTCGACGGCGCCGAAGGAGGCGCCCTTCGGGCAGATGAACCCCTTGCTGAAGACGTCGTCACGGTCACCGCGGGCGCCGGTGACACGGGTGCCCTCGATGGTGAGGGTCAACCCGCAGGTGGCCTCGCAGAGCGGGCAGATGCGCAGGGCTGTGCGGGGCATGGGTGCCTCCCGGGGTGCGGCGACGGGTGCGGCCGGACCCGGGTGAGCATACCGCTCGGTATGTCGAGGGGGGAGCCCCACCGCGATCCCTCCCCGGCGCCTCGCCCGGGTCGGCGCGAGTCGGTGCAAGCCGGTGCGAATGAGGCCGGGTCGGCCCGAGTCAGTCCAGGACCCGCGCCAGGTAGGCCCGCAGCAGTTCCCTGGCCTCGGTGATGATCGACTCGTCGCCCTCCGGGTCCATCCGGAAGGAGAGGTGGACCAGGGTGTCGGCGGTCTCCACGGCCACCAGGAACGTGCGGCGCAGGTCCTCGTCGGGGGCGCGGCCGATGTAGTCGGAGAGCAGGTCGGTCAGGCGGTCGGCGACCCTGCGGTTGGGTTCGGCGTGGCGGGCGCCGACCGGTATCTGGTTGCCGAAGTCCACGAGCGAGAAGCCGGGCGCGGTGCGCTTCATGGCGAGGTACTCGTCCAGCACCGCGTCCATCGCCGCCCGCCAGTCGCCCTTCGGCGCGTCCTTCAGCCGCTCGGTGACCCGCTCGGTGTAGTGCTCCAGGTTGCGCTGGGCGAGGGCGTCGGCCATCTGCCGTTTGTTGCCGAAGAAGCGGTAGACCGAGCCGATGGGCACCCCGGCCCGCAGGGCGACCGCCCGGGTGCTCAGCTCGTCGTAGCCCACCTCGTCGAGGAGGGCGGCGCAGGCGTCGAGGATCCTGGTCAGGCGTTCGGCACTGCGCCGCTGTACGGGCGCTTTGCGGAGCGGGGTCGCTTGGGGCACGGGCTTCATGATGCCTTTCCGCGGGGATCAAGTGAACCTCGCCCCCCGGTACGGTGACGGATGGCCCCTACACTCATCCTGCCGCCGCACCGCCCGCGGCGGCGGACCCGGACGGGTTCGCCGTCTCCGCACCCGTCTCCGCACCCGACGCCGTGACGTCCGCCGTGCTCTCCACCGGCTCGCCGCGCACCGCCCAGACCGTGCCGTCGTCCGCGTACAGCCGGGCGGTGATGTGGTGGGTGCCGTGCGGGACGAGCGCGGCCGGGAGGTGGTACGCGGGGGTGCGCAGCCGGGTCACCAGGTCGCCGTCCACGTAGAGGCAGGCGGTGCCGTGCCCGGCGACCGCCTTCGCCGCGGTGCCGGCCGGGGAGAACCGGAAGCGGTGCAGGTCGAGCCGTACGTCCCAGCCGCCGGCCGCGTCGGGGGTGACCTCGGTGCCGACCTCGGGCGCCTGCTTCCTGTCGATCTCCCGGTAGTGGCGCCCGTCCTCGTCCGTCTCGTCGAGGATCTTGCCCACCGGCGCGGGCGTCCCCGTATCCCTGCGCTCGTGCGCCTCCCCCGTCCCGCAGCCCGCCGCCGCGACCAGCAGCAGCGCGCAGGCACCGAGCGCGCCCGGCAGTCCACGCGTCCACGACATGCCCGGGAGCGTAGAACAGCGCGGCACCGTCCGGATCCCCCTGGAGTCGGGTTCTCCCGCTGCCCCGCGGGGATGATCCCGGCCCCCTTGCACCCGCCCCCGCGCAATCCTACGGTGATGCATAGGAATCGACGGCCCGCGGGTTTCAGGGAGCGAAGATGCACGGGGACACGCGCAAGACCACCGAGGGGCCGGCGTACCTCTCGGGGTTCGGCAACGAGCACGCCTCCGAGGCGGTGCCCGGGGCGCTGCCCGAGGGCCGCAACTCCCCGCAGCGCGCCCCCCTCGGGCTGTACGCGGAGCAGCTCAGCGGTTCGGCCTTCACCGAGCCCCGGTCCCACAACCGCCGCTCCTGGCTCTACCGCGTCCGTCCCTCCGCCGCCCACCCGGCGTTCCTGCGCGCCCCCGACAACGGGGGGCTGCGCACCGCGCCCTTCACCGACATCGCCCCGGACCCGAACCGGCTGCGCTGGAACCCGCTCCCGGAGCCGCCGCCGGGCACGGACTTCCTCGCCGGCCTGTGGACCCTCGGCGGCAACGGCGACGCGACGCGGCGCACCGGCATGGCCGTGCACCTCTACCACGCCGACTCCTCGATGGAGCGGGTCTTCTCCGACGCGGACGGCGAGCTGCTGATCGTCCCGGAGCGCGGCGGTCTGCTGCTGCGCACCGAGTTCGGCCTCCTGCGCGTGGAACCGGGCCATGTGGCGCTGGTCCCCCGCGGTGTCCGCTTCCGGGTGGAGCTGCTGGACGCCTCGGTACGGGGCTATGTGTGCGAGAACTACGGCGCGCCCTTCCGCCTCCCCGACCTCGGCCCGATCGGCGCCAACGGCCTCGCCAACGCCCGGGACTTCCGGGCCCCTGTCGCCGCCTACGAGGACGTCGAGGCTCCGGTCGAGGTGGTCGTCAAGTTCTGCGGCAACCTGTGGACCGCGACGTACGACCACTCCCCGCTGGACGTGGTCGCCTGGCACGGCACCCATGTGCCCTACGTCTACGACCTCCGCCGTTTCAACGTGATCGGCAGCCTCTCCTACGACCACCCCGACCCGTCGATCTTCACGGTGCTGACGTCCCCGTCGGACACCCCGGGCCTGGCCGGCGTCGACTTCGTGGTCTTCGCACCGCGCTGGCTGGTCGGCGAGGACACCTTCCGGCCGCCGTACTTCCACCGGAACGTGATGAGCGAGTACATGGGCCTGATCGAGGGGGCCTACGACGCCAAGGCCGCCGGGGAAGGGGGCTTCGTGCCGGGCGGCGGCTCGCTGCACAACATGATGTCGGCGCACGGCCCGGACCGGGAGACCTTCGACCGGGCGAGCGCGGCCGAGCTGAAGCCCCAGAAGGTGGACGACGGCCTGGCGTTCATGTTCGAGACCCGCTGGCCGGTGACGCTCACCCCGCAGGCGGCCACCGCCGAACACCTCCAGCAGGACTACGACGACGTGTGGCGGGGCCTGGAACGCCACTTCCGCCCCTTGCACTGAAGATCCCCCGACGGTACGGATGGCCCGTGACCTCCTTCGCCCCCGACTCGATCGTCCTGAACCGCAAGCTGCCGCTCTGGTACCAGGTCTCGCAGTCGCTGCGCGCCTCCATACTCGGCCGCTCCCCCCGGGACCCGCTCCGGCTGCCCACCGAGGAACAGCTCGCCGAGCACTACGGCGTGAGCGTGCTGACCATGCGGCAGGCGCTCAAGGAGCTGGAGGACGAGGGGCTGATCAGCCGGCACCGCCGCCGGGGCACCTTCATCGAGCCGGACGTCCGCCGGGGCACCCCGGTGCGGCTGCTCGGCTCGGTGGACGCGATCGTCGCCCAGCAGTCGGGGATGACGGCACGGCTGCTGGACCACGGCACGGCCCCCGTGGCCGGTGAACTCACCGAGTTCTTCCCGGACCTGGCCGAGGTGGCGACGTACCACCGCCTGCGCAGCGACGAGCAGACGGGCGAGCCCACCAACCACGCCCGCAACCACGTGCGCCCCGAACTGGCCGAGCGCATCGACCCGGAGGACCTGGTCCGGCGGCCTATGACCAAGGTGCTGCGGGACATCGTCGGGGCGGACATCAGCCGGATCACGGACACGGTCGAGGCCCGGCTGGCCGACCCGGAGACGGCCCGGCTGCTCCGGGTCCCGCTGCTCAGCCCGATCCTGCACTACACGGGCGTCACCTACGACACCGCCGGCCGGGTGCTGGACCTGGCGGTCATCCACTACCGGGGCGACCGCTTCTCCTTCACGGTCACCCTCGACGCCACCTGAACTCGTCGTACGATGCCGGGCGTGACGCACGACGACGCTCCGCCGCTGGCGGACCTCATGCCGTGGTCCGTCGCACCACTTCGGCTCGGCCGGGAGTGGCCGACGGCCCCCGACCCGGCGACCCTCAAATCCCGCTGGAACGCGCTACTCAGGGCCGAGGGCCCCGATCGCGAGGCCCTGTTCGAGCCCACCCGCGCCCGCACGACCCACTCGGCGGTGCCCCAGCTCCCGGGCCGGCCGACCGGCACCGAGCGGCTGGCAGAGGCCTCGGGCCCGCACGCGGAACCGGTCCGCGTCCTCGCCGCCCCGTTCGACGAACGGTGGCTCATCCCGGACCACCGTCTGATCGACACGGCCCGTCCGGAGCTGTGGCGGGTGGCGGACGAACGGCAGGTCTTCGCGGTGGAGTCGGCGGAGGGCATGCCCCTGCTGGCCACCTCCCTCCTGCCCACCCTGCGCACGGGCCGCGTCCGCCCGCTGTACCGCAGGCCGGGGGGCGCGGAACCGAACGTGGCCCCGGGCCTGCTGGAGCACCTGACCGGGCGGCTGGGCCGCACCGCCACTCCCCCGGACCTGCTGGCCTGGACCCTGGCGACGATCCGCGCCGACCGCACCGTCCCGCTCACCGCGGACCCCGAACTCTGGGCCCGGGGCGTGGAACTGGGCCACCGGGCCCTGTGGCTGCTGCGCCGGGACGGCGAACGGCCGAGGCTCCCGGGCGGCCGCCGCCCCTACGTCCGGGCGCCGCTCCCGGCCCGGCCCCGCACGATCCTCTACGACCCCGGGGAGGAGGCCCTCCACCTCGACGAGGGCCGCGTCTCACCGGTACCGCCGCAGGCGTGGGAGTTCGCGCTGGGCGACGTGCGGATTCTCCAGGCGTGGTTCGCGGCCCGGACGAGCCCGGCGGAACCGGGAACCCTGGCGGCCCTCGCCCCCGCGGTATGGCCGCAGCAGTGGACCTCGGAACTGCTGGAACTGATCACGGTCCTGACCCTGCTGGCGGACGTGCGCTCCCGGTGGGCCGGCCTCGACGTCACGTCCCGGATCACCGCGGCGGACCTGACGGCGGCGGGCGTGCTCCCGCCCCCGGCGGCGGCCCGCAGGCCGGCGTCGATCCTGGAGCACACCGAGGAGGGCCCGGCGGGTCAGCTGACACTGCTCTGACGCGGCGCGAACCCGCTGCCACGGCGCCCGCCGCGGTGCCACCGGTGGTACTGACAAACCCGCCGGCCGCGGGACATGATCCCGCTCATGGACCGTCTCCCGCTGCCCCTGGAGGGCATCACCGTCGTCGCCGTCGAACAGGCCGTGGCCGCGCCCTTCGCCACCCGGCAGCTGGCCGATCTCGGCGCCCGGGTCGTGAAGGTCGAGCGGATCGACGGCGGCGACTTCGCGCGCGGCTACGACACCGCGGCCGGCGGTCTCGCCTCCCACTTCGTGTGGTGCAACCGGGGCAAGGAGTCCATCGCCCTGGACCTGAAGGACCCGCGCGGCCTGGAGATCGTGCGGCGGCTCGTCGCGGACGCGGACGTGTTCGTGCAGAACCTCGCCCACGGCGCCGCCGCCCGGCTGGGCCTGGACGCGGCGACGCTGTGCGCCGCGCATCCCCGGCTGGTCGCCGTGGACATCTCCGGTTACGGGGCGTCGGGCCCGTACGCCGGCAGACGCGCGTACGACATGCTCGTGCAGTGCGAGGCGGGGCTGGTGTCGGTGACCGGGACGCCGGAGCGGCCGGTGAAGGCCGGTGTCCCGGCGGCGGACATCGCGGCGGCCATGTACGCCTTCTCGGGCGTCCTCGCGGCGCTGGTGCGGCGCGGCACGACCGGGCGGGGCGGGCCGGTGGAGGTGTCGATGCTGGACGCGCTCGCCGAGTGGCTGGGGCATCCCCTGCACCACACCATGCACGGCGGTAAACCTCCGGAGCGCACCGGACTGGGGCACGCGGTGATCGCGCCGTACGACGCCTATCCGACCGCGGACGGCGGGCGGGTGCTGCTGTCGGTGCAGAACGACCGGGAGTGGCGACGGCTGGCCGAACAGGTGCTCGGCCGCCCGGAGTTGGGATCGGACCCGGCGTTCGCGACGAACCCGGCGCGGGTGGCGAACCGGGAGCGGACCGACGGCCTGGTCGGAGCGGCCCTCGGGGCGCTCGGCGCCGACGAGGCGGTGGCGCGCCTGGAGGCCGCGGGCATCGCCTGCGCGCGGCTGCGGGATCTGCACGAACTGGCGGGGCATCCGCAGCTGGCGGCCCGGGAGCGGTGGCGTCAGGTGGGGTCGCCGGTCGGGCCGCTGCGCGCGTTGCTGCCGCCCATCACGTTGCCGGGCGGGGACGAGGCACGGATGGGGGACGTGCCCGCGCTCGGACAGCACACCGAGGCGCTGCTGCGTGCCGTGGGGATGACGGACGCGGATGCAGCAGCGCTGCGCCGGGACGGTGTGGTCGCCTGAGCGCGAGCCTGACGGTCAGACGGTCAGTGCTTGTTGGCGCCGAACAGCGAACGACGCAGTCGGCGCAGTGGCGCGAAGAGGGAGACGCGGCCCACCCGGGCGACCCGGTCGCTGCGCTGCGCCGGCTCACGCGCGGTCAGTTCACGCATCAGAGACGTCGCCTCGATCGCCTGCTGCTGCGGTATGGCGGGGCCCGCCAGCACCGACAGATGGCGGTCGAGGCGCGAACTGGTCGCGCTGCTCCCGCAGGTGATCGCAGGGACCCTCGCCCTGCTGCGTGTTATCTGCTCCATGTCACTCCCCACCCGTACGAGTCCACCCGGCCCGGGCAGGGTAACCCTATCGCCCCGATGGGGCACTCGTGTATCGAGGTCACAGGATTCACCTTCCCCGCAAGGGTGTTGACAACCCTCCTTCGATTACTCTCCGAATCCAACCGATTTCAGGGCGAGTTGGACAACTGGCTGGCTGGTGGGCTGCTCTGACCCGCCTTCGGGCTCGACGGTCACAGCGAGTGACGTCGCCGACTTGCCCAGGCCGGTCGCGACCAGGGGCGTGTCGGCCTCGAAAAGCCCGAGGGAGCGCGGTTGCACACGGGGGCGCATGAGCCAGAGCTGATGCACCCGTCCGTGGGACGGGGAGCCGTATCCGCTGAGCGTGACGACGGCCTGCCCCTCCGATACGGAAGCAATTGCTCCGATAATTCGGCCCTGGGCGTCCTCGGCACTGGTGGCGCGGGCGTCGGGGGCGGCGAGAACGTGGGCGATCTCACGCGACTGCGCCCGCTCGGCGTCGAGCTGGTCCTGGGTGCGGCCGGCCTGGACCCCGAAGAGCGAGGCGACGACGAGCGCGGCGGCCGCGGTGGCGGTGGCGAACGGCACGAACAGCGGACGCCGTATCCGCACCCGCTCACGGGCGCGGCCCGGCGGGGGCTGGCCGCCCCAGACGTGCGGCGGCAGCTGGGGCGTGTGCTCCGGGATGGGGGCCGGTTCCTGCGGGGTGGCCCGCACCGCGGCCAGCACCCGGTCGCGCATGGCGAGGGGCGGCGGGGCGGCGGTGGACCAGGCGAGCCGCACCGCGTCCTCGGACAGCGCCCGGACCTCGGCGGCGCACCGGTCGCAGCCGCCGAGGTGCTTCTCGAAGCGGCGCCGCTCACCGGGCTCCAGGGCGTCCAGGGCATAGGGCGCGGCCAGGGAGTGCAGGTCCTCGCGGCGCAGCAGCCGGCCGGCCAGGCTCATGCGACACCCCCCAGGCAGTCACGCAGCCGGGTGAGTCCGTCGCGCATCCGCGTCTTGACCGTGCCCAGCGGCAGTTTGAGCCGCTCGGCCACCTCACGGTACGTGTAGCCGTCGTAGTAGGCGAGGGTGACGGACTGGCGCTGGAGGGCGGTGAGCCGGTCCAGGCAGCGGCGGACCCATTCGCGCTCCAGGCCCGCCTCCACCGTCTCGGCGACCTGGTCGAAAGCGGGTTCGTTCGCGCGCAGCGCCTCGCGCTGCTCACGGTCGACGGCCGCACGGGCGCTGCGCACGCGGTCGACGGCGCGGCGGTGGGCGAGGGTCAGGATCCAGGAGAGGGCACTGCCCCGGCCGGGGTCGAACTTGGGTGCGGAGCGCCAGAGTTCGAGGAGCACCTCCTGGGAGACCTCCTCGGACTGGGCGGGGTCGCGGACCACGCGCCGCACGAGTCCGAACACCGGACCGGACACCAGTCCGTAGAGGTCCTCGAACGCCCTCTGGTCGCCACCCGCGACGAGCACCAGCAGTTCGTCCGCCTCCACTCCGTCCCTCCCTATCCGGCCGCACCCGGCCCGTCCTCCCACACCAGGCATTCGCAACTGGACGCACCTCCGGCAGAAGTACGTATGCGGAAGGCAAAAACGCGGGTCGAGCAGGAAGAAAAGATTTTTTTCTTTCGACCAATCCAAACGGCCGCCCCGCTCCGTATACCCGTCCGTCAAGCAAGTTGGGACCGAGGGACGGACGGCATGACACCTCTAATCTCCAGGAGCGGTATGGGGCGCAAGGGCCTTGTCACGCTCATCTGCGGGGCACTGGCGACCGGCGGAATCACAGCCGCCAGCGTCGCCGTGCTGGAACCGGGGGCGGCCTCCGCCTCCTCCCACCGGGAGGCCCCGCTCATCTCGGGCACTCCGCAGTACGACAACACGGACCTGTACGCGTTCGTCAGCCCGGACAAGCCCGACACCACGACGATCGTGTCGGACTACATCCCCTTCGAGGACCCGGCCGGCGGCCCGAACTTCTACCAGTTCGCCGACGACGCCCAGTACGACATCCACATAGACAACGACGGTGACGCGAAGGACGACCTGATCTTCCGCTACACCTTCGACACCCAGATCAAGAACAAGAAGACGTTCCTCTACAACACGGGGGTGGTCAACAACCTGACCGACCCGGACCTGAACGTCACGCAGTCGTACGACGTCGACCTCATCAAGCTGAAGAAGGGGAAGGAGCAGTACCGGACGAAGATCGCCGACGACATCCCGGTCGCTCCGTCGAACGTCGGCAAGGCGTCCATGCCGGACTACGCGAAGCTGCGCTCCCAGGCCATCTACAAGACGGCCGGCGGCGGCGCGACCTTCGCCGGCCAGGCCGACGACCCGTTCTTCGCCGACCTGCGCGTCTTCGACCTGCTGTACGGCGGCAACCTGAGCGAGGTCGGCCGGGACACCCTCAAGGGCTACAACGTCAACACGATCGCCCTCCAGGTGCCCAACGACCTGATCCAGGAGTCGTCGAAGCAGCCGATCGTCGGCATCTACGCGACGACCCAGCGCAAGAACGCGCAGGGCTACTTCACGCAGGTCTCGCGCCTCGGCAACCCGCTGGTCAACGAGGTCGTCAACCCGCAGAAGGACAAGGACAAGTTCAACGCGTCCCAGCCCAAGGACGACGCGCAGTTCCTGAAGAACGTCACCAACCCCGAACTGCCCAAGCTCATCGAGCAGATCTACAACATCAAGGCGCCGAAGGAACCGCGCGACGACCTGGTCGACGTGTTCCTCAAGGGCGTCAAGGGCCTCAACCAGGTCTCGTACGTGACTCCTTCGGAGATGCTGCGCCTGAACACGTCCATCAAGCCGACCGCCAAGCCGAAGCGGCTCGGCGTCCTGGACGGTGACAACGCGGGCTTCCCGAACGGCCGCCGGCTCACCGACGACGTGATCGACGAGGCGCTCCAGGTCGTGGAGGGCGAACTGGTCGGTTCCAAGAACGACCTGGGCGACGCGGTCGACAAGAACGACAAGACCTTCGAGAAGTACTTCCCGTACGTGGCCGAGCCGACGGCCGGTTCGCGCGGCGCCCTCGCCAAGGGCACGTCCGCCGGGAGCAGCACGAAGAGCGCGCTGGGTGACGCCCTGTCCGGCTCCGGCACGAACAACACGATGCTGATCGCCGGGTCGGCGGCCGCGGGCGCGGCCGGTGTGCTGGTGCTCGGCACGGTCTTCGGCCGGTGGCGGCGACGGATGCAGCGGCCCTACTAGAACGCTGCCCCCTCCCCCCACACATCACAGACTGGCGCGGCCCGCTCCCACCCAATCCCCCACGGCAGCGGGCCGCGCCGCCCCATGCGACAGCCACTAGGAGAGGGCATGGCCCCGGGTACGAACGACAAGCAGCCCGCCGACACCGAGGACGACGAACGCGTCACCGCGCTCCGGCGGTTCGCCGCCGCGGGCCGGAACTGGCGGCGGGCCCAACTCGCCGGTTCAGCCGTCCTGCTGGCCATCGCCCTCACCGGCGGGGCGATCGCCGTCGGAGCCGCCCGGGACAGCGGCGCGGCACCGGTGGCCACGTCCAGCGACGTGTCACCGGCGCTACTGGCGAGCGGGGACCTCGACTCGGCCATCGCCTCTCTCCAGACCCACCTCAAGGCCCAGCCGAAGGACTCCGACAGCTGGGCCACCCTGGGCCTCGCCTATGTCGAGCAGGCGCGCACCAAGGGCGACCCGTCCCGCTACCCGCAGGCCGCCAAGGCCCTGGAGCGCGCGCTGCGGATCACCCCGGACAACGACCAGGCGCTCGCCGCCGAGGCCGCGCTCGCCGCCGCCCGGCACGAGTTCGCGCGGGCGCTCACCTACGCCGACCGGGCCCTGAAGCAGAACCCCTACAACGCGGGCGCCCTGTCCTCCCGGATCGACGCCCTGGTCGAACTCGGCCGCTACGCCGAGGCGTCCGAGGCCGCCGACCTCGCCGACCGACGCAAGCCGGGCGTACCGGTGTTCACCCGTTACGCGTACGTACGGGAGCTGCGGGGCGACGTGAAGTCCGCGCGGCGCGTGCTGGAGCAGGCGCTGTCCACGGCCACCGCCAAGGGCGACATCGCCTACGTCTCCGCCCAGCTCGGCCTGCTCGCCTGGAACCAGGGCGACTACAAGAGCGCGCTCACCTACTACGCCCGCGCACTGGCCGCCGACGAGAACTACCTCCCCGCGCTGGAGGGCCGGGCCCGCGCCCAGGCGGCGAGCGGCGACCGCGCCGACGCCATCAAGGGCATGGAACTGGTCGTCTCCCGCTACCCGCTGCCCCAGCCACTGGTCGAACTGGGCGAGCTGTACGAGGAGCGGGGCGCCGAGGGCGACAAGGAGAAGGCCGCCGACCAGTACGCGCTCGTCGAGGCCTGGATCGCGCTCGCCCGCGCCAACGGCGTCAACGCCGACCTCGACACCGCGCTCGCCGCCGCCGACCACGGTGACAAGGCGGAGGCGCTGCGCGCCGCCCGCGCCGAGTGGGCCCGCCGGCACACCGTGCACACGGCCGACGCGCTGGCCTGGGCGCTGCACGTCAACGGCAAGGACGAGGAGGCGCTGCCGTACGCCCGTCGGGCCGTCGCCACCGGCTTCCGCAACGCGTCCTTCTCCTACCACCTGGGCATGATCGAGCTGGCCGACGGCGACACGAAGGCAGGCCGGGCCGCGCTCACCAAGGCCCTCGACCTGAACCCCGGTTTCTCCCCGCTGGGCGCCCGCGCGGCCCGCAAGGCGCTGGAGGCCACCAAGTGAACCCCCGCCGCCGCGCCGCGGTGCTCCTCCTCATGGCCTGCGGCCTCACCCTCCTGCCCGCCACGGCCGCGAGCGCGCATCCGCTCGGCAACTTCACCGTCAACAAGTACGACGGTCTGGTCGCCGCCCCGGGGCAGCTGCGCGTCGACCACTTCGAGGACCTCGCCGAGATCCCCGCGACCCAGGCCAAGCCCGACCTGAAGCGGCTGGGCCGGGCCGCGTGGGCCGAGCGGCGCTGCACCGAGGCGGCCGACGGCAGCAGGCTCACGGTCGACGGCCGTACCACCCCGCTGACCGTGCGGACCAGCCACGCCGAGCTCCGCCCGGGCCAGGCCGGCCTCAACACCCTGCGGGTGGAGTGCCGGTTCACCGCGCCGCTCCCCGAGGGCGCCGCGGCCACCGTCGCCTTCCACAGCGCGGGCGCGGACACCGGCCCCGGCTGGCGGGAGATCACGGCGCGCGGCGACCGGATGACGCTGGCGAAGTCGGACGTGCCGAAGACGTCCGTCTCCCACGAACTCACCAGCTATCCCAAGGACCTGCTCTCCTCCCCCGCCGACGTCACCACCGCGGCCGTCCGCGTACGGCCGGGCGGACCGGCCCTCGCCGAGGAGAGCCAGGACACCCCGGGCGCCGGGATCCTCCCCCGCGGCGTCGACCGCTGGACCCAGGCCCTCACCGACCTGGTCGCCCGCAACCACCTCACCGTCGGCTTCGCCACGCTGGCCCTGTTCATCGCCGTCGCCCTCGGCGCGATGCACGCGCTGGCCCCGGGCCACGGCAAGACCCTGATGGCGGCGACCGCGGCGGCCCGCGGCGGCCGCGCCCGTCTGCGCGACGTGCTCCCCCTCGCCGCGTCCGTCACCGTCACCCACACCCTGGGCGTGGTCGCCCTCGGCCTCCTGGTCACCGCCGGCTCCGCCGCCACCCCCTCGGTGATCGCCTGGCTGGGCATCGCGAGCGGCCTCATGGTCCTGGCGGCAGGCATCAACCTGACCCGCAGGGCCTGGCCCAGCAGACCCCACCGACACCCCCACCCCCACCCCCATCACCACGAACACGAACACGATCACGAACACGCGCACGACAAGGGCCGGCAACTGGTTCTGGTCGCAGCACATGGCCACGCCCACGAAGGCCACTCCACACCCCACCCGACACCCGGGGACGAAGGCCGGCCCGCACCGCTCTCAGCCCGTCCGGCGTCCGAGGACGAGGCCGTTCGGGCCGAAGGGGGGTCCGGTGGCGCAGCCCCCGGTCACGGCGGCCACACCCACGGCCACACGCATACCGACGACCACAGCCACACCCATGGCGGCCACAACCACACTCACGGCGGTCACACCCACACCCACGGCGGTCACACCCACACCCACCCCACCGCCCCCACCCTCCGCGGCACCCTCCTCCTCGGTTTCGCCGGAGGCCTCGTCCCCAGCCCCTCCGCCGTCGTCGTGCTCGTCGGCGCCGCCGCCCTCGGCCAGGCCTGGTTCGGCCTGCTGCTCGTCGTCGCCTACGGCGTCGGCCTCGCCCTGACGTTGACCGCCGCCGGATTCGCGGTCGTCAAGCTGGGTACGGGAATGAACCGGGTACTGGACAGGCGCCCGCGCTGGACCGCCCACCCCATGGCCACCCTGGTCCGCAGGACCACCCCGCTCGCCTCGGCGCTCGTGGTCGTGGCCCTGGGAGCCGGACTGGTGCTCAAGGGGGCCGCGTCCGCACTGCTCTGAGTTACGTTGGGGACGAGTTCGCGCGAGCTGCCGTGGGGGGCACCCGTGACCGAAGAGCCGGGCCAGGAGCGAGTGATCGCAGGCCGCTACCGACTGCTGTCCCCGCTGGGCGAGGGCGGCATGGGCACCGTGTGGCGGGCCCGGGACGAGGTACTGGGCCGTGAGGTCGCCGTCAAGGAGGTGCGCGCGCCGGCCGGCCTGCCCCGTTCCGACGTCGAGCGGATGTACGCCCGTCTGGAGCGCGAGGCGTGGGCCGCGGCCCGGGTCGCCAACCGCAACGTGGTGACGGTGTACGACGTGGCGATGGAGGGCGGACGCCCCTGGGTCGTCATGGAGTTGATCCGGGGCGTGTCCCTCGCGGACGTGCTGGAGGCGGAGGGGCCGATGTCCCCGCAGCGGGCCGCCGGCATCGGCGCCGAGGTGCTCTCCGCGCTGCGGGCCGCGCACGAGGCGGGCGTGCTGCACCGGGACGTGAAGCCGGGCAACGTGCTGCTGTCGAACGACGGCCGGGTGGTGCTCACCGACTTCGGGATCGCCACCGTCGAGGGCAGTTCGGCGCTGACCATGACCGGCGAGGTGATCGGCTCGCCCGAGTACCTGGCTCCGGAACGGGCGCTCGGACGGGCGTTCGGCCCGGAGTCCGACCTGTGGTCCCTCGGCGTGCTGCTCTACACCGCGGTGGAGGGCGCCTCACCGTTCCGGCAGAACACCCCGCTGAGCACCCTGCGTGCCGTGGTGGACGAGGAGTTGCCGCCGCCGTACCGGGCGGGCCCGCTCGCCCCGGTCATCGAGGGGCTGCTGCGCAAGGACCCGGCCGCGCGGCTGCCCGTCGCACAGGCGGAGCACGACCTGCGGCTGGTCGCGGCCGGAGGCACGTCCCCGACGGCCGCCACCGTGGTGGTGCCGGCGCCGGCCCCGACCCTGATCGCCCACCGGCCCCGGCCCGACTCCCCCACGCCCCCGTTCCCCACCCCGGCGGACGCCCTGCCGCCCGCACCCGGCCGCGGCGGCAACCGCGGCGCCGGTGTCCTCGTGGCGGTGGGCCTGGTGGTGCTCGCGCTCCTGCTGGGCGGGGTGGCGTACATCCTGCTCGACCGGAACGACGGCGGCGGCGGTGACGACACCGGCGCGAGCCGGACGGCCGGCAGCCCCGAATCGTCGGCGGCGAGCCAGGACGAGAGCCCCAAGTCCGCTTCCGCGTCGGCCTCCCGGAGCAGCAGCGCGCCCGCGCAGAGCGTGCGGGTGAGCGTGACCGGGTCGCGCACGGACTACTCGGGGACGTGTCCGCCGCCGACCTCCCGGGCGCCCTCGTTCACGGCGACGTTCACGGTCGGGAGCGTGCCGGCCGACGTGCGGTACCGGTGGGTGCTCAGGAACGGGCAGTTGCAGGACCAGGGCTGGAAGACGCTGTCCTTCCCGGCCGGCGGCGGGAAGACCCGGCAGACCAGGGTGACCGTGACGACCTGGTCCGACAGCGGCACGCTGAACGACGCGATCGCCGTCGAGGTGAGCGGTCCGGTGAAGGCCACGTCGGACTCCGTGCCGTTCTCGGTCACCTGCACGCAGACGACGGAGACCCCGACCGGCGGGGCCTCCGCATCGCCTTCGCCCACGGACTCGCAGTGAGGTTCAGGAGGCGTTGCTGGTCAGCACCGGCAGATAGCCGCCGGACTGGCCGGCCGCGGTGGGGTGGTAGGACTCGCTGATGTTCAGCCAGTTGACACTGTGCAGCCAGGAGCTGCCGGAGCAGATCTCGTGGCTGGAGAACGCGCTGCGCACGTCAGCGAAGACGAAGCCGTGGTCGGCGACGCGCTTGGCGATCGCGGCGTCGATGTAGTCGGAGGCGTCGTTGATGGCGGAGCGCTTGGTCGCGGAGAGGCCGAGGCAGGTGGTGCCCAGCTGGTAGAAGCGGGGGTAGCTGAGGACCACGACCTTGGCGTTGGGGGCCTTGGCGGTGATCGCGTCGTACACGTTGTCGAGCTTGCCGGGGAGCGTGGAGTCGACGTAGGCCTCGGCGGTGCTGATCCGGGACAGGCAGGTGCTGTCGGAGCTGGTCACACAGGTCGTCATGACGTCGGCGAAGCCGGCGTCGTTGCCGCCGATGGTGAGGGAGACCAGGGCGGTCGAGGAGCTGAGCGTGCCGAGCTGGCCGGAGAGCACGTCGGCGGTGGTGGCGCCCGAGCAGGCGAGGAACGAGAACGAGGACGGGCTGTGGGCGGCGTTCCACAGGTAGGGGTAGGCGTTCGTGCTGCGGTCGCAGCTGCCGCTGGAGCTGATGTAGCTGCCGGCGCCGACGCCGGAGGAGTACGAGTCGCCGAGCGCCACGTAGCCCCCGGTCGCGGCCTGCGCGTCCGTCGCGGCGGCGCCGGTGAGGGCGAGGCCGGTGGCGAGGAGGAGTGAAGTCACGTATGCCGTAATTCGGGAACGTCTCATGGAACCTCCGTTTAGCAGGATCTCTGCCACAACTTTCGTACCAACTACGCGTGTTGACGGGAAGTGTTCATGCCAAAACTTTTCAGGGTCTCAACCAGTCCTAACCAGACCGATCCTGTGCGTTTCCGGCACGTTTAATTACGTGCCCATGTCAACCCTGTGACAGGACGTCAACTCCCTTGTCCTTTGCCCGCGGAAAACCGATTCTTTACTCGGCCCTGGAGCGGAACGCGACGCTCCCGGGCCGTGTGCGCGAAGCGGCGCGCACATCCCCACACGCGCGCGCCGGACCCGGACGCGCGCCGCCTTGAGGAGGAAACCCTCGTAATGGCACATCTGCGTACCCAGAAGCTGCGGTTCGCCGCCGTCACCACCGCGGCGGCAGCCGCCCTCGTCGGCGGACTCACCGCGCTCCCCGCCCAGGCCGCACCCGCCACCGGCAAGGTGCTGCACGCCGGCTCCCCCACGGCCGTCAAGGGCAGTTACCTCGTCACCCTGAAGTCCGGCGCCGGCTTCAAGGCCTCCTCCACCGAGGGCAAGGGCCTGATCAAGTCGTACGGCGGCACGGTCCGGAAGACCTTCGGCAAGGTGCTGAACGGCTACTCGGCCGCCCTCTCGGCGCGCGAGGCCGCCAGACTCGCCGCCGACCCCGCGGTGGCCACGGTCGAGCAGGACCAGAAGGTCAGCCTCACCGACACCACCCAGTCCAGCGCCCCCTGGGGCCTGGACCGCATCGACCAGGCGAGCCTCCCGCTGTCCGGCACCTACACCTACCCGGACACCGCGGGCAGCGGCGTGACCGTGTACGTCATCGACACCGGCGTCCGCATCACCCACACCCAGATCAGCGGCCGCGCCTCCTACGGCTACGACGCGGTCGACGGCGACACCACCGCCTCCGACGGCAACGGCCACGGCACCCACGTGGCGACGACCATCGCCGGATCGACCTACGGCGTGGCCAAGAAGGCGAACATCGTGGCGGTGCGGGTGCTGGACAACAGCGGCTCGGGCACGACCGCCGGCGTGATCGCGGGCATCGACTGGGTGACGTCGAACCACACCACCCCGGCGGTCGCCAACCTGTCGCTCGGCGGCTCGGCCTCCACCTCGCTCGACACCGCGGTCTCCAACTCCATAGCCAGTGGGGTGACCTACGCGATCGCGGCCGGCAACAGCAGCGCCAACGCCTCCTCGTACTCGCCCGCCCGGGTCGCGGCCGCGATCACCGTCGGCGCCACCACCAGCTCCGACGCCAAGGCCAGCTACTCCAACTACGGCTCGGTGCTGGACATCTTCGCGCCCGGCTCGTCCATCGTCGCCGGCTACAACACCAGCGACACCGCCACCGCCACCCTGTCCGGCACCTCGATGGCGACCCCGCACGTGGCCGGCGCCGCCGCGGTCTACCTCGCGGGCCACACCTCGGCCACCCCGGCCCAGGTCGCCACGGCACTGGTCAACGGGGCGACGTCCAACGCGCTCACCAGCGTGGGCACCGGCTCGCCGAACAAGCTCCTGAGGCTCGTGTCGTAAACGATCAGCGGTACGGACCGAAAACGAGCGACTTGTTCCCCGGAGACACCCCTTGTCTCCGGGGAACGGTCATGTCCGGAGACCCGCTTGACGCCCCCCGTTCGGCTGCGCGACATTGAAACCCGGCATCCGGCGCCTTGGGGGGCAAAGTCGGCCATGCAGGTGATACGACTCAAGACATCATCAACAGCGGAGGAACGGGCGCGGCCAGGACCGGGGAGGGACCTGGGACCGCTGCTCGCGGGAGTCGCGACGGCCGTCGGTGCGGCCGGCGCACTGCTCGCCCTGACCGACTCCGGCTCGCCGTTGCGCGGGCCGTTCGCGCTGTTCCTCCTGCTCGGCGCGCCGACCGCGGCGATCGCGTCGGCGCTGCGCGGGTTCGACCCGTTCGCGCGCGTGCTCACCGCCCTCGCGGGCGCCGTCGCGCTGGACATGCTGGTGGCGCAGGGCATGCTCGCCACCCACCGCTGGTCGTGGCGCGGCGGAATCGTCGCGGTGACCGCGATCAGTCTTCTGCTGCTTCTGCTGGTGCGAATGCGACCGGTGGAGCGAATTCTCGAACTGATCAGGAAAATCCGTTCGAGGCAATGAACAAGGTCGGCCAAAGTTCTGTAACGGCCAAACCAACAAAAACGTGAGGGCCACTTCCAGGACTTGCCATACCGGCCCAATCGTCAATACCGTCGTACATCTCACCCGCATCGGATCGTCACTACGCGGCTCAAGGGGAGGGCTCAAGGACCGCGATGTTCCGTGCGGGGCGCGGTAGGGGGGGTGCCGTGCTCGGTGACGGCAATACGTATGAGCGTTGTCGTTCTCCGAGTCGTGCCGCGCGACCGGCTGCCGTTTTCCGGCGGCCCGGTTAGCTTTGCCAGCTCACCTACGGGTACGGAGATCCGTTCGCCGTGCCACGGGTGAGAACCCCCCTTTCGAACCGGATACCAAGCCGGGCCGCCCAGGGGCGGGCGGCCCACCGGACGAGAGGGACAAGACTCATGAGTTCTGTTCTGCGCCCGCCGACATCGGGCCAAGATCCCTTAATGGCGGCCGAATACCGGCCGATCTCCTCTCACCTGGCGATCACACCGCCGGTGAGCGTGGTGATCCCCGCCATGAATGAGGCGGAGAATCTACCCTACGTCTTCAAGACACTTCCGGACTGGATACACGAAGTGGTTCTTGTCGACGGCAATTCCACCGACAACACCGTGGAAGTCGCGCGGGAGTTGTGGCCCGGAGTGAAAGTCGTCGAGCAACGTGGCAAGGGCAAGGGGGATGCCCTGATCACCGGATTCGAGGCGTGCACCGGCGACATCATCGTCATGGTGGACGCGGACGGCTCGGCCGACGGCCACGAGATCGTGTCGTACGTCTCCGCCCTGGTCTCGGGCGCCGACTTCGCCAAGGGCTCGCGCTTCGCCAACGGCGGCGGCACGGACGACATGACCTTCATCCGCAAGCTCGGCAACTGGGCCCTGTGCACGGTCGTCAACCGCAAGTTCGGCGCCCGCTACACGGACCTCTGCTACGGATACAACGCGTTCTGGCGGCACTGCCTCGACAAGATCGACCTCGACTGCACCGGCTTCGAGATCGAGACCCTGATCAACATCCGGGTCGTCAAGGCGGGCCTGAAGGTGCAGGAGATTCCCAGTTACGAGTACCTCCGCATCCACGGCACCAGCAACCTGCGCGCCGTCCGCGACGGGCTGCGGGTGCTCAAGGTGATCCTCAAGGAGCGCTCCAACCGGCGTGACCTGCGCCGGCGGGTGCGGCACTCCCCCCTGCTCACCACGGGCCGGGGAGAGTCGTCTTGAGCGGTCCCGACATCTCCGTCGTGATCTGCGTCTACACCGAGGACCGCTGGGAGGACATCCTAGCGGCGGTCTCCTCGGTGCGCGCCCAGTCGTATCCGGCGCTGGAGACCCTGCTGGTCGTCGACCACAACCCGGCGCTCCTGGAACGGCTCACGAAGGAGTACAAGGAGGCCACGGGGGTGCGGGTGCTCGCCAACGCGGGTCCCCGCGGCCTGTCCGCCGGCCGCAACACGGGCATCGCCGCCTCCTACGGCGAGGTGATCGCCTTCCTCGACGACGACGCCGTCGCCGAACGGGACTGGCTGCGCCGCTTCGCCGAGGGGTACGCCGACCCGGAGGTGATGGCGGTCGGCGGCCGGACCATGCCCGTCTGGGCCTCGGGCCGCCGCCCGGACTGGTTCCCGGAGGAGTTCGACTGGGTCGTCGGCTGCACCTACCGGGGGTTGCCGGCCGGCCGCGTCCGGGTCAGGAACGTCCTCGGGGGAAACGCTTCTTTCCGGCGCACGGCCTTCGACGCGGCGGGCGGCTTCGCCACCGGCATCGGCCGCGACGGCGACAGGCGCCCGCTGGGCTGCGAGGAGACGGAGCTGTGCATCCGCCTCACCCGGGCCCGCCCGGACGCCGTGCTGCTGATCGACGACCGCGCGGTGATCCACCACCGGGTGCCAAAGGTCCGCGAGCACTTCGGCTACTTCCGCACCCGCGCCTACGCCGAGGGCCTCTCCAAGGCCCTGGTCGCCCGCAGTGTGGGCGCCGGCAAGGGACTGGAGTCCGAACGCCGGTACACCACACGGGTGCTGCCCGCCGGGGTCGCTCGTGGCCTGCGGGACGCACTGCTGGCCCGGCCGGGCGGCGCGGGCCGGGCGGGCGCCATCGTCGCCGGGGTGCTCACGGCGGCCGGCGGCTATGTGGTGGGCAGCGTACGGGCACGGCGGAGCGGGGCCGACTTCTCCGTCGCGGCGATCGAGGGGGCGTTCGATGACTGAGGCACCGGTACCGATCCTCATGTACCACTCGGTGGCCACCTCGCCGAACGACGCCACCCGGGTGCTGTCGGTGGCGCCGGAGGCCTTCGCCGAGCAGATGGCGCTCGTCGGCGACCTGGGCCTGACCCCGGTCGGCACCGCCGAACTGGCCGCGGCCTGGCGCTCCGGCGGCCCGCTGCCCGCCCGGCCCGTCCTGATCACCTTCGACGACGGATACGAGGGCGTGCACCGGCACGCCCTGCCCGTCCTCGCCAAGCACGGCTTCGTGTCCACCCTGTTCGTCTCCACGGGCTGGATCAGGGGCGCGTACGACACCGGGGGCGGCCTGGACGCCATGCTCGACTGGGACCAGGTGCGTGAACTCGCGGGCGCCGGCTGCGAGATCGGCGGCCACAGCCACACGCATCCGCAGCTCGACCAGCTCGCCGACGACCCGCTCCGGGCCGAGCTGGTGCGCTGCCGGGAGATCGTCACCGACGAACTCGGCGCCGCCCCGGCCTCGTTCGCCTACCCGTACGGCTACTCCAGCCGCCGGGTCCGCACGGCCGTGCGGGAGTCCGGGTTCACCCAGGCGCTCGCCGTCGGCAACGGCCTCGCCCGCCGCCGCCAGGGTCCGTTCGCGCTGCAACGCGTCACCGTACGCCGCAACACGGACGCCGAGGAGTTCACACGGCTGCTCGAAGGCCGTGCGATCGCCCGCGCCTTCGCCAGGGACCGTGCCCTCACCAAGGGATACGCGGTCCTCCGCAGAGCAGGCCAGGTCCGCCGGAAGGCCGGCCGTTCCCGTGTCTGACACGACCACCACGACCGAGACCGCGACACCCGAGACGTCGGCGCCCGAGCAGTCGGGGCGCCGTCTTCGCCTGCCCGGACGCGTCGGTGCGTCCGGCGGCAGCCCGCTCTTCCGCAACGCCTACGCGCTGATGCTCAACACCGGCATCTCCGCCGTCCTCGGCCTCGGGTTCTGGCTGGCCGCGGCCCGCTACTACTCCGAGTCCGCGGTCGGCCAGGGCTCCGCCGCGATCGCCGCCATGAAACTGCTCGCGGGCCTGACCGCGGTGACCCTGACCGGCGCCCTGGCCCGCTTCATACCGGTGGCGGGCAAGGCCACCGGACGGCTCATCTTCCGCACCTACACGGGCAGTTCGCTGATCGTGGCACTGGCCGCCGGCGTCTTCCTGCTGACGCTGGGCGTGTGGGGACCGTCGTACCGCTTCCTGCACGGGCCGCTGCCGGGGCTCGGGTTCGTCGGGGCGGTGATCGCCTGGAACCTGCTCACGCTCCAGGACGGGGTGCTCACCGGGCTGCGCAGCGCGCCCTGGGTGCCCGTCGGCAACACCGTGTTCTCCGCGGTCAAGCTGGCGCTCCTGGTCGTCTTCGCGGCGGCGGTCCCGCTGGCCGGAGTCTTCGTCTCCTGGGTCGCGGCCATCGCCACCTCGTTCGTGCCGCTGGGCTGGCTGGTGTTCCGGCGCCTGGTGCCCCGGCACATCAGGGCGACCGCGGACCACGCGAGACCGCCCACGCTGAAGGAGATCGGCAGGTTCCTGGCCGGCGACTACACCGGCTCGCTGTTCTCGCTCGCCGTGGTCTACCTGGTGCCGGTGATCATCGCCGCGCAGGTCAGCTCCGAGGACAACGCGTACTTCTACATCACCACCACCATCGGCGGCACCACCAACCTGCTCGCCATCAACATGGGCGCCTCGCTCACCGTGGAGGGCTCGCACGACCCGGCCCGCCTGGCCGCCAACACCCGGGCCGCGCTCAGGCGGATGGGCCGGATCATGATCCCCCTCTGCGCGCTGCTGTTCTTCGGGGCGCCCTGGATCCTCGGCGTGTTCGGTCCCGGCTACGCGGCCGCGGCGACCCCGCTGCTGCGCTGGTTCGCGGTCGGCGCGCTGCTCAGGGTCGTGATGGAGACGTACTTCGCGGTGCTGCGCGCGCAGAGCCGCACCGCCGGACTGGCCTGGCTGCAGGGCCTGCTCTGCGTGCTGGTGCTCGGTCTGACGCTGCTGCTCCTGCCCCGGATGGGGCTGACCGGCGCGGGCGTGGCCGAGATCTCCAGCCTCGCGGTGATCGTGACGATCACCGCGCCGAGACTGTGGCGCACGCTCCGGGCGGCCTCGGCCGAGGTCCCCGAGGACGCGGCACCGGACGGCGACCTCGCCGACCTGGGGACCCGCGAGGTGCCGCCGGCCGCCGCACCGCGCAGGCGGAGCCCGGCCTGGGCGCTGGACTCCGACACCCTCGCCCTCGGCATCCACGTCGACTTCGACCACGTGGAGCGCCGGCCCGACGTACGGCCGGGACCGGGCACCCCGCCCACGGGTACGTCCGTCGTACGACCGGACGACCGGCCCACCCGGGCCCTGCGGCCGCCGCGGAACCCGGGACCGCCGGTGGAGGAGCACGAGCCGGGGGCGGAGGCCTCGCTCGGCCCGGCCGAGGCCTCGCTGCTGAGGGAGGCGGGGGCCGACGCGCCGTCCGGGGAAGCCGCCGCGGCCCGGAAGGCACCGGCACGGGCCGAGGCGCCGGAGGAGCCCGCGGCGCCGCTCCGGCTTCGGGAGCGGCCGGCACCGACCCGTCCGGGCGTCGTCCTCGGCTGCCTGCTCGCCGCCGCCCTCCTCCTGTACTGGGTGCCGGCGGCCCGGCTCGACGACTCCGACCTGGACCGGGCGGGCGGGCTCGGGCTGGTCTCGGTGCTGCCGCTGCCCACGCTGGCCGGGGCGGCCCTGCTGGTCACGGTGTTCGCCGCGCTGCTGTGGCTGCGCCGGGAGCACAAGGCGCTGCTCCTCGTCACCCTGCTGGCGACGGTCGTCTCGCTGCACGCCCTGCCCGCCGTGATCGAGTCGGAACCCCGCTTCCCGACCGCCTGGCAGCACCTCGGGTTCATCGACTACATCGACCGCACCGGTTCGGCCGTGCCCGACCTGGACGCGCGCTGGAGCTGGCCGGGCTTCTTCGCGGCGGCCGCGTTCATCGGCAGGGCCTGCGGGGTCACGGACTTCACCGAGGTCATCCGCTGGTGGCCGACGTTCATCCAACTCGCCTACCTGGCACCGATGTTCCTGCTCGTACGGTCGCTGCGGGCGAGCTGGCGGGCGAAGTGGACCGGCATCTGGATCTTCGTGCTGTGCGGCTGGGTCGGCCAGGACTACTTCTCCCCGCAGGGCTTCACCTATCTGCTCTACCTGATGTTCGTGGCGGTCCTGCTGGTCTGGTTCCGCGCCCCGCACGTGATCTGGACCAGGTTCCGCCCCGGCGAGGCGGAGGTCGAACCGGCGAACCGGCGCCAGCAGGCCGTGCTGCTCATGGTGTTGATCGGTCTGTACGCGGCGACCGTCCCGGCCCACCAGCTCACCCCGTTCGTGATGCTGGGCGTGCTGGCGGCCCTGGTGCTGACCGGCAGGTCCGAACCGCGCGGTCTGCCCCTGCTGTTCGGGGTGATGGCGGCGGCCTGGCTGGGCTTCATGGCCGAGCCGTACTGGTCCGGTCACTTCGACGAGCTGTTCGGCGGGGTCGGCGGGGTCGGCAGCAATGTCACCACGTCCGTCTCCGGCCGTATCCAGGGCGGCAGTTCGACGCACAAGCTGGTCCTGTACGTCCGGGTCCTGCTGGCCGGCGGCACGATGGTGTTCGCGGTCTGGGGCTGGTGGCGCCGCCGCTCGCACCGGTACCGCGAGCGTTCCCTGCTGGTCCTGGCCTTCGTCCCGTTCCTGGGCTTCGGCATGCAGTCGTACGGCGGCGAGATGGCGCTGCGCGTCTTCATGTTCGCGCTGCCGGGGGCGGCCCTGCTCGCGGGTCTCGCCCTGTTCCCGCGCACCGGGGCCACCGGCGAGGAGCGTGCGAGGGACCGGGGCGCCCTGGCCCCGGTGGCCGCGCTGCTGGCGGGCCTGCTGCTCATGGGCGGCTTCCTGGTGGCCCGTTGGGGCAACGAGTCCTTCGAGCGGGTGCGGCCCGGCGAGGTCGCCGCCATGGACTACGTCTACGCCCACGACAGGCCGACGGTACGGCTGCTGTGGCTGAGCAACGACACGGTCGACGACGTGACCCCGGCGCTGCCGTGGGGCGCGAAGGACATGGAGCGGGTCGACTACGTGCCGACGCTCGCGCCGGCCGACCCGGTCCTGGTGTCGGGGCTGGTCAAGGCGCTGGGGGACGCCGGCCCGAACTCGTATCTGATGGTCAACCGGGGTCAGACGACCTATCTCCGGATGGACGCCGGCTACCCGGCGGCCTGGGAGAGCCGGCTGATCCGCGCCCTGGACGACCGGCAGGAGCTGACGAAGGTCCTGGTCAACGACGACGTCACCCTGTACGCGCTGCGCAGGCAGCCCGCGGGCGCGGTGGCCCGGCCGGATCCGGGGCCGATCGGGCCGCGGGTCACCTGGACGCCGTGGTCGGTGATCGGCGCTCTCGCGGCCGTGGTGCTGATCCTGCTGCTGACGGCACGCGAGCTGGTCCGGGTCGCGACCCGGCCGGGGGTGCGTCAGCTGCGCCGGCTCCAGGGCAGTTTCTGGTTCTCGCTGCCGCTGCTCGCGGTGCTGCTGGCCTCGCTGGTGCAGCGGTTCCTGACGCTCGACTGAGGAGGGGGGTCAAGTGGCTCACCTGGTGAGCCACTTGACCTCGTAGGCCGCCAGGTCGAGCCGCCTGCCGTCGACCCGGGCGCTGACGGGCCGGTCGAGGGTGTTGACGACGAGGACGGTCCGGTCGTCGGCGAGGACGCGTACGTCGGACGCGTCGTCCCCGGCGACGGAGACCTGCTCGTACCCGGTCCCCGGCGGGAAGGCCCGTCCGAACCGGGACACCAGGTCGTACATGGGCAGTGCCCGCCCGCCGGCCGCGCTGTCGGTCGTCGACCACAGGCAGCCCGGACAGTCGCCGCCGGTCTCATCCTCCGGGTTCCAGTAGAAGCCGGAGTCGGCGCCGCCCTCGACCAGGGCGATCAGGCCGGCGGCCTGGACGGCGACCCGGTGCTCCTCGGTCCAGCCGTCGCGTTCGTCGTCGCCGTCGGCGGGTTCGACGTAGTACTCCGCCCACCACAGCGGCAGGTCGTGGGTCTGTGCGCGCACCCACCGGCTGACGGCCGTCAGCTTCTCGGTGGCCGCGAACTCGTCCGGGAGCATGTCGTCGTCGTTGGTGTAGCTGGACCCGTCGACGACCACGAAGTCGGCGCCCGCCTTGTGGGTGTTCCAGTACTCGAAGGCGTCGATCACCCGCTGGTCCATGACGCCCCAGTCGCCCTTGAGGGAGGGCGAGGCGTTCTCGGTCCGGCGCGGGTCGAAGCTGTCCATGACGAGGTACGGCCCGCCGACCATGATGTCCTTGTCGACCGCCTTCAACGCCTTGTAGACGAGGTTGTAGAGCTCGGTGTAACCCTCGTAGTCCCAGCGGCCCTTCGCGTCGTTCCAGAAGCCCTTGAACTCGTTCCAGACGATGAAGTGGCGTACGTCCGGATAGCGCCTGGCGACGGTCGCGGCGAGGTTCGCGTAGTCCTGGTAGTGGTCGGGGGTCGGCGCGGTCTCCAGGGCGGCCTGGCTCCAGTCCGTGTTGCCGGCGCCGGCCTTTCCCCCCTTCATCCAGTCCGGGGAGCAGCACAGGGTGATCACCGGGGTGCCGCCGGACCTGCGCATGAAGTCGACGCGGCGGTCCAGGGCGCCGAAGTCGTAACGCCCCTTCACCGGCTCGGGGTTGTCGGCGCCCCAGCCCATGATCGCCTGGTCCTGGGGCAGCCCGGCGTCCTTGGCCAGCAGCCCCTCGACGCGGTCGGTGGCGGCCGCGCTGCCCTCGTCGGCGCTGTACTGGGTGTGGGTGAAGCCCCAGCCGACGTACGGCTCGGTGGTGGCAGGCGGGGTGGCGGGGGTGCCGTGCACCTTGTCGCCGTCGCGGGTGGTGCCCGCGGTGCCGCCGCCCCCGGACCGGGTGCCGGCCAGTGTCACGATCAGGGCGAGAGCGGCCACGCCCACCCCGAGCAGGGCGGTGAGCCGCCACCGCCGAGCCCCCGAATTCCACCCATGACGTCCCATCAAGGGCAACAGTAACGGCGGGAATCGCCCCGGGGGCAGGTATCGGGGATCGACAGCCGGGTGACAGGAACAGGGGGCACTCCGGATACTCCGGACGCTCGGCGCACAACCGACACTCCCCGCCCACTTCGGAAAACGGGTGCGCCGCGGGCCCCGGTGACGGATCATGGCGGCATGTCTGCCAAGCCTCACGAGACGCTGCCGATCCGGCTCAACGTCGACGACTCCGACTCCCCGTCCGACGTCGTCGACGCGCTGTTCCTCGGCCGCTTCGCGACGGGTGAGCAGCCGTACTCGCACGCGGCCAACATCGACCGGGTGCGCTCCGGCGCGACCCTGCTGCCGAAGGAGGCGCGGGTACTGCGGGTGGCGCGGGACGACGACCGCAGCGCGACCCTGGCGGAGGGCGAGGGCTGGACGCTGCTGGTCTCCCGCTGGAACCGGGGCGCCGACGTCACGGTCACCGCGACCACCGCCGAGCTGGCCGCGAAGGTGCTGAACGAGGCGACGGACGGCGCGGCGGACGAGCCGGAGCCGCAGCCGGACAACGTGACGATGGGGTTCTGGTACGTCTCGCCGCGCCGCGGCCCGCACCGCACCACCCGGCAGATCTCCGCGGGCACCTGGGACGAGGTGCGCCCCAACTACACGGCGCCGGTGGCGGACGCGATGGACCGCCTGATGAAGACGACCCCGGAGGACATCGCGGGCCGTCTCCTGCTGCTGCACGGCCCGCCGGGCACCGGCAAGACCTCCGCGCTGCGCACCCTCGCGCGGTCCTGGCGGGACTGGTGCCAGGTGGACTGCGTGCTGGACCCGGAGCGCCTCTTCTCCGACGTCGGCTATCTGATGGACATCGCGATCGGCGAGGAGGACGGGGCGGGCAAGGGCCGCTGGCGGCTGCTGCTGCTGGAGGACTGCGACGAGCTGATCCGCGGCGAGGCCAAGCACACGGCGGGGCAGGCGCTGTCGAGGCTGCTGAACCTCACCGACGGGCTGCTCGGCCAGGGCCGCAACGTCCTGGTCGGGGTCACCACCAACGAGGACCTGGAGCGGCTGCACCCCGCCGTGGTCCGGCCCGGCCGCTGCCTGGCCCGTATCGAGGTGGGCCCGCTGACCCGTGGCGAGGCGGTGAACTGGCTCGGCACGGAAGAGGGCGTGGGCCGCGAGGGGGCGACCCTGGCGGAGCTGTACGCGCTGCGCCGGGGCACGTCACCGGCGTCGGTGCCGGGTGCCCGGGAGGACGCGGACGCGGGGCTGTACCTGTAGTGCTTTGATGGGGATGTGCCCCTCTTCGTCGGAACGTCGGGCTGGCAGTACCGGGACTGGCGAGGCGTCCTGTACCCGGCCGACGTGCCGGTGCGCCGGTGGCTGGAGGAGTACGCGGCGCGCTTCACGACGGTGGAGCTGAACAACGCGTTCTACCGTCTGCCGACCCGTGAGAACTTCGAGTCCTGGCGGGACCGGGTCCCCGCGGACTTCGTGATCGCGGTCAAGGCGAGCCGGTACCTCACGCACATCAGGCGTCTGCGCGACCCCGCCGAGCCGGTGGACCGCCTGATGTCCCACGCGGCGGGCCTGGGCGACCGGCTGGGTCCGGTCCTCCTCCAGCTCCCGCCGACGCTCCGGGCGGACCCGCCGCTCCTGGACGCCTGCCTGGCCCGCTTCCCGCGCGGTACGAGGGTGGCCGTGGAGCCCCGCCACGACTCCTGGTGGACGCCCGGGACCCGCCGGGTCCTGGAGTCCCGGGGCGCCGCGCTGTGCTGGGCCGACATCCGGGCCCGCCCCATGACGCCCCTGTGGCGCACCGCCGACTGGGCCTACCTCCGCCTGCACGAGGGCCGGGCCGCCCCGTGGCCCCGCTACGGCCGCCGCTCCCTGGAGACCTGGCTCGGCCGCATCACCGCGGCCTGCCCCCGGAGCGCCGACGTCTACGTGTACTTCAACAACGACCCGGGCGGAGCGGCGGTACGGGACGCGGCGGCCTTCGGAAGGGCGGCGGAGCGTGCGGGCCTGACGGCACCGAGGACACCAGAACCGACCCCGAGCGACTGACCGCCGGCGACTCCCCCCACCGGCCGACCGCAGGCCTGGCCGAGCGGGGCCCGGCACCGCCGGATCGCGCCGCGTCGGCTCAACACCGTCGCGGCGGGAAAGGGAAACCCATGGACGGCGGTGAGGCACGTCCACCGCCGGCTTTCCTCCACCGCCGTGGCCGAACGCGGTCACGCCGAGACACTTCCGCCGCGACAGCGGTCAGCCGACGCGGCACGGGCCGGCGGTCAGCCGACGCGGCGCGGGCCGGCGGTGGCTGGCCCGCTCGGCCGGACTCGGAGCCGGCTATTCCCCGTAAGCCGCCCGCAGGGCGTCCCGCACGGCGGCCAGGGCTTCCTCCTCCGCCAGTCCCAGCCGTCGGACCCGGTCGGCGTAGGCCTGCGCGGCAGCCGCCGCCTCGCGTTCCGCGGCCGAGCCCGCCGCCGCGACGAACGTCCCGTTGCGCCCCCGTGTCTCGATCACCCCGTCCGTCTCCAGCGCCCGGTACGCCTTGGCCACCGTGTTCACGGCCAGTCCCAGCGACTCGGCGAGCCCTCTGACCGTCGGCAGCCGGTAGCCCACCGGCAGCGCCCCGCTCCGCGCCAGCCCGGAAATCTGCGCCCGCACCTGCTCGTACGGCGGCGCGCTGTCATCGATGTGGATCTTCAAGGTCACGGCCCCGATTCTCCCGTACGCGCCGGAAAATGAGAGGCACCCCGTGGACGTCCCGCATAGCGTGCGCCCCATGACGGTGATCGTGCACGACCTGCGCCCGGACACAGCGGCAACGGGCCGATGCCGACGATCAACAAGTGGTTCGGGTACGAAGTCCGCGCAACGGAGGTCAGGTATGTCCGCGAACTCGGCTGAGCCCACGGCGACGGTGGACGTCGTCCTGGTCAAGGCGGGCCGTACGAAGATCCGTTACCCCGCCGAGCTGCTGCACGACGACGGCACCCGGATCGCCGTACGCGCGCCGTGGGCCGGTGACGTGACCCGCGACTTCGGCTTCGTCCGCTTCGAGCAGGGCGATGTCTTCACCGAGTTCTACTGGCGCGACCGCTGGTACGCGGTGAAGGAGGTGCGCACCGCCGACGGCACGCTGAAGGGCTGGTACTGCGACGTCACCCGCCCGGCGACGCTCTCCGGCACGCGGCTCGTCGTCGAGGACCTCGACCTGGACCTGTGGCGCTCCGCCGACGGCACGGACGTACGGCGTCTGGACGAGGACGAGTTCGCCGGGAGCGGGCTGGCGGAACGGGACCCGGAGGCCGCCCGGGCCGCCGAGGCCGCGCTGGACACGCTGGAGGCCCTGGCCCACGAGGGCGGCGGCTTCGAGGCCCTGCTGTCCTGACGGCGCCGTCGCGCGTCGCGCGTCACACCGTGGCCACCACCGCGTACCGCTCGTCGCTCACCTCCTTCCCCCACAGCGCCGCCTCGCCGGAGAGCCGCTCCACGCGCACGTCCCGGGCGAGCGGTGCCAGGAGGCGGGCGAGGCGGTCGGCGGGCACACCGACCGGCGTCACGGTCCCCCACACGCCCTCCACCAGCACGAACCGGCCTCCGGGCCGCAGCAGCCCGCGCCAGTGCCGCAGCACGCGCCCGGGGTCGGGCAGTGCCCACAGCACATGCCGTACGAGGACGACGTCGTGGAGCAGCTCGCCGACCGGTGGTGCCGCCGCGTTGCCGGTCAGGAACACCGCGTCACGGCCGGCCAGCCTGGCGCGGGCCCGCTCCACCATCGCCGGGGCGCTGTCGACCCCGGTGACGCGGTGGCCCTGCTCGGCGGCGAGGAGGGCCAGGCTGCCGGTGCCGCAGCCGAGGTCGAGGACGTCACAGGGGTGTCCGGGCAGCCACGCCCGCAGCCGTCCCGCCCAGGCCAGGCGTACCTCGGGATCACGCAGGCCATGATCCGGTTCGTCATCGAAGGCGACTGCTTCCGCGTCCCAGTCGATACGCACCGCAACACTTTGGTCACTCTCGTTCGTCATGCCCCAAGAGTGACACCCGCCACTGACACTCGGTCCATGTGACAGCGACCACTGACAGACCGGCACCGATGAGGAACTCTCGCCAAAAGGGTCTACCTCCGTGACTGCGCGGAAACTCGGTAGGCACCGAAGGAGGCAGCCATGCGCCGCACGACCGTGCAGAAGCCCCTGAAGAAGACGGACCGCCGCCGGATCCGCGAGGAGGCGGACGAGCGCCCCGCCGGACGCCCCGAGGTGCGCAAGGACATCGCACGCACCTGGTGGCCGGACGGCTGACCACGCCGGTCCGCCGGCACCCTCCCACCCCCTTCGGTCCAGCCGCGTCGGTCCAGCCGCTCGCGGCCCCGGTTCCCCACGCCACCTACCTGATCCCAGTCTCAGCACTCCCTTAACGCGAGCATAAGGATCTCCTCCCAGCGCCCTCAGCAGGCGATTTCCCGGTGTCACGGGTCTAGTTTCGGAGCGCCCCCACGGGATCCGCCCCGGCGGGACCGCCCGCCCCGAGCACCGTTCCGAGGAGTTTCCGCATGTTCGCAGTACGCCGCAGGACCGCCGTCGCCGTCGCGTCGGGAGTGGGGGCGGTCGCCTTCGCCGCCGCGCCCGCGTCCGCGCACGGCACGATGGGGGACCCGGTCAGCCGGGTCGCGCAGTGCTACGCGGAGAACCCGGAGAGCCCGAAGTCGGACGCGTGCAAGGCGGCGGTCGCGGCCGGCGGCACACAGGCGCTGTACGACTGGAACGGCATCCGGATCGGCGACGCCGACGGGCAGCACCAGGCGCTGATCCCGGACGGCAGGCTGTGCAGCGCGAACAGCGACGAGTTCAAGGGCCTCGACCTGGCCCGCGCCGACTGGCCGGCGACGAACGTGAGCAGCGGGTCGTACACCTTCAAGTACCGGGTGACCGCGCAGCACAAGGGCACGTTCAAGGTGTACCTCACCAAGGCCGGTTACGACCCGACGAAGCCGCTGGCCTGGGCGGACCTCGATCTCGACCACCCGGTCGCGACCGCCACCGACCCGGTCGCCGCGGACGGCTTCTACACGTTCTCCGGCACCCTGCCCGAGCGGTCCGGACGCCAGCTGCTGTACGCGATCTGGCAGCGCTCGGACAGTCCGGAGGCCTTCTACTCCTGCTCGGACGTGGACTTCGGCGGCAGCGCCACCGCCGCCGGCGGCTCCGCCCCGGCCGCGACCGCCTCCGCCACCGCGACCGCCTCCGCTCCCACCGACGAGCAGATCGCGGCCGGCGCCGACAAGTCGACCGTCGAGCACCACGGGCACGGCGACGACGACGCCAGTACGTCGGCCGAGCCGAGCACCAGCACCAGCACCAGCACCAGCACCAGCACCAGCGAGGCCAACGCGCCCGAGGCGGCGGGGAGTTCGGAGCGCGCCCTCGCGGAGACCGGCGGGGACGGAAGCACGCCGTATCTCGCGGTCGGCGGTGCGGCCGCCCTGGCGCTGGGCTCCGGCGCGCTGTTCCTGTCCGTACGGCGGCGGGCGCAGCAGCGCTGATCCCTCCCGGCTCCGGGGCCTGACCGGCGGCTCAGGCCGGACAGGCCCCGGCGGCGCTCACCCGGTCACCCGGTCACCCGTCGGCCGCTCAGCTGAACGCCGACGCGCAGGTGGTGGCGGTGGCGTGCGCCGGGTCGAGCGCGTTGGCGACCTCGTGGAAGGCGATCCGGTCGAGGAGCGCGATCGCCACGTGCTCGGAGAGGTCGAGCGGGCAGAGGTCCTGGAGCAGGATGTTGTCGACGTCGGAGCCGCTCAGGTACTGGCTCTTCCACGGCGTGGCCACCTCGTCGTACTTGGTGGCGATGACCGTGTAGTGCACTCCGGGGACGGTGTCGCCGTCCGCGTTGAGCTTGGTGAGGAAGGCGGAGCCGGGGATCTGGTCGGCGAGGCCGGGGGTGGTGGCCTTGATCAGGTCGCCGGCGCCGGGGAAGTACGGCAGCAGGTTGGTGAGGCCGCTGAGGGTGGCGCCGTGGTTGTCGGGGGCGAGGCCCACGAGGGCGTTCACCTTGGCCGCGCCACCGAGGAACCTGAGGTAGTAGCGGGGCATCATGCCGCCCTGGGAGTGTCCGACGAGGTCGGCCTTGGCGGCGCCGGTCGCGGAGAGCACCTTGTCGACGAAGGCGGAGAGCTGCGCGGCCGACTCGTCGATCGGGCCGAGGCCGTAGAAGACGGGGACGCCGTCCAGCTGGCCGTAGTCGAGGGAGAAGACGCAGTAGCCGCGGTCCTCCAGGTAGGGGGCGAGCGAGAGCCAGTTGTCGACGGAGTTGCCCAGGGTGCCGTGGACGAGGATCACCGGGCGGGGGTGGGCGGCGGAGGGGCGGCAGGAGTAGTCGTTCCAGCCGGTGCTGGGGGCGCTGGACGCATGGGCGGTGGCGGCGGGAACGGTGGCGACGGCGGCGGCGACGAGCAGCGCGGTCAGGGGTCTGAGTGCTCGCTTCCAGGGCAGCATCGTGTGATCTCCTTGCGGCTCAAGGGAGTTGCGACGGCCTTACGCCCTGTGATCCGGATCACGAGGATGCTGTTCACTCATCAAGTTACGGACGGGTAGTGCAAGCGTGAAGTTACGCGTCAGTAAAACTTTCCAGTAATATCCAGCGCCCCGGCAACCCCTGACGGACCATCACCAGGCAGACCTGATCGGACGGTAGGGAACGGCCCGCGCCGAACGGTCCCCCGACACGCGCTTGCCACCCTCCCCCATCAGTTCGAGGGGCCGCGTACAGGCGCATACGCGTATACGACGGGGAGTCACGTATACGAAAGAGGTGTCACGCGGCCAGCGTGCCCGGCATCACCGCGCGGGGGCCGAACTTCGCACGCGCGCGGTCCGCCACCTCCTCGATCCGGCGGACCTTGTCCTCGGCGGGGTCGAAGGTGAGCTGGTACGCGGCCTGTTCGGCGGGCGTGAGCCCTTCGGCGCGCAGTACGAACGCGCGGACCCGGGCGCGTTGCAGCCCCAGCGCGTCGTACATGCCGTACGCCGTCCTGGCCAGCGCGGACGAGTGCGCGGTCGGCTCCCTGAGGGTGCGGCTGCGGGTCGTGGACGAGCGGTCGGCGTAGCGGACGGTGAGGGTCAGGGTGCCGCAGACCTTCTCCAGGGCGCGCAGCCGGGCGCCCAGTTCCTCGGCGGCGGAGAGCAGCGCGCGGCGGTGCCGGTCCGGGTCCAGCTCGTCCCGCTCGAAGGGCCGTTCCGTGGCGAGGGAGCGGGAGACCGCGTTCGGCACGACCCGGCCGCGGTCGACGCCGTTCGCCTTCTCGCGCAGCTCGCGGCCCGCCCTGGCGCCGATCAGCCGCTGGAGCGTGGCGAGCGGTGCGGCGGCGACCAGACCGAGGGTGTCCAGGCCGTACTCGCACAGGACGCGGGCGGTCGCCGTACCGACGCCGGGCAGCGCGGTCACCGGCCGGTCCGCGAGGAAGGCCGCGCCGCCCTCCGGGCCGGCCGGGACCTCGCAGGTCACCCCGGGCCGGGCCGCCGCCAGCGCCATCCGGGCCAGCATCGGGCCGGGCCCGGCGCCGATCACGCAGTCGACGCCGTGCAGGGCGAGGGCGCGGACCCGGATCACCGACGCCAGCTCGACCGCGCCGCGCCCGAAGTAGCGCTCGGCGGCCCGCAGATCGGCCAGCACCCCGTCCGGCGGCAGGGCCTCGACCACCGGGGTGAACTCCTCGACGAGGCCGAGCAGCGCGGGGAACGCGGCCTCGCGCATCGGCGGCAGCTGGAAACGTACGCAGAGGATGGTCATCCCGCACTCCCCGGACTCTGGTGCCACAACTTCCTTTTCACGGAGGGCCCTTGCGAGACCTCCCCACCCGCGGGGCGCAGATCGGCCCACGGGTGCAGTTCGTAGCCGGTCGACAGCCGGATACGGCGACCGTGCGTCGGATCCCCGTGCGCAGGATCCCCGCCCGGCGCCTCCTCCGACGTCCCTTCCGGCGTCTCCTCCGGTGCCCCGTCCCGCGGCCCCGCCGGTGTCCCCGCCGGCCTCCGCGCCGGCTCCGCCAGCCGTGCCGCGACCTCGTCCAGGCCGCCCTCGGCGCGCAGTTCGACGAGTTCGGCGAGGTTCCAGGCGGCCGAGCCGACCACGCTGAGGCTGCGCGGGCCGCGCCGCTGCACCACCCCGCGCACCAGCAGCAGCCAGGAGTGGAAGACGGTGTGGGCGCAGGCGTCGTGCGAGTCGTCGAAGAAGGCCAGGTCGACCAGGCCGGTGCCGTCGTCCAGGGTGGTGAAGACGACCCGCTTGCCGGAGCGGATCGGCGGGGTCTGGGTGGCCGCCTTGGCCCCGGCCACCAGCACCGTCTCCCCGTGCCGGGTCTCGCGCAGCCGCCGCGCCGACACCACGCCCAGCTCCTTGAGGAACACCTGGTGGTCGTCCATCAGGTTGCGGGAGGCGTCCATCGACAGCACGCCGAGCTCGGCGCTCAGCCTCTCCGCGGAGGACAGGTCGGGGAGTCCGGCCGGCGCCGTCTTCCGGCCGCCCGCCAGGGGAAGTTGGCCGCCGCCCGCGCCCCGGGCACCCCGGTGCAGCTCGGCCAGGTGCAGTTGCAGATCACGGCGGTTGGCGCCGAACGCGTCCAACGCGCCGACCTGCGCGAGGCGTCCGGCCAATGGGCGGCTCGGCCGGGCCCGCTCCCAGAAGTCGAGCAGCGAGGCGTACGGCTGCCCGTCCGCGATCCGCGCCGCCTCGGCCTCGCTGATGCCGTGCACGTCGGAGAGGGCCAGCCGCAGCCCCCAGACCCCTGAATCAGACACCAGTTCGATCCGATGGGCGACCGCCGACCGGTTCACGTCCAGCGGCAGGATCGGCACCCCGCGCCGCCGCGCGTCCGCCAGCAGCAGCCGCTTCGGATACATCCCGGGGTCGTGGGTGAGCAGCCCGGCGTAGAAGGCGGCCGGGTGGTGCGCCTTCAGCCACGCCGACTGGTAGGTGGGCACGGCGAACGCCACCGCGTGCGCCTTGCAGAAGCCGTACGAACCGAAGGCCTCGACGATCTCCCAGGTCCGCCCGATGGTTTCCGCGTCATAGCCGCGGGCCGCCGCGTGCTGCGCGAACCACACCCTGATCCGCCCCTGCGACTCCGGGTCGGACAGCCCGCGCCGCACCCGGTCCGCCTCGCCCCGTCCGCAGCCGGTCATGACGGCGACGATGTCGATGACCTGCTCGTGGAAGACGACGACCCCGTACGTCCCCTTCAGCGGTTCCGCCAGGTCGGGATGGGGGTACCTGACGGGCGCGCGCCCGTGCCGCGCCTCGATGAACGGCCGCACCATGTCGGCGGCGACCGGCCCCGGCCGGAACAGCGAGATGTCGACGACGAGGTCGTGGAAGGTGGCCGGCTGCAACCGCCCCACCAGGTCCCGCTGGCCCGGCGACTCGATCTGGAAGCAGCCCAGCGTCTCGGCGGACCGGATGAGCCGGTACGTCGACGGATCGCCCGGCGGTACGGAGTCCAGGTCGACCCTGGTGCCCGTGGCCCGCTCCACCTCGGCGACCGCGTGCGCCATCGCCGACTGCATCCGCACCCCGAGCACGTCCAGCTTGAGCAGCCCGAGGTCCTCCACGTCCTCCTTGTCGAACTGCGACATGGGCAGCCCTTCGCCGCTGGTCGGCACGACCGGCGTACGGGAGAGCAGGGAGGCGTCGGAGAGCAGCACCCCGCACGGGTGCATGGCGGTGCCGCGCGGGAGGGCGTCCAGTTGCTCGACCAGTTCCCAGAGCCGGCCGTACCTCTTCCCTTCGCGCCGGGACTCCCCCGCCAGTTCGCGGAGTTCGGGCAGTTCCGCCAGGGCCGCGCGGGCGTCCCGGGCCCGGATGTGCGGGAAGGACTTGGCGATGCGGTCGATGTCGGCCGGGTCCATGGACAGGGCCGCGCCCACGTCGCGGACGGCGTGCCGGACCCGGTAGGTCTCCGGCATGGAGACGGTCGCGACCCGTTCCTCGCCGAACCGGCCGATGATCGCCCGGTAGACCTCCAGGCGGCGCGCGGACTCCACGTCGATGTCGATGTCGGGCAGCACGACCCGCTCCTTGGACAGGAAGCGCTCCATCAGCAGCCCGTGCTCGACGGGGTCGGCGTTCGCGATGCCGAGGAGGTGGTTGACCAGCGAGCCCGCGCCGGAGCCGCGCGCCGCCACCCGGATACCCATCTCCCTGACGTCGTCCACCACCTGAGCGACCGTCAGGAAGTAGGAGGCGAAGCCGTGGTGGGCGATGATGTCCAGCTCGCGGTGCATCCGCTCCCAGTACGCGCGCTTCCCGGCGTGGCCGCGCAGCACCATCCCGGCCGCCGCCCGCGAGGCCAGCGCCCGCTGGGCGGTGCGGCGGCCGGCGCCGACGAGGTGCGGTTCGGGGAAGTGGACGGTGCCGATGCCGAGGTCGTCCTCGGGGTCGACCAGGCACTCGGCGGCCGTCGCCCGGGTCCGCTCCAGCAGCCGGTGGGCGGTGTCGCGCCGGTAGCCCGCGGCCTCCACGATCCGCTCGGCCGCCCGGAGCATGGCGGCCGCGTCCTTGAGCCAGGCCTCCCCCGAGTCGAGTTCCTTCGCGGGGTCGATCGGGACCAGGCGGCGGGCCGCGTCCAGCACGTCGGCGACCGGGCCCTGGCCGGGGTCGGCGTACCGGACGGCGTTGCTGAGCACCGGGCGGACCCGCTGTTCGGCGGCGAAGCCGACGGTGCGGGCGGCGAGCCGCAGGGAGCCGGACCCCGTACCCGTGCGGCCGTGCCAGACGGCTTCCAGACGCAGGGCGTCGCCGTAGACCTCGCGCCAGGGGGCGAGGAGTCTCGCGGCGCGGTCGGGGCGGCCCGCGGCCAGGGCGCGGCCGACGTCGGAGGCGGGGCCGAGCAGCACGGTCAGGCCGTCGCCGTGGTTGTCGGGCCAGGACAGCAGCGGCGGGCCCGCCGCCCGGTGGGCGGCGGTGACCAGCCGGCACAGGTCGGCCCAGCCCCGGGCGCCGTCGCGGGCGAGGTAGGTGACCCGGGGTGTCGACTCGTCGACGAAGGCGCCGCCGCGGACCGGGACACGGCGCTTCTCGCGTCGCGCCGCCTCCACCGGGGCCGCCGCGAGGTTCACCCCGAAGAGGGGGCGGACCCCGGCACCGGCGGCGGCCTTGGCGAAGCGGACGGTGCCGGCCAGGGTGTCGCGGTCCGTGAGGGCGAGGGCGTCCATGCCCCGCTCAAAGGCGCGCTCGGCGAGCCGCTCCGGGTGCGAGGCGCCGTAGCGCAGGGAGTAGCCGGAGACGGTGTGCAGATGCGTGAAGCCCGGCATCCGCACCTCCCGCACTCATGAGCCCCGCGGGGCTGCCCGAACAGAGTTATCGAACATCAGTTCCCAACTTCCTCACCCCCACCATACCTCCATTTTCGAACATGCGTACGACAACCACCGGAGCACCTCCCACCTGCGCAAACACCCGAAGCCCAGGCCTCGGGGCACGGATCGCGAGGGGCGGCGAGGGCGACGGGGATGACGAGGGACGACGGGGATGACGAGGGACGGCGGGGACGGCGAGAGACGGCGGGGGCGGCGGGGCACGCCCGCGCCGGAAGGCGGCGGGGGCGCCTCGGGGTGTCAGCCGATCCGGGTGCCCGTGGCCGACAGCGCCTCCGTCACCGGCTGGAAGAACGTCTCGCCGCCGGAGGCGCAGTCGCCGCTGCCGCCGGAGGTGAGGCCGATCGCCTCGCCGCCCGAGAAGAGCGAGCCGCCGCTGTCGCCCGGCTCGGCGCACACGTCGGTCTGGATGAGCCCGCTCACCGTGCCCTCGGAGTAGTTCACGGTGGCGTCGAGACCGGTGACCGTGCCGTCGTGGACGTGGGTGGTGGAGCCGCTGCGGGTGACCTTCATGCCCACGGTGGCCTCGGCCGCGCCCGTGATCTCCCGGGTGGAGCCGTCGTAGAGGTCGACCTCGCTCGGGCGGGGGACGCCGGAGCTGTACCTGACGAGCCCGAAGTCGTCGCCCGGGAAACTGGACCGGGCGTTGCGGCCGATCACCGCACCGGAGGAGTCCGACCAGGTGGAGATGGCAGCGGTGCAGTGGCCGGCGGTCAGGAAGTACGGCTCGCCGTCCTTGACCACGTTGAAGCCGAGCGAACAGCGCCCGCCCGAGCCGCCGATGGCGTCGCCGCCCGCGATGAAGGTCTTGAACTCTCCCTTCGAGTGCCGCAGTTCGGCCTTCCCGCCGAGCCCGTCGACGACCTTGGCGAGTCTGGCGAGCCCCGCCCCGGTGACGGTTCTGTCGGCGGTGACCACGATCTTGTCGCCGACCGGGTCGGTCGACCACGAGGTGCCGGGGACGGCGGCGTCCCGCTTCAGCGTGGTGCGCGCGCCGTCGAGTTGGGCGAGGGAGTTGGCGACGAGTCTCGCCCTGGCCCCGGCCGCCTCGACGGCCCTGGCGGAGGCGTCGTCGACCACGTTGACGACGAGGTTCCCCGACCGGGTGTCGTAGTACGCGCCCGCCGCGTCGGCGCCGAGGCCGGCGACGAGCGTCGAGGCGAGCTTTCCGGCCGCCGGGGCGGACAGGGTCCGGGGTGCGGCGGCCCCGGCGGGCTCGCTCGCGTTCGCACTCTGGAAGGTCACTCCGGCGACGACGAGCGCGACGGCGCCCGCCCCCGCGAGCACCGCCCGGCGCCGGGGTATGCGTCGGTGCTTCAACTCTTGTCCTCCTGTGGGGGCCCGCGGGACTGTGGGGATCTCGGGAGCCGGAAGGCCGGTTGACGGGCGCCCACTATTCCGAGACGCGCAGGGAGCACACAAGGTCGACTTCGGGACGCGCGTACGCGGCTGCCGCGCGCCCCCTGCGCCGGGCCGTTCGCGGCGCCCTCGGAGGATTCGCACCGCAAACACCACGTGCGAGTGGCGGGAGGCGGACGGTGGCGACTACCCCTGGCCGGAGTCGGTCCCTGCCGACCCGCCGGCCCCATCGGTCCCTGCCGTCGGGGGCAGTTGCTGCTGGGCCCGCTCCAGGAACCTGAGGAGCTCCACCGGGAACGGCAGCACCAGGGTCGAGTTCTTCTCCGCGGCGACCGCCACCACCGTCTGCAACAGCCGCAGTTGCAGCGCGGCGGGCTGCTCCGACATCTCCTTGGCGGCCTCCGCGAGCTTCTTGGAGGCCTGGAGTTCGGCGTCGGCGTTGATGACCCGGGCCCGGCGCTCCCGGTCGGCCTCGGCCTGCCGGGCCATGGAGCGCTTCATGGTCTCGGGCAGCGAGACGTCCTTGATGTCGACGCGGTCGATGGTGACGCCCCACTCCACGGCCGGACTGTCGATCATCAGCTCCAGCCCCTGGTTGAGCTTCTCGCGGTTCGAAAGCAGGTCGTCCAGCTCGCTCTTGCCGATGATGGACCGCAGCGAGGTCTGCGCCATCTGCGAGACCGCGAACCGGTAGTCCTCGACCCGGACCACCGCCTCGGCGGGCGCGGTCACCCTGAAGTAGACGACGGCGTCGACCCGCACGGTCACGTTGTCCCGGGTGATGCCCTCCTGCGCGGGCACGGGCATCGTGACGATCTGCATGTTGACCTTCTGCAGCCGGTCCACGAACGGCACGACCATGGTGAACCCCGGTCCGCGCACCGCCGGTCGCAGCCGGCCGAGGCGGAACACCACACCTCGCTCGTACTGTCTGACGACCCGTGCCGCGGCCAGCGCGTAGACCGCCCCGACGGACACGAGAGCGGCTCCGGCCGCCACCAGCGCCTCGACCATGCCGACCCCCAAGGGGTGACTTCGGATGTCCTTCGACGGTAACCCCGCGTCCGTACAAGGGCGAGCCCCCGTACGCGAGTTGCGTACGGGGGCCCGCCCGAGTGCGGCCGGGGTCCCTAGTAGACGCTGACGCCGTAGGCGCTCAGGGCCTCCACGACCGGCTGGAAGAAGGTCGTGCCACCGGAGGTGCAGTCGCCGCTGCCGCCGGAGGTCAGACCGTAGGCGACACCGCCGGAGGAGTACAGCGGACCGCCGGAGTCACCGCTCTCGGCGCAGACCGTGGTCTGGATCAGGCCGTAGACGATCTCCCCGCTGCCGTAGTTGACGGTGGCGTTGAGCGCGGTGACGGTGCCGCTGTGGATGCCGGTGGTCGAGCCGTCACGGTAGACCGTGGCGCCGACACTGGGTGTGCCGGAGCTGGTGATGTCCGTGTTGCCCGCGGTGCCGGACTTGGTGATCGAGCTGTTGGTGTACTTGACCAGCGCGTAGTCGTTGGTCGGGAAGCTGTAGCCGACGTTCGTGCCCAGCGTGGTCGTGTGGCCCGAGTTGGAGTACCAGGTCGAGGCCACCTCGCCGCAGTGGCCCGCGGTGAGGAAGTAGTAGGTGCTGCCGCTGACCACGTTGAAGCCGAGCGAGCAGCGGTAGGAGCCGCCGTAGATGGCGTCGCCGCCGGCGATCAGCTTGTTGAACGTGCCGGAGGTGTGCTTGATGGTGAGCGCCTCGGCGTCGGCGCCCGCCTGCCGCTTGATCTTGGCGATCTCGGCCTTGGAGACCGTCGAGTCGACGGTGACCACGACGCGGTTGGTCTTGCTGTCGACGGCCCAGGCGGTGCCGGGGATGTCCGCCTTCAGAACGGAGCTGTTCACAGCCTTCAACTGGGTCGCGCTGAAGGTGTGCGCGTTGCTCGCGCTCGCGGTGGGGACGGCGAACGCTGCCGCGGCCAGGAAGCCGGTGCCCACGGCGATCAGCCGGGTCCGTCTCGTGATACCGCTGCGGGGGGTCGTGCGCTTGATCCTCACTTGTCGTTCCCTCCCAGGGGAAGTCGGGGGCCCGCGTGGGGTCGGGGCCCGTGAGGCGCAGCCAGGGGGTGGCGCCCGGATTCCGGACACGCAATGCCCCTGACAAGCGCTGTGGGGGAGTATTCGGGCGAACGACAGGTAGCCGCAAGGGCGCCTTTCGGCCGTGCGACTGTGTGTGAACTGTGGCGAGTTTGTGCGATCCTGGCGCGGTCGGGCCCCTCGGGCCGGCCGGCGCTCCCCCGCCCCGGCCGCGTGGTCCGGCCTGTTCCCGGGCGGCGGGAAGGGGCAGTTGAAGCGGTCCGCGAAAGCGTACGGCGGCAGTCGCCCGCAACCGCCCGTCGGCCTACGCCCCAGGCGCCCCCGCGCCGTCGGGCACCCGGCCCCCGGGGGTGGCCGGAAGCCGTCCTTCCGGTCGGTCCCCGAACCGTGGCCGCCCAGCCGCGTCGCACTTCTCCTCGGGTCTGACCCGGGTGCTCGGTGGGTGTTTCACGGCGCCGCGAACTGGCCTGCGGGCCGGGCCAGACCCAGGTGTTCGCGCAGGGTGCCGCCCGGGTAGAAGGTGCGGAACAGGCCGCGGTGCTGGAGCAGTGCCACGGTCCCGTTGACCAGTCGCTCCAGATCACGGCGCGGCTCGGCGGGGACGAGGTGGAAGCCGTCGGCGGCCCCCTCGCCGTGCCAGCCGGCGATCAGCTCCGCCAGATCCACCGGACCGCCCCGGTACAGCGGCCCCCGCAGCGTCTGCCGGGGCCCGCCGCCGCCGTGCCCCGGCTCGGCCGCGCGCTCCCCGTCCCCGAGGTCCACCACCAGACTGACCAGCACCCGCAACGCGTCCGGCTCCCGCCCGAACGCCACGGCCTCCGCCAGCAGTTCGTCCCGTACGACGGCGGCCTGCGCGGAGCTCGCGGCCCGCACCAGAGCGACGTCGGCGTACCGGGCGGCGGTCCGCCGGGCGGGCCCCTCGGTGGCGTCGGCCACCCGGACCGCCGGCCCCGGCGAGGGCTCCGGCGCGTCGCTCCACCAGCCGCACCGGTCGGGGGCGACGCCCGGGTGCGGGTGCACCGAGGTCATCGCGGGCACCAGACCGATCCGCCGGGTGTCCCCGGCGACCCGCGCCAGCACGGCGAGCGCGTCGGGCCCCGCCTCCCCGAACCGGCCGTCGAGCGTCACGAAGTCCAGTCCGCCGCTCTCGGCCAGCCGCACCAGTTCGACATACGCCTCCGCGTCGGACACCCCGACCTGATCCACGGCAGCGGCCAGATGCAGCAGCCCCCGGCCGTACGAGCCGGTCATCACACGAACCTCCCCTTGTAGGACACGCACTTCGCCCGGACCGCCGCGGCGCGGCCGGCCCGGCGGGCTACGCGGCGGCCCGGCCCGCCAGGTCGCGCAGGAAGGCCAGCACCGTCCGCGCCGTGGCGTCGTTCTGCCGGAACGCCGGCCCTCCGGTGCGCGGCCGGGTGAACGCGCCGGGCGTACGGCCGTCCGTGAACGGCCCGAGCGCGAACCGCCGGGGATGGGGCCGCCCGGCCGGGTCGAGGATCCGCCCGTCGGCGGGATCCACCCGGAGCAGCCCGTCGGGCGTCTCGGCGGCCCCGTCGGCGTGCAGTTCACGCAGCAGCGGGTCCAGGGCGCGCCCGAGGGTCGGTTCGGGCAGCCGCGCCTCGACCAGCGCCCGTGCCCGGACGGAGAACCCCGGCACGGTGTCGGCCGACGCCCGGAAGACCCCGTCCTCGGCCGCCACGTTCATCCCGGCGCCGACGAACCTCAGCACGCCCGCCCGGGACAGCGCGAGCATCTGCCGCAGCCGGGGTCCGGGCGGGCCGGAGGCCAGGTAGCTGAAGAACCCGTGCCACCAGGACCCGATGCCGCCCAGCCGCACCAACTGCCCGTACACGGAGAGCAGTCCGAGGAACACCGCGAGGTCGGGGCTGTGGTCCTGGTCGTGACGGCGGGTCAGGTCCGCCTCCACGTAGGCGCGCAGCCCGTCCTGGAACTCCTCGTGCGATCCGTACCGCACCCCCTCCAGCGGACGGTCCAGCGCCGTGAGGTCGAGCCGGTCGGCGGGGTCCGGTACGGCGGCCGCCACCAGCGCCGCCACCTCGGCGTCGCCCTCGGCCGCCGCGTACTTCTCCTCGAAGTCCGGCCAGGCGGCCGTCGTCCGCTCGGGATGGACGGTGAACAGCCGGTGGTAGTGCGCGAATCCCAGCTCCTTCGCCACCAGCGGCCATATGTCACACCGGAAGTCGAACCCGTCCGGCCGGGCGAGGAGTTCGTCGACCTCGGCGGGCCCGAAGAAGCGCGGCAGCGGCGGCCGGTCGCCGGTCCAGTCGTACCCGATCTTCGAGTGGTACGGCACTCCGCGCCGCGATCCGACGTACAGCACCGGCTCCCGTCCCGAGGGCACGTACGCGTCGCCGTCGTACCGTCCGCCGCGGCCCTCGGTGAGGAGGACCATCAGGTCGACGAAGGCGAGTCCGAAGCCCCGGACGAGCACCGGTTCGCCGGGCCGCAGTGCGGACAGGTCGCTGTCGGCGGTGAAGTCGGGCGGCAGGTGGACCAGGCCGTGCTCGTCGGCATGGGCCGCCAACTCGGCTTGTTCCGGATCGAGTTCGGCGTCCAGGTGACCGAGGGCGAGCACGACGAGGTCGGCGAGGAGCGGGCGCGGCCGGCCCTCCAGCCAGACCTGCTGGCGCCCCTCGCGCGGCCCGTCGACCCGCAGGGCGCGGCGCGGGTGGTGGTGGACGGCGACGCCGTCCGGCAGGCCGGCGACGGCGGTGTCGTAGACATGGCGCAGGTAGCGGCCCTGGATCTGCCGGTCGGCGAAGGTACGGCCGTCCAGGCCCGCCCACTCGTGCAGGGTGGGGCCCTCCCGGACCGGGCCCGTCATGTTCACGGTCTCGTCCGTGAACATGGTGACGTCCTCGGCGTGCGAGTTCATCCACAGCAGCGGCGACTGGGCGGCTCTCCATATCCGCCCGGCGCCCGGCGGATGCGGGTCGACCAGATGGATGTCGAGGCCCGAACCGGCGTACAGCTCGGGCGCGTTGGCGGTGATCCGTTCCAGGAGACCGGTCCCCCGCGGCCCGGCCCCCACGATCACCAGACTGGGCCGTCTCATCGGGCGGCCCCCGTCGTACCGGCGCCGGGGGTGGCGGGTGCTGCGGCAGGGAAGTCGGAAGACATGTGAAGGCTCCGTGACGGAAGAGTCGGGCACGGTGGACGCGCACGCGGTACCGCGTGCGGAGTGCCTTCACACGGAGCACCGAAGCGGCGCTCCTACGGCCGAGCCCCTCAGCAGGGCCGTCCGTCGACTCTACGGCGCCTTTTCCCCTCACTGTCAAGGCTGTCCAGAGTGTGAGCGATGCGTCTCACCTCGGTTGACGGAAAACCGGAGACCTGTTCCACTTGGCCCATGCATCCGCAGCAGTGGCTGGTCACCCGCTCCCACATCGACTTCGGTCGCGTGTGGTCCTGTTCCTGTTGAGCTGACCCACTGCGCGCCCCGCCGACGGCGGGGGCTCTTCGCGTTCTTCCTCGCGCTCCACCCTTCGCCTTCACACGCGCACCCCTCCCCTCGCGCCCCGCACCCGAGAACAGACGCCGGATTCACGCGCCCCGAGGGGCGCGGGGAACTGCGCGAGCAACCGCACACGCCCCGGCACTCGCCGCACGACCCGCGCCCCCACGGCACCTAGCGCACGGCCATCGCCCGCTTCCTCGGCCCGGACCTCACCCCGATCACCCGGTCCATCAGCGCGCCCAGCACGTCCCGCACCGACCCGCGCTCGCGTGCGTCGCACTCCAGCACCGGAACGTCGGTCCCGAGCCCCAACGCCTCCCGTACCTCCTCCAGTTCGAACCGCTCGGCGCCGTCGAAGCGGTTCACGGCGAGGACGAAGGGCGCACCGTGCGCCTCGAAGTAGTCGACCGCGGGGAAGCACTCCTCGATCCGGCGGGTGTCCGCGAGGACCACCGTGCCGAGCGCGCCCTCCACCAGGTCGTCCCACAGGAACGAGAAGCGGTCCTGTCCGGGCGTCCCGAACAGGTACAGCGCGATGGACGGATCCAGCGTGATCCGCCCGAAGTCGAGGGCCACGGTGGTCGTCGTCTTGGACTCGACCCCGGCGAGCGAGTCCACGCCCACCGACACCTGGGTGATCGCGGCCTCCGTGTCCAGCGGTTCGATCTCCGAGATCGCTCCGATGAACGTCGTCTTGCCGACCCCGAGCCCTCCGCTCACCACGATCTTCACGGCGAGCGGCACGATCTTGTCAGAGCGCCCGGACATGGTCCCTGATCCTTTCGAGCGTCTGGAGCGGAAGCTCCGCGGGTTGCCGGCAGGCGAGCTGTCCGGCGACGACGAGATCGGAGATCAGCACCTTGGCGACTCCGAGGGGGACGCCGACCCGGTGCGCCACCTCGGCGACCGTCGTCGGCTGTGCGCACACCGCCACGATGTGCCGCCGTTCGAACGCGAGCGAATCGTCCGGCGTGCCGACGGCCACGACCAGGGTCTCCAGCCGCAGATCCGCCTGGAGCGGCTCGGCCCGCCCGCCGGTGATGATGAACGGCCGCACGAAGGACGTGTCGTCGGCGGAGTCGGCGGGTCCGGCGGGGCCGGCGGGGCCGTTGGGCTCCTGCGCACTCATCGTGGCAACGCCTGCCGCAGATCGGCGATGAGCGCCGGCGTCAGCAGGTCCCCGGCCCGTTCGGCGAGCACCGCCATCTCGTAGCCGACGAGGCCGAGTTCGCCGCTGGAGTCGGCGAGGACGCCGAGGCAGCTGCCGTCCCGGATCGCGGAGACCAGCAGGAAGCCGCGCCCCATCTCGATCATGATGAGCTTGACCCCGTCGAAGCCGTACCGCTTGGACGCGCTGCGGGCGAGCGACGACAGGCCGGACACGATCGCCGCGAGATGGTCGGCCTCGGTGCGCCCGAGCCCGTCCGACACGGCGATGAGCAGTCCGTCCGAGGAGACGGCCACGGCGTCCCGTACCCCGTCGGTGGACTTGACGAAGTTCGCGAGCAGCCAGTTGAAGGTCCGCGAGTCGCTGGGGGTCTCGACCGTGGTCACTTGGCGTCACCCTTTCCCTTCACGTCACCCTCGTGGTCCGCCTTCTTCTCCCGCTTCTCCTTCTCCACGCTGATCCCGCCCCGCATGTGCGCGCTGCGCAGCGTGGACAGCATCCCGGAGATCTCCTCGGGGCTGCGCTGGGGCGTGGGCTCCTCGGGCGCGGGCCGGCCGGGCCGGCCGGTCTCGCTGACGGCCTCCGCGATCGCGCTGCGCTGGGGGCGCTTGACGAGCCCGTTGCGGGTGCGGGCGGCCGAGGTCCCCTTCTTCTGCGGTTGCCCGGACCGGGCCGGCCCGGCGGTGACGGCGGCGAGCTGAGCCGTGTCGGGCTCCTTGCGCGGTGCCGGTACGGCGGCCGGCCCGGCGGCGGTCGCGGTGGCCCTGGTGGCCGCGGCGGCCTGCTGGGGGGGTCGCCGTCGGCTCCGTGAGCAGGCTGACGGGGATCAGCACCCGGGCCACCACACCGGCGGCCGGCGCCTCGCCCAGCCGCACCTCGATCCCGCACTTGCGGGCGAGCGCGCCGACCACGAAGTGGCCGAGGAACCGGGTGGGTTCGGCCATGAAGCTGGCGGTGCCGGAGAGCCGTACGTTGGCCTCGGCGATCGCCTGGGCGTCCATGCCGAGGCCGTGGTCGACGATGGCGACCAGGTAGCCGGCGCTGGTGCGGCAGCCCTCGATCTCCACGTCCGAGTCAGGCGGCGAGAAGCTGAGCGCGTTCTCGATCAGCTCGGCGAGGAGGTGGGCGATCTCGACGACGACCGAGCCGCTGAGGTGGACGGGCTCGACCCGGCGCAGGGTCACCCGGCGGTACTCCTCGACCTCGGCGAGCGAGGCGCGCAGGACGTCCGTGATGGTCAGCGGGGTGGACCAGGGGCGGGGGCTGGACTCCCCGGCGAGGACGAGGAGGCTCTCGGCGTTGCGGCGCATACGGGTGGCGAGGTGGTCCAGTTCGAAGAGGTTGGCGAGGGTCGCGGGGTCGGCGTCCTCGTGCTCCAGCCTGTTGATGAAGCCGATCTGGCGGCGCACCAGGTTCTGGTTGCGGCGGCCGAGGCTGACCAGCGAGTCGGTGGCGTTGCGGCGCAGCACGGCCTGCTCGGTGGCGAGGTCGAAGGCGGCGCGCTGCACCCGGTCGAAGGCCTCGGCGACCTCCTTGACCTCGGCGCCCGCCCGGCCGGGGACGGCGAGCGGGGCGGGCGGGGCGGGGCTGCGGCCCGCGGTGCCGTCCTGGACGGCGGCGACGGCCTCGGGCAGCCGTGTCCCGGCCGTCTCCCTGGCCTGCCGGGCCAGTTCGGCGAGCGGCGCGGAGACGGACCGTACACAGTCCAGGGCGAGCGCGCCGAGCGCGGCGACGGTGCCGAGGGCGAGCAGCAGGAAGAGGAGCAGGTCGCGCCGGGCGGTGTCCTCCAGGGCCGCGGCGCGGTTCTCGACGTCGGCGCCGAGCGAGACCTGCACGTCGCGCAGCCCGTTGATGGTGGCGGTCATCGCGTCCCACCACCGCATGGGCGGGATGTCGCTCCACTTGAGCCGGCCGCTGCCCTTGACCGCGGTGTCCTCGTACGCCAGCGCGCGTTCCGCGTCCGAGGTGGTCAGGGCCGCGTCCAGGCGGCGCTGCTGGGTGTCGGTGGCCGAGCGGGGGAAGGCGTCCAGGGCGGCGAGGCGGCCGGCCCTGATCTCCATGAAGCGGCTGTAGTCGTCGCCCTGGAACTTCCCGGCGCGCACCGAGCCGAGCACGATGGCCCGCTCCTCACCGGTGAACTCCTTGGCGTTGCCGAGGACCTGGAGCGCCTGGTAGGCGTCGCGCAGGGTGCCGTCGTGGACGTCGCTCAGGCCGAGGTCGAGCCGGTCCAGGACGGTGATGGTGGTGGTGAAGTAGTCGAAGGTGTCCTTCACCACTCCGGTGCGGTCGTCGGCGTGCTTGCGGATCCCGGCGAGCCCGTCGAGCCGCCCGAGGGACTCGCGCACCGAGTCGGCGGCCGGGTCGCCGCGCCCCTGGAGGGCCTTGTCCAGCAGGTCCCTGGCGGTGTCGGTGGCCTTGCGCTGTGCGGGCAGCTTGCCGCCGAACTCCGCGACGCCGCCGACGTATCCGGTGGTGAGGCCGCGTTCCTTCTGGAGTTCGTGGATGAGGCCCTGGAGGGTGATCTCCAGGCGGGCGTTGTCCGCGGTGGCGGAGGCGTTGCTGTAGGCCGAGACCTGCTCGACCGCCGCGACGCCCAGCAGCGTCAGCAGGACGGCGAGGGCGAGGACCAGGATCCTCAGGAGCCTAGTTCGAATGGTGGCTGCTTGCACGGAAGTGCCTTAATCAGGAGGCGGTTCGGTGGATGCGCAGAACCGAGGCAGAAATGGTTCTGCGCCCCGGCCAACGAACCTCACGGGGCAGCGGTCACCCGATCATGTTTTTGTTTTACGTCCCGGAAACACGATCCGGGAGAACCCCGAGGTGAACCTCCTCACCACCGTCACCCCGTATACGGGCACCACCCGCCCCGTGTTGACGCGACCGCAGGCCCGCCGGTCGTCGGTACGACGGCCGCCGGTTCAGCAGCCGTCGCACGGACAGCAGCAGTCGCAGCCGTCGCACCCGTCGCAGCCGTCGCACGGGCAGTCGCAGTCGCAGTCGCAGTTCTGGCAGCAGCCCTCGCGCCGCTTCCGCGACCAGGGGCCCTCGTACTCCTGCGCACAGCACATCCGGCAGCCGCAGCACAGCAGCGCGAACATCCCGCACCCCGCCAACAAACCCCGTTTCTCCGGCGGGGCCTGCGGTCCCGGCAGATGGGCCGAGCAGGCCGGCGAGGTCCCGAACGCGCGGTCCACCGAGCGCCCCAGTTCGTGCACGAGCAGCAGATGGGCCAGCCCGCCGTCGGTGAACTCCGTGTCCCGCAGGGCCAGCCGGATGCCGTGCAGCGCGTCGTCGGCGAGCCGGCGGGCCTCGGCCGTGGCGGTCCCGGTGGCGTCGAGCGGGTTCCAGGCGCCCGCCGCGGCGTCGGCCGCCCTGTCCTCCACGGCGTCCAGGAGATGCGCGAGCCGGCCGAAGAGCCGCCCCGCCTCGGCGAGCGGTACGGCGTTGTCCGGCCGTCCGGCCAGCACTGCGGTGTGCGCGAAGGCGGCCGCGGTGGCGGTCTCGGTCGGTTCGGTGACCGTCAGCAGGGGCGTCCCCGGCCCGGCGATGGCCTCGATGCCGAACTGCCGGTCGACGGCGTCCACGAGGATCCCGGTGTCGAACCCGACCGCCGCGCCGCCGCGGGCGCCCGCCCGCCCCCAGCCGGTGGCGACCCGGCGGGCGGCCGTCGCGACCGGCCCGCGCGCCAGCAGGCCGTCCCCGTCGGCGACATGGTCACGCACCTTGGCGGCGGCGAGCACCAGGGAGACGGCGGCGGCGAGCCGTGCGCCCTCGCCCTGCGCGACGGACGCGGTCCGCATCCCGCGCAGGGGGCACGGCCCCGCAGTGCGCCGCCCCGCCCCGGGCCGCCGCGCCTGAGCCTCCGTCAGAACCGATATGAGAAGCCCGTCATAGTTCGTCACGATCCGCGCGAGCTGACCGTGGTCGCCGCGCAGCGCGAGGCAGAGCCCGCACAAGTGCGCCATCCACTGGTCCTTGAACCGCTCACCGAGCCGATGAGCACAAGGTCTGACCATCCCGAACACGCCCGAAATCCCCCCAACTCATTCACCCGGACGCACTGCCCGTCACCCATACGCCCGGAACAATCATATTTCACTCTCAGTCAGCAGCCGTGTGAGCTAAGGCCCTTGGCACGACTGGGCTCTCGACGTATTCGCTCTGCACCAGTACCGTCACAAACCCCCCGCGCGGCGTCTATCCACTTGGCGCGCCATCCGCATCATGGACGACCATAGGGATGCGGAAGCAAGAAAGACCGCTGTGAGAGGAGGCGTCCATGGGATCGGTACGCAAGGCGAGTGCCTGGCTTGGCCTCGTCGACGACAACGATGACGAGCGCTACTACGACGACGACTACTCCGAAGGGACCGAGCAGCCCGGGGATGCCTGGGTCACCGACCCTCGGGTCAAGGTGGCCTCGGACACCGCCGAGGAGAAGGGCCGCCGGATCGGCACGGTCACCCCGGACAGCTTCCGGGACGCCCGCGCGATCGGTGAGCTGTTCCGCGAGGGTGTGCCGGTCATCGTGAACCTCACGGCCATGGAGTCCGGCGACGCCAAGCGGGTCGTCGACTTCGCGGCCGGCCTGATCTTCGGCCTGCGCGGCTCCATCGAGCGCGTGTCCAACCGTGTCTTCCTGCTGACCCCCGCCAACACCGAGATCATCAACGGTGAACCGGCCCGGCGCCGGGAGGACGGGTTCTTCAACCAGAGCTGAGGCAGGGCCGCTCACCGGCCCTGCCCCGCGCAGGGTGTCACCGGAAGGCGTCGAGTCCGGTGAGCGCCTTGCCCAGCACGAGCTGGTGCATCTCGACGGTGCCCTCGTAGGTGAGCACCGACTCGAGGTTGGTCGCGTGCCGCATCACGGGATACTCCAGCGAGATCCCGTTCGCCCCCAGGATCGTCCGCGCCGTACGGCAGATCTCGATCGCCTCCCGTACGTTGTTGAGCTTGCCGAAGCTGACCTGCTCGGGACGCAGGCGGCCGGCGTCCATCCGCCGCCCCAGATGGTGGGCGAGCAGGATCCCCTTGTGCAGTTCGACCGCCATGTCGGCGAGTTTGGCCTGGGTGAGCTGGAAGCCGCCGATGGGCCGACCGAACTGCTCCCGCGACTTCGCGTAGTCGAGGGCGGTCTCGAAGCAGCTGCGCGCGGCGCCCATGGCGCCCCACACGATCCCGTACCGGGCGTGCGACAGACAGCTGAGCGGCCCCTTGAGCCCGGTGACCTCCGGCAGCACGGCGTCGGCGGGCAGCCGTACGTCGTCCATCACCAGCTCGCTGGTGACGCTCGCGCGCAGCGACCACTTGTGCTTGATCTCCGGCGCGGAGAACCCGGGGGTGTCGGTGGGGACGACGAAGCCGCGGATGCCGTTGTCGGTCTGCGCCCACACGACGGCGACGCCCGCGACCGAGCCGTTGGTGATCCACATCTTGCGTCCGCCGAGCACCCAGTCGCCGCCGGCGTCGCGCTTGGCGTACGTCCGCATGGCGGCCGGGTCGGAGCCGTGGTCGGGCTCGGTGAGCCCGAAGCACCCGATGACGTCACCGGCGGCCATGGCGGGCAGCCAGCGCTGCTTCTGCTCCTCGCTCCCGAACCGGTGGACGGCGTACATCGCGAGCGAGCCCTGCACCGACACGAGCGAGCGGATGCCCGAGTCGGCGGCCTCCAGCTCCAGACAGGCCAGGCCGTACTGCACGGCGGAGGCACCGGCGCAGCCGTACCCGCTGAGCGACATCCCGAGCGCGCCGATCGAGCCGAGCTCCCTGGCGAGTTCCCGGACACCCGGCAGCTCGCCGCTCTCGTACCACTCGGCGACATACGGCAGCACCCGGTCCGCCGCCCACCTGCGCACGGTCTCCCGCACGGCGAGGTCCTCCGGCTCCAGCAGCTCGTCGATCCCGAGCGGATCACCGGCATCGAACGGAGGCAACTTCCCGGACACGGACATGGCACCCTCCCTGTAACTACCACCGCTAGTTACCCCAGGCTAAGCGCACTCCCCCACATCCGGCCCCACGCCCGCCCCCCACCCCTCAACCACCCCGAACGAACGGCGCGCGCGTGGGAGAAGGTCCTGACCCGCACCCGCCGACGGCGAAGCACCCCCACCTGTCGGCCCGCTTCCGAGAATCCGGAACGGGCGGTGCGTGGGTGGGTGAGGAGGGCGGTCAGGCCGAGACGCGGGAGCGGGTCGGTTCCCTGGGGGCCGGAACCTCCAGCGGCACCCCCTCGCACTGCATGACCCGCGGCAACCGCAGCGCCATCACCGCCCCCAGCAACAGCAGCCCCGCACTCACCAGCAGCGTGACATGCAGACCGTGCACGAAGGAGTCCCGCGCCGCACGGCGCAGCGCCGCCCCCGCCGCCCCGCCCAGCCGCCCGGCGACCTCGTACGCCTCGCCCAGCGAATGCGCCGCCGCGGCCGACGACGACTCCGGCACCCCCGCCACCCCGTCCAGCCCGGGCGCGTACGCCGCGTTCATCACACTGCCGAGCAGCGCGATCCCGATCCCGGCGCCCAGCTGGTACGACGTCTCGCCGATCGCCGCCGCCCCTCCGGCCTGCGCCGCCGGCGCCTCGCTCAGCATCGACTCGTACGCGCCGAAGAGCGTGGTCTCCAGGCCGAAGCCCAGCAGCAGGAACCCGAACAGCAGCAGCCCCGCGTTGTCGACCCCGCCCATCCCCGTCAGCGTCAGCACCGCCGCCGCGGTGAGGCAGAACCCGAAGCACACCATCCGGCGCGGCCCGAAGCGCCGGAGCATCCGCGCCCCGGCCAGCCCCGCCGCCATCGCGGCCAGCGTCAGCGGCAGCAGTCGCAGCCCCGTCTCCAGCGGGGACAGGCCGAGGACCAGTTGCAGGTACTGCGCGGCGATCAGTTCGAGCCCCACCAGCGCGAGCATCGCCAGCACGATGCAGCACACCGCCGTACTGAACGCGGGCCGCGCGAACATCCTCAGGTCGACCAGCGGGAACGCCCGCCGCCGCTGCCGCCGCCCGAAGAGCATCAGCAGCAGCGCGCCGAGCACCAGCGGCGCGACCGTGAGCACGCTGCCCGCGGGTTCGCCGCCGCCCAGCCGCTTCACGGCGAAGATCACGCCGAACAGCCCGGCCGCCGCCATCAGCGCGCCGACGACGTCCCAGGGGCCGTCGCGGTCGCCGCGCGACTCGGGCAGGAGCAGCCGGCCGACCGGGAGGCTGACGAGCATCAGCGGGATGTTGACCAGGAAGACCGAGCCCCACCAGAAGTGTTCGAGGAGGAAGCCGCCGAGGAGCGGGCCGACGGCCGCGCCGACCGCGGCCACCGCGCTCCAGATGCCGATGGCAAGCGCCCGCTCCCGGCGGTCGGGGAAGACCTGGCGGAGGATCGACAGCGTCGCCGGCATGATCATCGCGCCGCCGACGCCGAGCAGCGCCCGGGCCAGGATCAGCGCCTCGGCGCTCGGCGCGAGGGCCGCAGCCGCGGAGGCGACGCCGAACAGGGTGTAGCCGAGGAGCAGCACACGCCGCCGGCCCACGCGGTCGCCCAGCGTGCCGAAGAGGATCAGCAGCGAGGCGCAGACCAGCGGATAGACGTCGACGATCCAGAGCAGCTGCATGGCACCGGGCTTGAGGTCCTCGGTGACGGCGGGTACCGCGACGTGCAGCACGGTCGCGTCGAGGGCGACCAGCAGCAGGCTGACACAGAGGACGACGAGGACGACCCAGCGGTTGGCACCGGCACCGGCCCCGGGCGTCCGACGGTGCTTGTGTACGGCAGCCGTGGTCGTCCCGGACATCTACGTACCTCCCAGATGATCCCTCGCGTGCGGCGGATCGGCGGGGTGGGGACTCCCCGTCGTACGGCCGGAGAGGAGCGGGGTCTCCGGCCTGCGCATACGAACGCGAGTGACTCGTCAGCGTACGCGAGTTCGTTCCACGGACACGTGGCGGACCTCTCACACTTGCTGCGGAACCCGTGTGGCGTACACCACTGCCACCTGTATCCGCTGACGTCGCGGCGCACACTCCGGTTCCGCGGCCGGTCGATAATCGAGCCCGTGACCGATCTTGAGACGCCCGCGGCGGCGCCGTGCGCCCCGGGCCCGCGCCGGGCGGCGCCGGCCCTGCTCGGGTACGCCGCCGTGCGCGCCCTGGGCCTGGTTGTGCTGACCGGGTGGAGCGCGGCGCGCGGCAAGAGCGCGTACACCTTGTTGACGGCGCGCTGGGACTCGCTGTGGTACGCGCGGGTCGCCTCGCTGGGCTACGGCTACCGGGTGCGGCTGCCCAACGGCGACGTCCACTCCGATCTGGCGTTCTTCCCGCTGCTGCCCTGGCTGGAGCGCCTGCTGCACGCGCTCACGCCCCTGTCGTACGCCGGCGCGGGCCTGGCGGTCGGTCTGTGCTCCTCGCTCGGCGCGGCCTGGGGGATCTTCGCGGTCGCCGACTTCGTCTACGGCCGGCGGGCGGGGGTCTGCGGGGTGCTGCTGTGGGCCGTGCTGCCGGTCGGGGTCGTGCAGTCGATGGCGTACAGCGAGTCGCTGTTCACGGCGCTGGCCGCGTGGGGGCTGTACGCGGTGCTGACCGGGCGCTGGGTGACCGCGGGTCTGCTGGCCGCGCTGGCGGGGCTGACCCGGCCGGTGGGGCTGGCCGTGGTGGCCGCGGTGTGGACGGCGGGGGCGGTCTCGTTCGTGCGGGATCGGAGCGGGGGCGCGCGGGACCGTAGCGCGTACGACCCACCCGGCGCGCACGAGGGCGGACACGCCCCCGAGGGGGCCGGCGCCGCCCGCGCCGGGCTCGTTCCACGGGCAACCGGCGCGCCGGATCCAGCTCGCGCCCCCCGCACCACCGGCGCACCCCACCACGCCGAGGGCGCGTCCGTCCGGCGTCGCGCCCTCGGCATGCTCCTCGCCCCCCTCGGTACCGCCGCCTATGTGCTGTGGGTCGGCCATCACACCGGCCGGGGCCCGCTCGGCTATCTGGACGTCCAGGCCGGCTGGCGCAACGGCTTCGACGGCGGCTACGCGTTCGCACGCTTCGTGGCCGACAAGTTCACGTCATTTCCGTCCGCCGCGGCCGGTGCGGGTCTGGTCGTGGGGGTCGGCCTGCTGCTGTGGCTCTACGTGACCGGCGTCCGGCAGCGCCAGCCGCTTCCGCTGCTGGTCTACACGGGGGTCGTCCTCGCGCTCGCGCTCTGCGCGTCGAGCTACTTCGGCTCCAAGCCGCGCCTGCTGATGCCGGCCTTCCCGGTGCTGCTGCCGCTCGCCCGGGCCCTCGCGCGGCTGCCCACCCGACGATCGGTGCTGGTCACGGCGGATGTGGCGGTGCTCTCGGCGGCGTATGGCGCGTTCTGGCTGAACGGCTCCGGGCCTCCTTGATCATTTCGGTCGGACCGATGAGCAGCCGGATAATTCCACCCCATGCTTTGGTTAACGAATTCATAAGCGGCATAAAACGGCGACCCGGCATGATCAAAGGAATTGAAGGACAGACCCGCCGAGGATTACGGAATCCTTAGAATTCGGAGGCCTCCTGAGAGGTTTCCCACATCACATCGTCATCACAAAGCCGCAGTTTCGACCGGGAACAGAGCTCACTCGCTGTAACGTCCATTGGGTGCGTACCGAACGAAACCTCACCCGTCTGGACCGGGTGTTCGCCAGGCTGGACCGTGAGCCGGAACGACCGGCCCACATTGATGTGCCGAGGATGAGCCGGCACCGGGTCGTGTTGTTCACCGCGACCCTCGCCTTCTACCTGGCGATCGTGTGGGCCGTCGTGATCACGTCGTGGCTGGTCCGGCTCGACTGGCAGGTCATGTTCTTCCGGCCGTACCAGCAGTGGTCGGAGATCCACTGGTTCGTCGACTACTACGTGGTCCTCGGCCAGCGCGGCCCGACCGCGGTGATGGTCGCGGCCTGGCTGGGCTGGCGCTCCTGGCGGCAGCACACCCTGCGCCCGCTGCTCACGCTCGGTGCCTCCCTGCTGCTGCTCAACATCACGGTCGGTGCCGCCAAGCTCGGCATGGGACGTCTCGGACCGCACTACGCGACCATGATCGGCTCGAACGAGATGGGCCTGGGCGGCGATATATTTCCCAGTGGCCACACCGCCAACGCGGTGGTCACCTGGGGAATTCTGGCGTATCTGGCCTCCACCCCGAGAGCCCGCCGCTGGCTGTCCGCGGCCTCGGCGGTCACCTCGCTCGGGGTCGGCATGTCCACCGTCTACCTCGGTACGCACTGGCTGAGCGACGTGTTGCTGGGGTGGGCCGCCGGACTGCTGATCCTGCTGGCGCTGCCGTGGTGCGAGCCGTTCATCGCCCGCGCCGAGTCCGCGCTGTTCGACCTGCGCGACCGCTGGCGCAGCCGCCGCGGCGGCCTGGCGCCCGCGCCCGTCCCGGTCACTCCGGTGGTCCTCAAGCCGCGCACCGCGCCCGCGGAGGAGTCGCCGGCCCCGGAGCCGGAGCGCGAACCGGTCGCCTCGGTCCGCGCGCAGAGAGCCCCGATCCACCTCGCGCCGGGCCCGCACACGGCCCGCTCGGAGCGCACCCCGGTGACCCCGGTGGGCAGCCGCCGCCCGCCGCACTCCGACCGCCTGCCGCGCGGCACCGCCGCCCCGGCCGCCCGGCCCCTGTCCGGCGGCTGACGGCACGGCACGGCGGCGGGAGCGGTACGCACAGTCGCCCGCACGTCACGAAGGCCCCGGTCCCGCGGTGCGGGACCGGGGCCTTCGCCGTCGTACGGTCAGCCCTTCCAGGCGCGGGTCACGACGCCGTCCCGGACCTCGAAGTTGAGCCGCCCCGCCCGGTACTCCATGGTGATGATCGCGCCCGGCGGCAGCGAGCGCACCGTCGACCACCCCCGCTCCCTGGCGAGCCGCTCCGCGCCGCTCGCGTCGCGGCCTACGTACCCTTCCGGGCTGTCCTGGGGCTCCGCCGGCGGAGTGGGAATCGGTGCCATGCGGCCACGCTATCCCGAGTTCCGGCCCCGGTCACACTTCTGTCACAGAATCACGACACGCGTTTCGGTCGGACCGGGTCACACGTACGAGCGGTTCCGTACGCCTTCCTGACGCATTCGAACGCAATTCCCCGGTGCCGGTCGGGTCTTCCGAAAAGCCCGCCGGAAAGCGGTGGAAGCGGGGTTCGGTGCGGCCGCGGCACCCCATTCCCCCGCGAATCCGCAGGCCTTCACGGAACCTGACACCGCATAAGAATTTCACCGCTTCGGCACAGAACCCCCCTGCGCCGCCCGCCCTCCGCGCGTGAATCGGCGTCACGTCGGGACCCGCGCCCTCCGGTGTGCCACATGTACATGCCGTGGAAACGCGTCCCGCCCCGCCCGGTCGGACCGGGCGGGGCGGGGTGCCGCGTGGCAGGGGTTCGCGTCAGAGCGCGAGGCGCTGTCCGGGCACGATCAGGTTCGGGTCGGCGCCGATGACGGCCCTGTTGGCGGCGTACACGCGCTGCCAGGTGGTGCCGTGGCGTTCGGCGATCGCGCTCAGGGTGTCGCCCGCGCGGACGGTGTAGTCACCCTTGGCGGAGGTGTGGCCGGTGCCGGCCGTCGAGCGCCGCGGGGCCTTCGCCGCGGGGGTCGACTTCGTGGTGGTCGTCGGCCTGGTCGCCGACTCCGTGGTGCTCCTGGTGGTCGCGGAGGCGCTCTCGGGCGCCGAACCGGACGCCCCGGCCCGCGCGGAGCAGACCGGCCACGCGCCCCAGCCCTGGGCGTTCTGGACCCTGGTGGCGACGGCGATCTGCGCTTCCCTGGAGGCCTGGTCGGCGGTCGCCGCGTAGGCGGTGCCGCCGTACGCGCGCCAGGTGGAGGCGGAGAACTGGAGTCCGCCGTAGTAGCCGTTGCCGGTGTTGATGTGCCAGTTGCCGCCGCTCTCGCACTGGGCGATGCGGTCCCACACCCCGTTGTCCGCCGCCACGGCGTTGCCGGTGGCCGCCAGCAGGCCCAGCGGGGCGAGCAGCGCCGCTCCGGCCAGGGCGGCCGTCGTACGGCCCTTGCGGGAGCCGTTGCGCGCGGCGGTCTCACGGGTGGTATCGGCACACTCGGACATGTATTTCCCTCTCCACGTACCCGGGCTCCCCCGGGCGAGGCAGGGTCCCCGCGCGATGGACGCGGTTCCCCGTGCTCGCCCCGTCCGCCGCGGCCGGTGTGGCGGTGGTGCTCTGCCTGTGCCGGCCGGCGGACGTACCCGAGCGGTGCTCGCTGCACACGGCGGAGGAATCTAGGGACCGGGAACGCCCGGAATCAACCAACTCGCCTTCCGGCCAGGCCAGTTCGGCGTTACCGACGGTAGCAGTCATTTTCGGCCACCCACTTCATTCCCTGATTTCGCGATTTGTCGACCACGGGTTCGACGGATCTGTGATTCACTTCACCGCGTCAAAATCCTTTGACTTGCAAAGAGTTGACGTTGAGTGCCGGATTCCGCACATCGGGTCACCCTGCGCAGCGGATGGTTCGATCCCGACCGCCCCGATGCGTGACCCCCACCACAGATCGCCCGTTGTCTTCTTCATGAGCCCGCAACCCCGAGGGGCTCACGGACCGGGAGCCACCCGGGCCTTCACGCACCGCACCCCGAGGGAGCCACCGTGCCGCGCATGCTCGACGTCAGCAACGAGGTACGCGCCGAGATCGGCGACGAAGAAGCCGACCGGCTGCTCGCCGGAGACAACGCCCCCGGCAGCTACGACTGCACCTCCTGCCGCACCCCGGGCGACTCCGAACAGGAACGGACCAGCACCGTCCTGTTCATCGGCGACGAGACCGCAGTCCTCGCCTTCGCCCACGCCACCTGCCTGCCCTCGCAGGTCGTCCAGGTCACCGAGGAGCAGTTGCAGGGCGCGGTCCGCTCGATCAGCGGCGACAGCGCGCCGGGCGGCCCGCAGAAGTCCGTGCCCGAGCAGGCGGTGCTCGGCGTGACCAGCGGACTCGTGCTGATCGCCGGGGAGTTGCACCCCGCGCTGGTGGTCGAGCCGACCTCGCCGATCGTGCGGCCCGGCACGGACGGGATCGGCGACGACTTCCTGCCGCTCCTCATCGAGCAGGGCTTCATGCCGGTCACCCAGCTCGCCGCGGTGCCGCCGGTGCTGCACGGCTGGTCGGTGCTGCTGGCGGTGGGCCAGCTGCACGCGGTGCTCCAGCCGAGCGCCAACGGGGGCCAGCCGGTGGCCTGGTGGCAGGCGCACCAGCCGCTCCAGGTGACCGACGGCTGGCGGGCGGCCGCCAACAAGCACCAGCAGGTGCTGATGTTCGCGGCCCCGGTGGGGTCGATCGGGCGGCAGCCGCGGGAGGACCTGCTGCGGGACGCGCTCGACAAGGCCGCGGCGAACGGCAAGCTGGTGGCGGCGGCGCTGCCCCTCGCGGGGGTCTGAGGAGCACCTGCCGGGGCGGGCCCGCGGCGCCGGCGAGTGCCGTACGGAGGGGCGGCCCGTCGCGCCCGCGCGGCCACGGCCGCGCCTCCGGTACCGCGCACCGCCCCCAACGGGGCGGTGCCCGGCCGCATCCCTTCACCGACCCGGTCGTTTGGACATACGTGCACGCATACGACCTTTCTCCGCACCGGCCGTCCTTCTCCGCGATTCCGCCCGCCCGGGCGGCTCAGGAAGCCCAGGGCGGGCCGTCGGCCACGCCCATCTACGACACGCTCTACGCGGAGTGGGTCAAGGCCTTCCGCACGCTGCCGGGTGACCGCAGCGGTGAGGAGGCGCTGGGGTTCACCGCGTTCGGGATCGCCCCGCACGGCACCGGCATCGGCCTGGGGTCGTACGGGGGCAGCTCATACAGCGCGTACAGCGCCGGGGCGTACAGCGCCCGCACCGGCGGCGGGCAGCCGCAGCCTCCGCAGTGGCAGCGGGTCGGGACGCTCCCCGTGCCGGCGGCGCTCCCGCCGGGCCCGCGCCGCAGTGTGTGACACATGTGTGAGGGGTGGCCACCGGTTCCGGTGGCCACCCCTCACGCATGGGGCTACTTCTTCTTGCCGCGCTTCTCGCGCACCCGGACCGAGATGTGGATCGGGGTGCCCTCGAAGCCGAACTCCTCGCGCAGGCGGCGCTCGATGAAGCGCCGGTAGCCCGCCTCGATGAAGCCGGAGGCGAAGAGGACGAACCGCGGCGGCTTGGTGCCGGCCTGGGTGCCGAACAGGATGCGGGGCTGCTTGCCGCCCCGGACCGGGTGCGGGTGGGCCGAGACCAGCTCGCCGAGGAAGGCGTTGAGGCGGCCGGTGGGCACCCGGGTCTCCCAGCCGGCGAGGGCGGTCTCGATGGCGGGGACCAGCTTCTCCATGTGGCGGCCGGTGTAGGCCGAGATGTTCACCCGCGGCGCCCACGCCACCTGGCCGAACTCGGTCTCGATCTCCCGCTCCAGGTAGTAGCGGCGCTCCTCGTCGAGGGTGTCCCACTTGTTGTAGGCGATGACCATCGCGCGCCCGGCGTCGACGGCCATCGACACGATCCGCTGGTCCTGCACCGAGATGGACTCGGCGGCGTCGATCAGGATGACCGCCACCTCGGCCTTCTCGACGGCGGCGGCGGTGCGCAGCGAGGCGTAGTAGTCGGCGCCCTGCTGGAGGTGGACGCGCTTGCGGATACCGGCGGTGTCGACGAACTTCCAGGTGACGCCGCCCAGCTCGATCAGTTCGTCGACCGGGTCGCGGGTGGTGCCGGCGATCTCGTTGACGACGACGCGCTCCTCGCCCGCCACCTTGTTGAGGAGGGAGGACTTGCCGACGTTCGGGCGGCCGATGAGGGCGATACGGCGGGGGCCGCCGACGCCGGGGCCGCCGAAGGTCTGCTCGGGGGCCTCGGGGAGCGCCTCCAGGACGGCGTCCAGCATGTCGCCGGTGCCGCGGCCGTGCAGGGCGGAGACGGGGTGCGGCTCACCGAGGCCGAGGGACCAGAGGTAGGACGCGTCGGCCTCGCCGCTGGGTCCGTCGACCTTGTTGGCGGCGAGCACGACGGGCTTGCCGGCCTTGCGCAGCAGTCGTACGACCGCCTCGTCGGTGTCGGTCGCGCCGACCTTGGCGTCGACGACGAAGACGACCGCGTCGGCCGCCTCGATCGCGTACTCGGCCTGCGCGGCCACGGAGGCGTCGATGCCGAGGACGTCCTGCTCCCAGCCGCCGGTGTCGACGACCTTGAAGCGGCGGCCCGCCCACTCGGCCTCGTAGGTCACGCGGTCGCGGGTGACGCCGGGCTTGTCCTCGACGACCGCCTCGCGGCGCCCGATGATGCGGTTGACCAGGGTCGACTTGCCGACGTTCGGGCGGCCGACGACGGCGAGGACGGGCAGCGGGCCGTGGCCCGCCGCCTCGATCGCGCCCTCGACGTCCTCGATGTCGAAGCCCTCTTCCGCGGCGAGCTCCATGAACTCCGCGTACTCGGCGTCGCCGAGCGCCCCGTGGTCGTACTCGTGCTCAGCCGAGTCGCCGGGCTGGATGTGGTCGTTCATGAAGTCCGTACCTCGTCGTTCATCGTGGTGATCGGTGGACCGGCCGCATTTCGGGTCGAACCACTACTCAGTGTCGCCTAGCGCCCGGTCAGGCGCCTGGCGTTTTCCAGGTGGCCGGCGAGCTGCGTCTGGATGCGCTCGGTGGCCTCGTCCAGGGCCTTGCGGGTGCGCCGGCCGCTGCCGTCGCCCGCCTCGAAGGGGTCGCCGAAGACGACGTCGACGCGGGAGCGCAGCGGGGGCAGCCCCTTGATCAGCCGTCCCTGCCGCTCGGTGCTTCCCAGCACGGCCACCGGAACGATCGGCGCGCCGGAGCGCACCGCGAAGTAGGCGAGCCCGGCGCGCAGCGCGGCGAAGTCGCCGTCGCCCCGGCTGCCCTCCGGGAAGATGCCGAGCACTCCCCCGGCGTCCAGGACGCCGAGGGCCCGGGTGATCGCCGTGCGGTCGGCGGACTGCCGGTCCACCTTCAGCTGCCCGATCCGGGTCAGGAAGGGATCCAGCGGTCCGACGAACGCCTCCTTCTTGATCAGGAAGTGCGTCGGCCGGGGAGCCACGCCCATGACCATCGGGCCGTCGATGTTGTGGGAGTGGTTCACGGCGAGGATCGCCGGGCCGTGCGCGGGCACCTTCCAGGCGCCGAGCACGCGCGGCTTCCACAGCCCGTACATCAGGCCGACCCCGATGCGCCGTCCGGTCTCGGCGCCCCGCTGCGACGGAACGCTCACTTCCCGGCCCGCTTCTCCTCGACGAGGGTGACGACGCACTCGATGACCTGGGTCAGCGTCAGCTCGGTGGTGTCCACCTCGACCGCGTCGTCCGCCTTGGCGAGCGGCGAGGTCTTGCGGGTCGAGTCGGCCGCGTCCCGCTTGATCAGGGCCTCGCGGGTGGCGTTGACGTCGGCGCCCTTGAGCTCACCGCTGCGGCGGGCGGCACGGGCCTCCGGCGACGCGGTGAGGAAGATCTTCAGGTCGGCGTCGGGCAGCACGGTCGTACCGATGTCCCGGCCCTCGACCACGATCCCGACCTCGGCGGCGGAGGCCAGCGACCGCTGGAGCTCGGTGATCCGCGTCCGCACCTCCGGCACCGCGCTCACCGCGCTGACCTTGGAGGTGACGTCCTGGGTGCGGATCGGGCCGGCCACGTCGACGCCGTCGACGGTGATCGTCGGGTTGACCGGGTCGGTCCCGGAGACGATCTCCGGCTTGCCGGCCACCGCGGCGATCGCGGTCGGGTCGGTGAGGTCGATGCCGTTGTTCACCATCCACCAGGTGATCGCCCGGTACTGGGCGCCGGTGTCCAGGTAGCTCAGGCCGAGCTGCCCGGCCACGGCCTTGGAGGTGCTCGACTTGCCGGTGCCCGAGGGGCCGTCTATGGCGACAATCACGGGCTTCACGGCGCCGTTTTCCACGGGGGGACACCTTCCGGGTGCGGGGTGGTGGGTGGTGTGGGGACGCCAGAGCGCCCCGCACAAGGTTACCGGCCCCCGGGACCGCCGGTTCCAGCGCTACTGCCGCAGCGCCCAGCCCCGGTCCCGCAGCGCCGACGTCAGTACCGGCACCGCCTTCGGTTCCACCCACAGCTGCACCAGACCGGCCTGCTGGCCCGTCGCGTGCTCGATGCGCACGTCCTCGATGTTGACCCCGACCGCGCCGGCGTCGGCGAAGATCCTGGCCAGCTGGCCGGGCTGGTCGTCGATGAGCACCGCGACGACCTCGTACGCCCGCGGCGCCGAGCCGTGCTTGCCCGGCACCCGCACCTGGCCCGCGTTGCCGCGCCGCAGCATGTCCGCGATACCGGCCCCGCCCTCGCGCCGCTTCTCCCCGTCGGAGGACTGCAGGGCGCGCAGCGCGCCGACCGTCTCGTCGAGGTCGGCGGAGACGTCCGCGAGCAGGTCGGCGACCGGCCCGGGGTTCGCGGAGAGGATGTCGATCCACATCCGGGGGTCGGAGGCGGCGATCCGGGTCACGTCCCGGATGCCCTGCCCGCAGAGCCGTACGGCCGACTCCTCGGCGTGCTCCAGGCGGGCGGCGACCATGCTGGAGACGAGGTGGGGCATGTGGGAGACCAGGGCGACCGCGCGGTCGTGGGCGTCGGCGTCCATGACCACCGGGACGGCCCGGCAGTGCGAGACCAGTTCCAGGGCGAGGTTCAGCACCTCGGTGTCGGTGTCCCGGGTCGGGGTGAGCACCCAGGGGCGGCCCTCGAAGAGGTCGGCGGTGGCGGCCAGCGGCCCGGACTTCTCCCGGCCGGCCATGGGGTGCGTGCCGAGGTACGCCGACAGGTCGAGTCCCAGCGCCTCCAGCTCGCGGCGCGGACCGCCCTTGACGCTGGCGACGTCCGCGTAGCCGCGGGCCAGGCCCCGGTCCATCGCGTCGGCGAGGACGGCGGCCACGTGGGCGGGCGGGGCGGCGACCAGCGCCAGGTCGACGGGGCCCTCCGGGGCCTGGTCGGTGCCGGCGCCGAGCGCGGCGGCCGTGCGGGCCTGCTCAGGGTCGTGGTCGGCGAGGTGGACGACGACGCCCCGCTGGGCGAGGGCGAGCGCGGCGGACGTACCGATGAGTCCGGTACCGATGACGAGCGCGGTCCTCACTGGGCGATGTCCTTGCGCAGGGCGGCCGCGGCACCGAGGTAGACATGGCTGATCTCGGCGCGCGACCGGTCGGACTCGATGTGCGCCATGATCCGTACGACCCGGGGCAGCGCGCCCTCGATGTCGAGTTCCTGGGCGCAGATCAAGGGGACGTCGATGATGCCGAGCTTGCGCGCGGCGGCCGCCGGGAAGTCGCTGTGCAGGTCGGGGGTGGCCGTGAACCAGATGCTGATCAGGTCGTCGGCGGTGAGCCCGTTCCGTTCCAGGACGGCGGTGAGGAGTGCCCCGACCTGCTCGTCCATGTGACTGGCCTCGTCCCGCTCCAGCTGGACGGCCCCCCGGACCGCTCGTACCGCCACGGCGCAGCTCCTGTTCTGATGTCGGCCTCCTGGTCCGTCCAGCCTAGTCAGACCCGTCCGGGCCGGTGCGCGACGCCCGCCCGCTGAGACGGCACCTCACGGGGACTGCTGCCGGATCAGGTCCTCGATGGAGGCCGGTGACACCTCGCCCCCTGGGGTGAGCCGGTCGACGGCGTCGGGCAGTACCCGGGCGAGCTGGTCGGCGGCCTTCTTTGGGGTCGTCCCGGTCTCCTCGGCGACCTGACGGAGGGTGTCGTCGGGCAGGGCCTGCTGGAGCTGGTCGCCGGTGACGGGCTGGTTCGCGCCAGTGCCCACCCAGGAGTCCTTCTGCCGGGCGAGGCCGGACCCGGCGAGCGTGTCCAGGAGACCGCCGAGCGAGCCGCCGCCCTGGCCGTGGCTCATCGCGGCGATCAGCGCGGTCAGGAGCCCGGCGCCCTTGCCGTCGCCGCCCATGAGGCTGCCGAGCATGCTTTCGAGGTCGTTGCCTGCCATGGGCCCAATGTCACGTGCGTCACCCCGTTCCGCTACTCGGGGCGCCGGACGGACCCGGTCCGCCGTCCGTGCGCGTTGGGCTGTCAGGCGTAGGAAAGGGGCGTTTTGCGGCACTCTCTCCTGAGTTGCTTCTTCTTCGGTGCTTTCGATGCCAGGATGCTGCTGCTCCGCTCGGAGCGACTGCCTGGCTGACCTTCGCCTTCCGGTACCTCCACACGTTCGGGGTGACGACATGACCGACGGCTCCACTCGGCGCACGGTTCTCGCGACGGGCGCGGCCGCGCTCGCCGTGGGCTGTGCGGGATGCGGCAACAACAGCGGCGGCGGCTCCTCGGAGCCTTCCGCGTCCTCCGCGTCCTCCGCGTCCTCCGCGTCGGCGGGGGCCTCCGCCGGGCAGGCGCTGGCGAAGACCACCGAGATCCCGGAGGGCGGCGGGAAGATCTTCAAGGAACAGAAGATCGTGGTGACGCAGCCGAAGTCGGGCGAGTTCAAGGCCTTCTCGGCGATCTGCACCCACCAGGGCTGCACGGTGAACCAGGTGGCGGACGGCACCATCGACTGCCCCTGCCACGGCAGCAGGTTCGACATCACCGACGGCGCGGTCGCCCACGGTCCGGCGACGAAGCCGCTGCCGGCCAAGGCCATCAGCGTGAACGGAAATTCGATCATCCTGGCGTGAGGTGCCGCGTACGCTCCCCGGCATGCAGCCCGAGGACCTGGTACGCGACCACACGATCTACGCCTGTGTCATGGGCTCGCGCGCCTTCGGCCTGGCCACGGAGGGCAGCGACACCGACCGGCGGGGCGTGTTCCTCGCCCCCACTCCCCTGTTCTGGCGCTTCGAGAAGCCGCCGACGCATGTCGAGGGCCCGGAGGAGGAGCGGTTCTCCTGGGAGCTGGAGCGGTTCTGCGAGCTGGCGCTGCGGGCCAACCCGAACATCCTGGAGTGCCTGCACTCGCCCCTGGTCGAGCACGTCGACGGCACGGGCCGCGAGCTGCTGGCACTGCGCGGCGCCTTCCTGTCCCGGCGGGCCCACGACACCTTCACCCGCTACGCCCTCGGCCAGCGCCGCAAGCTCGACGCGGACGTCCGTACGCACGGCGCGCCGCGCTGGAAGCACGCGATGCACCTGCTGCGGCTGCTGACCTCCGCCCGTGACCTGCTGCGCACCGGCGAGCTGACGGTCGACGTCGGCGACCGGCGCGCGGGGCTGCTGGCGGTGAAGCGCGGCGAGGTCTCCTGGGCGGAGGTGGAGGCCCGGATGGCGCGGCTCGCCGGGGAGACGGAGCGGGCGCTGCGCGGCAGCCCGCTGCCGGCGGAGCCGGACCACGCGCGCGTGGCCGACTTCCTGTTCCGGGTCCGCCGCGCCTCAGCCCGCCAGGCGTACCCGGACGACGAGGTCGTGCAGGGCGTCGTGCGCGGTGGGCGCGTCGGGGAGCGCTGAGGTGTTCTGCGCCTCGTCGAGCACGGTGTGCAGCCGCTCCACGTCGGCCTCCACGCGCGCGTGCCCGACATCGGCCCTGCCGTGCTCCTGTTCGGCCTTGGCCGCGATCAGTCCGGGCAGCAGGGCGGGGGCCTCGGGCACCTCGCCGAGCAGGGTGGGCAGATGGGCCTGCACCTCGCCGCTGCGCATCAGGTGGATGCCGGTGAGCAGCACCCGGAACGTGTAGAGCAGCGGTTTCAGCTCGCCGGTCTTCTCGAACAGCCGCCACTGGGTGACGGCGAACCCTCGGTAGTGGTGGGCGTGGTGGGCGGTGAGCACGCCCGGGGCGAGCGCGGCCAGCTCGCGGTGGGTGTCGCCGGTGTGCGCGACGAGCGGGGAGAGCAGCTGCTCCAGCACGTAGCCGTTGCGGCGCAGCATCAGCCGGACGAACTTGCGCAGGTCGTGGGTGACGAGGTCCATCTCGACGCCGTAGTGCACCCAGATCCGCGAGCGGGTCTCCTCCGGCTCGCGCAGCCCCACCAGGTCGGCGGCGGGCAGCAGGTGGACGCCCCGCAGATCCACGTCGGAGTCCCGGGACGGGAAGCCGTACAGGTGCGCCCCGGAGACGGTGGCGAAGAGGAGCGGGTCGGGCTGGTCCGCGATGACGGGCGCCAGGTCTATGTGCAGGTCGTCGATCACGTGGTCAAGCGTCCCAGAGGGCGCCCAGGACCAGCAGGTCACCCCGGTACTCGATGCGGTCGGCCCACTCCGCCGGCCAGGCGTCCGCGCCCAGCCGGGCTCCCGCGAAGGCTCCGGCGAGGCAGGCGACGGAGTCCGAGTCGCCGGAGGAGCAGGCGGCGCGGCGCAGGGCGAGCAGCGGCTCGTCGGGGAAGAGCAGGAAGCAGAGCAGTCCGGTCGCGAGGGCCTCCTCGGCGATCCAGCCGGCACCGGTGGCCAGGCAGGGGTCGGCCTCGGGCGAGGCGGTGCAAAGGGCGTCCTGGAGGCGGTCGAGGACCGCCAGGCAGTCGTCCCAGCCGCGGGCGATGAAGTGCTCGGCGTCCGGGTCCTGGCCACGGGTCCACAGGTCGCCGAGCCAGCTGTGGTGGTAGCGGGTGCGGTTCTCCTCGGCGTACGCCCTCAGCCGGCCGACGAGCGCGTCGGGACCGGTGCCCTGGGCGAGCAGCCGTACGGCGTGCGCGGTGAGGTCGGAGGCGGCCAGGGCGGTGGGGTGGCCGTGGGTGAGGGCGGACTGCAACTGGGCTGCTCCGGCGCGCTGTTCGTCGCTGAGCCCGGGGGCGAGTCCGATGGGCGCGACCCGCATGTTGGCCCCGCAGCCCTTGGAGTCGATCTGGCTGGCGTCCGGCCAGAGCCGTCCCTCGTCCTCCAGCAGGTGGCAGGCGCGCAGGCAGGTCCGGCCCGGCGCGCGGTTGTTCTCCGGCGACCGGTACCAGTCGACGAACTCCTCGCGCAGCGGCCGTGCCAGCCGCCTGGGCGCGAGCGCCCCGCGGTCCATGGCGGTGCGCAGGGCGCGCCCGACCGCGAGGGTCATCTGTGTGTCGTCGGAGACGAAGGCGCGCCCGGGCAGTTCCATCCCGCGCCAGGGACCGCACTTGGCGAGGATCGAGGGCACGTCGTCGAACTCGGTCGGGAAGCCGAGCGCGTCCCCGAGGGCGAGTCCGATCAGGGAGCCGGTGGCGGCGCGCTTGCGCACGGTGGTCGTGGTCATGCGGGGCGTCCTTCCCGGGACGGGCGCAGCAGCGGCGGGTGGAGGGCGGTGGCGGTGCCCGCGCGGTAGAGCGCGGCGGGTTTGCCGCGGCCGCCGGTCAGCCGGGCGGCGCCCGGCACCGGTTCGACGAAGCCGGGGGTGGCGAGCACCTTGCGGCGGAAGTTGGGGCGGTCCAGCTCGACGCCCCAGACGGTCTCGTAGACGTTCTGCAGCTCGCCGAGCGTGAACTCGGGGGGGCAGAAGGCGGTGGCGAGGCAGCTGTACTCCAGCCGCGCGCCCACGCGCTCGTGCGCGTCGGCGAGGATCCGGTCGTGGTCGAAGGCGAGCGGCCCCGCCGACTCGTACGGCAGCCAGCGCGCCTGTGCCGCGTCGCCGCCGCCGCGCGGTTCGGGCGGGTCGGGCAGCAGGGCGGTGAAGGCGACGGAGACGACCCGCATCCTCGGGTCGCGCTCCGGGTCGCTGTAGGTGCGCAGCTGCTCCAGGCGCAGCCCCGACACGTCCGACAGGCCGGTCTCCTCGGCGAGTTCCCGCCGGGCCGCCGTCTCGGCCGACTCCCTGGGCAGCACGAAGCCGCCCGGCAGCGCCCACCGGCCGGCGAACGGCTCCTGTCCGCGCTCGACGAGCAGCACGTGCAGCGCGTCCGCGCGGAGGGTGAGGACGGCGAGGTCGACGGTGACGGCGAAGGGTTCGTAGGCGTACTTGTCGTAGCCCTGCATGCGTCCGTCCACCCCCTTGGTGATCGATCCGACTAATAGTCGCTACGACTATAAAGAGCGGGCGGGTGATCACGCAAGCCGTCGGCGGCCGCTGGAGCCCCGTTCCCGGGAACGGCGACGGCCGGTCCCGGAGTACCCGGAACCGGCCGTCACAGAGCCGTACAGGCCCCTTCAGGGGTCTAGAGGTCGACTTCCTTCATGAGCATCCCGACCTCGGTGTTGGACAGGCGGCGCAGCCAGCCCGACTTCTGGTCGCCGAGGGTGATCGGCCCGAAGGCGACCCGCACCAGCTTGTCGACCGGGAAACCGGCCTCGGCCAGCATGCGGCGCACGATGTGCTTGCGGCCCTCGTGCAGGGTGACCTCGACCAGGTAGTTCTTGCCGGTCTGCTCCACGACCCGGAAGTGGTCCGCGCGCGCGTACCCGTCCTCCAGCTGGATGCCGTCCTTGAGCTTCTTGCCGAGGTCGCGCGGGATCGGGCCCACGATGTGCGCGAGATAGGTCTTCTTCACGCCGTACTTGGGGTGGGTCAGCCGGTGCGCCAGCTCGCCGTGGTTGGTGAGCAGGATGACACCCTCGGTCTCGGTGTCCAGCCGCCCCACGTGGAAGAGCCGGGTCTCCCGGTTGGTGACGTAGTCGCCGAGGCACTGCCGGCCGTCCGGGTCCTCCATCGTGGAGACGACACCGGCCGGCTTGTTCAGCGAGAAGAACTGGTACGACTGCGTGGCCACGGTCAGCCCGTCGACCTTGACCTCGTCCTTCTCCGGGTCGACCCGCCTGCCCTGCTCGGTGACGATCTCGCCGTTGATCTCGACCCGGGCCTGCTCGACCAGCTCCTCGCAGGCGCGCCGGGAGCCGTAGCCCGCGCGGGCGAGCACCTTCTGCAGCCGTTCGCCCTCCTGCTCGGCGCCCGGGAAGGTCTTGGGCAGCTTGACGTCCTTCTTGCCGGCGTACCGCTCCCGGTTGCGCTCCTCGGCGCGGGCGTCGTACTCACGGGAGCTCGCCGGAGCCGAACGGCCGCGCCCGGTGCCCTGCCCCTGCCGGGGTCCGCCCTTGGCGCCGCCGCGCGCCGAGGCGCCACGGCCCGACTTCGGGCCGTCCTGGGTGGCGCCGGGGCCCACGTCGTAGCGCCGCTCCTCCGGGCGCGGCTTCTTGGGCCGGCCGCCCTGCTTGTCGTCGCGGGCGTTCCCGGCACCGCGGTGGTTACCGCGGCCACCGCTGCTCCCGCCGCGGCCGCCGCTGTTGCCACCACGGCTCCCGCCGTTGTTTCCGCTGCTGTTCCTGCCGCTGCTGCTTCGCATCAAAGTTCCGTCTTGTCGTCTGCGTCCTCGGAATCCGGAGCGTCCGGATCGAACGACGGCACACCCTCCTGGGTCTCGGCCTCGATCGCCTCGGCCTCCGGGAGGAAGGGCGCGAGCTCCGGGAGCTCGTCCAGGCCGCGCAGGCCCATCCGCTCCAGGAAGTAGTTCGTCGTCCCGTACAGGATCGCACCTGTTTCGGGTTCCGCGCCCGCCTCCTCGACCAGACCGCGCTGGAGCAGGGTGCGCATCACACCGTCGCAGTTGACCCCGCGCACGGCCGAGACGCGGCTGCGGCTCACCGGCTGGCGGTACGCGACGACCGCGAGGGTCTCCAGCGCCGCCTGGGTCAGCCGGGCGGTCTGGCCGTCCAGGACGAGCCGCTCGACGGCGGGCGCGTACTCGCCCCGGGTGTAGAAGCGCCAGCCGCCGGCGACGAACCGCAGCTCGAAGCCGCGCCCCTGGGCGGTGTACTCGTCGGCGAGCGCGCGCAGCGCCCTGGTGACCGTCTGCTTCGGCCGTTCCAGGATCTTGGCCAGGTGCTCGGCGGTCGCGGGCTCGTCGACGACCATGAGGACCGCCTCCAGGGCCGGCCCGAGGTCGAGGTCGGCGACGGACCGCGGCCCGGCCGGCGGCTCCGCGGGCTGCTCGCTCATGCCTTGTCCTCCTTGGACGGCTCGGGCGGCTCGGGCGGCTCGGGCGGTCGGTCGAACTCGTCGGTCACCATCGGCCGGGCCTCCCCGTCCCCGCCGGTCCAGCGCACGATCAGGTCGCCGAGCGCGACCTCCTGGTCCAGGGCGACCGCCTTCTCGCGGTACAGCTCCAGCAGGGCCAGGAAGCGGGCCACGACGGTGAGCGTGTCGTCGGTGTCCCGGACGAGCGCGCGGAAGCTCGCCTCGCCCAGCTCGCGCAGCCGCGCCACCACGATCCCGGCCTGTTCCCGCACGCTGACCAGCGGGGCGTGGATGTGGTCGACGTACACCTGCGGCTTGGCCCTCGGCTGCATCGCCTTGACCGCGAGCCTGGCGAAGCCCTCCGGTCCGATGCTGATGACGACCTCGGGCAGCAGCTCGGCGAGGTGCGGCTCCAGGCCGACGGTACGGGGCCGGCGGCGGGCCTCGTCGTCCAGGCGCCGGTTGAAGATGTCGGCGATCTGCTTGTACGCGCGGTACTGGAGCAGCCGCGCGAACAGCAGGTCACGAGCCTCCAGCAAGGCCAGGTCGGCCTCGTCCTCGACCTCGGCGGCGGGCAGCAGGCGGGCGGCCTTCAGGTCGAGCAGGGTGGCGGCGACGACGAGGAACTCGGTCGTCTGGTCCAGGTCCCAGTCCGGCCCCATGGCCCGGATGTGCGCCATGAACTCGTCGGTGACCTTGGAGAGGGCGACCTCGGTGACGTCCAGCTTGTGCTTGGAGATCAGCTGGAGGAGGAGGTCGAAGGGGCCCTCGAAATTGGCGAGCCTGACCTTGAAGACACCGTCGGGGACGGCCTCGGGCTCCACACCCCCGCCGGGCTCGGGCCCGGCTTCGGGTACCTCGGGCGCTGCTTCCGCCACGACGGCCCCGGGCCCTGCTTCCGCGGGGGGCGCCGCAGGCTCCGGCTCCGCACCCGGCCCCCGCCCCAACGCGCGGCGCCGACCGCCGAAGGCGCCGGAAGCGGGAGCGTTGGTCGAGGTCATGGCCCTCGCAGGCTACCCCTACCGACCGCGCAGCCGTCGGACGAGAATGCTCGCGTCTCCGCGGGACTCCAGGTCGGCCAGGACGACGGCGACCGCCTCGCGGACGATCCGGCCGCGGTCGACGGCCAGTCCGTGTTCGCCGCGGAGCACGAGACGCGCGTGCTCCAGGTCCATCAGCTCCTCGGCGGAGACGTACACGGTGATCTTCTCGTCGTGCCGTTCACGCCCGCTGGGCCGCCGGGCGGGCGCCCTGCCACCGCGCTTGCGGGGCTGGCCCTGCGCGGCGGATCCGGCAGAACCTTCCTGCGCCCCCTGCTGCCGCGCGAGCCGCTCGGCCGACGGCGCGACCGTCACGGACTGCGCCGCGTGGTTGCGGGACTCCCCGGCGTCGGCCGGACCGGGCTCCGCCGCCACGTGCTCCGCGCCCTCGCCGTCGCCGCCCTGCACGGGCACCGACTGCGGTACGTCGTCGGCGGCCGCGGCCGCCGTCTCGTCGCTCTCCCCCGCCGGAGCCGGCACCCGGGCCTCGCCGTTGGCCGGGCGCCTGGGGCTGGACGGCTGGAGCGCCATCCCCCCTGTCGTACGGAACAGTTCGTCGGCCCCGGGCAGACTCACTCGGCGTGACACCGGGCGAGCACCTCCCTGGCGAGCTGGCGGTAGGCGGCGGCACCGACGGAGTTGGAGGCGTACGTGGTGATCGGCTCACCGGCGACCGTGGTCTCCGGGAAGCGGACCGTGCGGCCGATGACCGTGTGGTAGACGTGGTCGTCGAACGCCTCGACGACCCGCGCGAGCACCTCACGGCTGTGCACGGTGCGGGAGTCGTACATGGTGGCGAGGATGCCGTCGAGCTCCAGCTCCGGGTTGAGCCGCTCCTGGACCTTCTCGATGGTCTCGGTGAGCAGGGCGACACCGCGCAGCGCGAAGAACTCGCACTCCAGCGGCACGATCACCTTGTGGGCGGCCGTCAGCGCGTTGACCGTGAGCAGGCCGAGCGAGGGCTGGCAGTCGATCACGATGTAGTCGTAGTCGTCCATCAGCGGCTTGAGCGCCCGCTGGAGCGTCGACTCGCGGGCGACCTCGGAGACCAGTTGGACCTCGGCGGCCGACAGGTCGATGTTGGAGGGCAGCAGGTCCATGTTGGGGACCGCCGTCTTCAGGAGCACCTCGTCGGCCGACATGCCCCGCTCCATGAGCAGGTTGTAGACGGTGAGGTCGAGCTCCATCGGGTTGACACCGAGACCCACCGACAGCGCGCCCTGCGGGTCGAAGTCCACGAGCAGCACGCGCCGGCCGTACTCCGCGAGCGCGGCACCCAGGTTGATGGTCGACGTCGTCTTGCCGACGCCGCCCTTCTGGTTGCACATCGCGATGATCTTCGCGGGGCCGTGATCGGTCAGCGGGCCCGGGATCGGGAAGTACGGCAGCGGGCGACCGGTCGGACCGACGCGCTCACGGCGCTGGCGGGCCGCGTCGGGCGCGAGCGTGGCCGCGTACTCCGGATCGGGCTCGTACTCGGCGTCGGGGTCGTAGAAGTGCCCCTCGGGCAGTTCGTCGTAGTCGGCGAAGTGGTTGTGGGGCGCGCCACTTCCGTCGCCGGCCATGGCGTTCACGTGATGGCCATCCATGCTCTGGTGTGCTGTCCGCGTGGTCAGCGGACTCCGGGCTGCTGTGAAGGTGCGCACCGCGACGGAGCCGACAGCCTCGAACCCCGCGGGACCCTGGTCCCGTACCGGCATTCCTGGTTGACCACCCCCGGGAGAAAATGTCGACTCATTCACAAGTCGTCTTACCTCCTTGGTGACCAGGAAACTTCTAGACAGGTCAGCGTGGCACCATGCCGACGGTTGGCGACTCTATGGCGTGTCGGGCGTCCGCAGCAACACAATCCGCCGGACCCGGCAGGATGTGTCGGCAATGAAACATCTCGCTGTCAAGGGCGTACGGCCGTCGCACAGCAGGTTTCACCGGTGTACGAATCGGGCGAAGGGTTACGTTCGAGGCGAGTTGGCCGAGCGTAGCAAAGTGACCATACACACATCCGGCCGGACCTTCTCGGGCAAGGTCCGGCCGGATGTTCGTGGTTGACGCGCCTTGTTGACGTATCGCCTTTACGAAAAGGTGACTTAGTCACCTGTCCGTTTCGGGTCAGCCGAGCAGCGTGTCGAGATCCAGGTGCTCCAGCCCGTGGGCCTCGGCGACCTCCTTGTAAACGACCTTGCCGTCATGCGTGTTGAGGCCCTTGGCGAGCGCGGCGTCGCGGCGCAGCGCCTCCGCCCAGCCGTTGTCGGCCAGCGACACGATGTACGGCAGGGTGGCGTTGGTGAGCGCGTAGGTCGAGGTGTTGGGGACCGCGCCGGGCATGTTGGCGACGCAGTAGAAGACCGAGTCGTGGACCTTGAAGGTCGGCTCGGCGTGCGTGGTGGCGCGGGAGTCCTCGAAGCAGCCGCCCTGGTCGATCGCGATGTCGACAAGGACACTTCCCGCCTTCATCCGGGAGACCAGCTCGTTGGTGACGAGCTTGGGGGCCTTGGCGCCCGGGATGAGCACCGCGCCGATCACGAGGTCGGCCTCCAGGCAGGCCTTCTCCAGCTCGAAGGCGTTGGAGACGACGGTCTGGATCTTCGTGCCGAAGATCTTGTCCGCCTCCTTGAGCTTGTTGATGTCCTTGTCGAGCAGGGTCACCTGGAAGCCCATGCCGATGGCGATCTGGGCGGCGTTCCAGCCGGAGACGCCACCGCCGATGACGACGGCCTTGGCGGCCAGCACGCCGGGGACGCCGCCGGGCAGCACACCGCGGCCGCCGTTGGCGCGCATCAGGTGGTAGGCGCCGACCTGCGGGGCGAGCCGGCCCGCGACCTCGGACATGGGGGCGAGCAGCGGGAGCGCGCGGCCGGGCAGCTCGACCGTCTCGTAGGCGATCGCCGTGGTGCCGGACTCCAGCAGGGCGTCGGTGCACTCCTTGGAGGCGGCCAGGTGCAGGTAGGTGAAGAGCGTCTGGTCCTTGCGGAGCCGGTGGTACTCCTCCGCGACGGGCTCCTTGACCTTCAGCAGCAGGTCGGCGGTGGCCCACACCTCGTCGGCGGTGTCCAGGATCGTGGCACCGGCGGCGGTGTACTCGTCGTCGGGGATCGACGAGCCGACACCGGCGCCGCGCTCGATGACGACCTGGTGGCCGTGGCGCACCAGCTCGTGCACGCCGGCGGGGGTGATGGCCACCCGGAACTCGTTGTTCTTGACCTCGCGGGGGATGCCGACCTTCACGTCGATCACGGTCCTTGGCTCAGAGGGTGTGGGGGCGTAACAGCACATATCAGGCATGCGACGCACACCAGGAGACACCGCAGGAGAACCGGCGGCAGAGCCAGTTTAATGAAGGCGTTCCGGCTGTCTAGCCTTTCATTGCATCAATCTTCGGCGGAGGTACTACGGATTTCGCAGGTGTTAGCCCCGTGTTCCAGGTAGGAGTCGGGGTCCGGGGACCCCTGAGGCTCCTCACTCAGCATGCGCTCGGCGGCCGAGCGGTGCAGGCCCGCGGCGGTGGAGTCGCCCAGGTGCTCCAGCGTGTCGGCGAGCCGCAACTGGAGCGCGGCCTGCAGTCGTACGTCGTCGGCGCGGCGCGCCCACTCCACCGCCTCCTGGCAGGTGTGCAGCGATTCCTCGGGCCGTCCGGCGTACTCCTGGACCCGGGCCAGCTCGCTCAACGCCCTTGCCTGTGCTGCCACATCGCCGTTCTTGCGATGGCCGGAAAAGGCCGCCCGCCAGCCCCTGAGCGCCTCGCCGTAACGGCCCGCGTAGGTGTGCGCGCCGGCGATACGGCCGTAGAGCCGGGCGGCCTCGGCGCGCTCGTCGCGGGCCAGCCGCTGGGCGAGGGCACGACCGAACCAGTCGGCGGCCCGGTCGTAGTCCCCCAGCTCCTGGTACGCGCCACCTACGGATTCCATTGCGCGGCCGGTTGCATACGGATCATTTGCACTGCGCGCAGCGTCCAGAGCCAACCGATATCGCACCAGTGCGTCCGCCGTGCGTCCGGTCTGCGCGTCCAGGTCGCCCAGGTTCAGCAACGCGGCGGCCTGCTCGCGCGGCAGGTCGCGGCGCTCGGCGACATCGAGCACGAGTCCGTGGATGCCGTACAGGTCGGCGGCCGCGGCCTGGGTGCCGAAGTGCGCCACCATGGCTCGTACCAGCTGGGACATCAGCCGGCGGGCCAGTGTGTCGAGCTCGCCGTCGGCGACCGCGGTGCGGGCGGCGGCCAGCAGGGCCGGACGCCGGATGGCGAGCCACTCGGCGGCGGCCCGCGGGGTGGGGAAGCGCAGCTCGCGGGGCAGCGCCTGGAGCTTCTCGCGGGCCTGCGGGTTGTCGGTCTCGGTGATCGCCCGGCAGGACTGCAGCAGCCGTACCGTGCGCTCCAGCATCCGGGCCCGGGCCAGCTGGAGCTCCCCGGACCGCTCCCGGGACTCCGCGAAGGAGCGCAGCAGCGGGTGGAGGCAGCCGGGGACCTCGTACTGGGGCAGCGGGGAGGCCACGGTGCGCAGCAGGCCCAGCCGGACCAGCTGGTCCAGGGTGGTGCGGGCGGAGTCGACCGAGCAGCCGGCCAGCGCGGAGGCGGTGTGCGGGTCGGCCAGCCCGGCCGGGGCCAGGCTCAGGAGCCGCAGCATCCGGGCGGCCTGGCCGGGCAGCTGGTCGTGGACGAACCGGAGGACCCGGGACAGGGCCGCGCTGTCGTCGGCGTCCGCGTGCAGGCGCTTGGCGAGGTCGGAGACGGCCGCCTGGGGACGGGCGGCGAGCCAGCCGCCGGCCAGGGTGAGCGCGGCGGGGTGCGCCTGGCAGACCTCGACCAGGGACTCGGCGGAGCGCGGGTCGACCGTGATGCGGACCGCGCCGGTGTAGCGGGTGAGCAGTTCGACGGCCGACTTGGTGTCGAGGCCGCCCAGGGTGCAGGGGCGGACGTCCGGGATGCCGGTGAGCGGTCCGCCGGAGACGGCGACGACGAGGCAGTCGGGGGTGTCCGGGAGCAGTGCGTCGACCTCTTCGGCGCCCGGCGCGTCGTCCAGCAGGAGCAGCATCCGGCGCTCGGCGAGGGCGGTGCGCAGCGCGTGGGTGAGGTCGTCCTCGGCGGCGCCGGCCGGGGTGGGCAGGCGCAGGGCGGTGAGGAGTTCGCGGGCGGTGCGCTCGACCGGGACGGGGGTGCCGTCGGGCTCGGCGAGGCGGGCGCGCAGCACCCCGTCGGGGTAGTCGGCGGCGACCCGCCGGACCAGTTCCCCGGCGAGCGCGGTGCGTCCGGATCCGGGTCTGCCCGCGATCAGCAGGACCCGGGCGCGGGGGGCCTTGCGGCCGGCGATGGTGTCCAGGCCCGCGCGCTCGATGTCGGCCCGCAGTTCCTTCAACTCTCTTGTGCGGCCCAGGAATTGGTCGTCCGGGGCCGCGGGCGCCGCGAGTCGTGCACCGCCTGTGTCCACCGCCTGATCCGTCACGGGCCACACTCCCGTCCCACCGCGCACGCGTGCCCGCCGGGACTCCGGTTCGGGCGTTTCGGCTCAATCGTGTCGAGCCTAGTTCACGTGCGAGGACGTTCCCGGCGGAGCACGGCGGGCACATCGCCCGATCGGATCAGCCGATGGTCACATCGGCGTACCCCGGAGGTGGGATCAGGCCTCGAAGGGGCGGGCCGGCCAGGGCGCGTCGGCCGGGCGCAGCGCGTCCAGACCGTCGCCGGCGCGGGCCGCGACCAGCGAGAGGACACCCGTCACGAGGCAGTTGTTGTGCACGTCCCCGGCGAGCACCAGGCGCACCAGCTCGTCGACCGGCACGCGCGCGTACTCCAGCTCGGTCTCCTCGTGCTCGGTCTCGAAGCGCTCGCCCTCGGCCTCGGCCAGATCGCGGGCGAGGAAGATCCGCACGGCCTCGTCGCAGCCGCCGGGGGTGGTGTACAGGTCGGTCAGCACCCGCCACTCCCCGGCCTTGACGTGCGCCTCCTCGTAGAGCTCGCGCTGGGCGGCGTGCAGCGGGTTCTCGCCGGGGACGTCGAGCAGGCCGGCCGGGATCTCCCAGAGCCTCTGCCGGACCGGGTGCCGGTACTGGCGGATGAGCAGCACCCGGTCCTCCTCGTCGAGGGCGAGGACGGCGACCGAGCCGGGGTGGACCTGGTAGTCGCGGCGGGCCACCGAGCCGTCGGGCATGACCACCTCGTCCGTGCGGACGGAGGTCTTGTTGCCCACGAAGGGGGTCTCCGTCGCCCGGATCTCCCATTCCTCGGCGGTGTCCTTGATCGTCATGCCAAGCCCTTCCAGACGTACACGGGAAAACAGACGCAGACGGGAAAAACCGGTCCACGGCAAAACCGGGGCGCCCACCTTTGAAGGTATGCACCCCGGCCACCGTACAACTGGTGTGTTACTTCGAATCCGGCTGCTCGGCCACGGCCTGCTGACGCGCGACGGCCGCCTTCACCAGGCCCGCGAACAGCGGGTGCGGGCGGGTCGGGCGGGAGCGCAGCTCCGGGTGCGCCTGGGTGGCGACCAGGTAGGGGTGGACGTCGCGCGGGTACTCGACGTACTCGACGAGCTTGCCGTCCGGGGAGGTGCCGGAGAACAGGATGCCCGCCTTCTTCTCCAGCTCCGAGCGGTAGGCGTTGTTGACCTCGTAGCGGTGGCGGTGCCGCTCCTCGACGTACTCCTTGCCGTCGTAGACCTCGCGCACGATGGAGCCCTCGGCCAGCTTCGCCGGGTACATGCCCAGGCGCATGGTGCCGCCCATGTCGCCCTCGCCGGCGACGATGTCGAGCTGCTCGGCCATGGTGGAGATGACCGGGTGGCCGGTGGCGGAGTCGAACTCGGTGGAGTTGGCGTCCGGGATGCCGGCCAGGTTGCGCGCGGCCTCGATCACGATGCACTGCAGGCCCAGGCAGAGGCCGAGCAGCGGGATCCGGTTCTCGCGGGCGTAGCGGATGGCGCCGACCTTGCCGAGCACACCGCGGTCGCCGAAGCCGCCGGGGATGCAGATGCCGTCGACGTCACCGAGCTGGGCGGCGGCGCCGGCCGGGGTCCTGCAGTCGTCCGAGGTGACCCACTTGATCTTCACGCGGGCCTTGTTGGCGAAGCCGCCGGCGCGCAGCGCCTCGGTGACCGAGAGGTAGGCGTCGGGCAGGTCGATGTACTTGCCGACCAGGGCCAGGGTGATCTCGTGGTCGGGGTTGTGGACGCGGTCGAGCAGGTCGTCCCAGGTCCGCCAGTCCACGTCGCGGAACGGCAGGTCCAGCTTGCGGACGACATAGGCGTCCAGGCCCTCGCCGTGCACGGTCTTCGGGATGTCGTAGATCGAACGGGCGTCCGGGCAGGCCACCACGGCGGCCTCGTCGACGTCGCACATCAGCGAGATCTTGCGCTTGATGGCGGTGGGGACCTCGCGGTCGCAGCGCAGCACGATCGCGTCGGGCTGGATGCCGATGTTCCGCAGGGCGGCCACGGAGTGCTGGGTGGGCTTGGTCTTCAGCTCGCCCGACGGACCGATGTAGGGCAGGAGAGAGATGTGCACCACGAACACGTTGTCCCGGCCGACCTCGTGCCGGACCTGGCGGACCGTCTCCAGGAACGGCAGCGACTCGATGTCGCCGACCGTGCCGCCGACCTCGGTGATGACGACGTCGACCTCGTCGGTCGCCATGCGCCGGATGCGGTGCTTGATCTCGTTGGTGATGTGCGGGATGACCTGGACCGTGTCGCCCAGGTACTCGCCGCGCCGCTCCTTGGCGATCACCGTCGAGTAGACCTGACCGGTGGTGACGTTGGCGGAGCCGTCCAGGTCGCGGTCGAGGAAGCGCTCGTAGTGACCGATGTCCAGGTCGGTCTCGGCGCCGTCGTTGGTGACGAACACCTCACCGTGCTGGAAGGGGTTCATCGTGCCCGGGTCGACGTTCAGGTACGGGTCGAGCTTCTGCATCACGACGCGCAGACCCCGGGCCTTGAGCAGCATGCCCAGGCTGGAGGCCGTCAGGCCCTTGCCGAGCGAGGAGGCGACACCCCCGGTGACGAAGATGTGCTTGGTCGTCGTGGCTGCGCTGTTCTTAAAAGCATGCGGCGGCATGGCCAAGAGGGGGCTCCCGTGGTCGCGATCTGTCGTGCGGTACGGCTGCCGTCCGGGCGTTTCCGGGGGTCGTGCCGTCGCTGCGGTTCGGGGGTTTCGTGCCCACCGGTCCACGGGCTACCAGGGTATCAGCGCCTCGGAGAGATGGCTTCCGGCCACGCTCCGCACGCACGTCGACACGCGGACGCTCACGTTTACGTACATCTCACCCGCGGCTCACTCGTTCGGCCCACACGGGTTGCCCGGAGCGGCACGCAGATCATCTACGTGCGTCGTATCCTGCTCGGACACTCGCTGCCGAGCCAGGCCGGAGAACACGGCACACCCCCGCCCGTCACTCCCGGAACAACGAGAGCTCGGCAGTTCGTTGAGCTATGACCGCCGTTTTGCCTCAGGGCGCGACGGACTGCTTTGCTTCACCGCTCAACGCAGCACAACAACAACCCCCTTGACCGCACTAGCGACAGCCCCCCTCTGCCTGGGGGGTGACGTGGCCGTTCGACTGGAGTTGCACGTGGCCGGGCGCATCGAAGATTACGCACTCATCGGAGACATGCAGACCGCCGCCCTGGTCTGCCGGGACGGCACAGTGGACTGGCTGTGCCTGCCCCGCTTCGACTCGCACGCCATCTTCGCCGGTCTGCTCGGCACCGAGGAACACGGCTTCTGGCGGCTCGGCCCGGCGCACGCGGCCGACTCCCCGCCCCCGACCGCGGCCCGCCGCAGCTACCGGGGCGACTCACTGATCCTGGAGTCCGAGTGGGACACCCCGCGCGGCACGGTCCGGGTGACCGACTTCATGCCGCCGCGTGACGGCGCCCCCCAGCTGATCCGCATCGTCGAGGGCGTCACCGGCCGCGTCCCGATGCGCTCGGTCCTGCGCATGCGCTTCTCCTACGGCCGGGTCGTGCCCTGGGTGCACAAGCACGACGGCCGTACGGTCGCCGTCGCGGGCCCCGACTCGGTGTGGTTCGACACCTCGGCGGAGACCTACGGCAAGTCGCTGACCACCTACGCGGACTTCACCGTGGCCCCCGGCGACCGGATCGCGTTCACCGTCTCGTGGCAGCCCTCGCACAAGGAGCCGCCGCCGCTGCCGGAGCCCGAGCAGTCGCTGGAGGCGACCGAGGAGTTCTGGCGCGAGTGGGTCGAGCACTGTACGTACCACGGCCCCTACCGTGAGGCGGTGGTCCGCTCCCTGATCACGCTGAAGGCCCTGACCTACGCCCCCACGGGCGGCATCGTCGCCGCGCCCACCACCTCGCTCCCCGAGGACATCGGCGGCGTCCGCAACTGGGACTACCGCTACACCTGGCTGCGCGACGCGGCCATCACCCTGTCCTCGCTGCTGCGCACCGGCTACCGCGAGGAGGCCCGCGCCTGGCGCGAGTGGCTGCTGCGGGCGGTCGCCGGCGACCCCGAGAACCTTCAGATCATGTACGGCATCGCGGGCGAGCGCGAGCTGGGCGAGGCCGAGCTGGACTGGCTGCCCGGCTACGAGAACTCAGCCCCGGTCCGGGTCGGCAACGGCGCCGCCCACCAGCTCCAGCTGGACGTCTACGGCGAGGTCACCGAGGCCCTGCACCTGGCCCACATGACCGGCCTCGCCCGCAACGACTACGCCTCCCTGCTCCAGCTCAAGCTCATCCGCTACCTGGAGGACCACTGGGACGAGCCCGACGAGGGCATCTGGGAGGTCCGCGGCCCGCGGCGGCACTTCGTGCACTCCAAGGTGATGGCCTGGGTCGCCGTGGACCGCACCATCAAGCTGATCGAGTCCGGGGACGCGGACGGCCCGCTGGAGCGCTGGAAGGAACTGCGCGACGACATCCACCGGGACGTCTGCGAGAAGGGCTACGACAAGGAACGCAACACGTTCACGCAGTCCTACGGCTCGCAGGAGCTGGACGCGTCGCTGCTGCTGATCCCCCAGATGGGGTTCCTGCCGCCGGACGACAAGCGGGTCATCGGCACCATCGAGGCGATCCAGCGGGAGCTGTCCACGTCGGACGGCTTCATCCTGCGCTACCCGACCTCGGGCGGCGACGAGGGCGTGGACGGCCTCCCCGGCGACGAGGGCGCCTTCCTGGCGTGCTCGTTCTGGATGGCCGACGACCTCGCGATGATCGGCCGCGTCGACGAGGCGCGCAAGCTGTTCGAGAAGCTGCTCGCCCTGCGGAACGACCTGGGGCTGCTGGCGGAGGAGTGGGACCCGCGGCTGAAGCGGCAGGTGGGCAACTTCCCGCAGGCGTTCAGCCATGTGCCGTTGATCGACACGGCGCTGCGGCTGACCGCGTCGGGCGCGTACGGCGGGTAGAGGCCGCGCGTCGGTCGTCCGCGGGTGCGTGGGGGCTGGTCGCGCCCACGCGGCAACAGCCGCGCATCCGGCACGGCCCCGCACCCCGTCGGAGCGCGCTGCGGCCTAGGCTCGTGGTCATGGGTGCCCCCTCCAAGGCGCACGCGGCCCTCGCCGTGCTCCGTGAGGACCTGGTCGGCGATGTGTTCGCCCCGGGAGACCCGGGGTACGACGGAGCCCGCGCCGTCTTCGACGGCACGGTCGACCGGCGGCCCGCCGTGATCGCCCAGTGCGTGGACGACGCCGACGTGGTGCGTGCCGTGCGGTTCGGGCGGGAGCTGGACCTGCGGATCGCGGTGCGCGGCGGCGGCCACGGCCTCGCGGGCTCCGCGGTCGCCGACGGCGCGCTCGTGGTGGATCTGCGCCGGATGCAGGGGGTGGCCGTCGACCCGGCGGCGGAGGTCGTCCGGGTACGGGGCGGGGCGACCGTCGGCCGGCTGGACCGGGCGACCCGGCCGTACAAACTGGCCTGCGCCGGGGGCCGGGTCTCCACCACCGGGGTCGGCGGGTTCGTGCTCGGCGGCGGCTCCGGCTGGCTGGACCGGGCCTTCGGGCCGGCCGTCGACGACCTGGCCGGCGTCGAGCTGGTCACCGCCGACGGCGAGCGTGTGCACGCCGGTGCCGACGAGAACCCCGAGCTGTTCTGGGCCCTGCACGGCGGCGGCGGGAACTTCGGCGTGGCCACCGCGCTCACCCTCGCGCTGCACGAGCTGCCGCTGTTCTGTGCCGCGCTGCTGCTGTACCCGCCGTCCCTCGGCCCCGACGTCGTCCGCGCCTTCCGTGAGGTGATCGGCACCGGCCCCGACGAGATCGGCGGCGCGGTCCTGTACATGACCGGCCCGCCCGCGGATTTCGTACCCGGGCACCTGGTGGGCAGGCCGCTGTGCGCCGCGCTGGTCACCTGCGTGGGCGGCGAGCAGGACCTGCGCGGGCTCGCCGCGCCGGTGCTCGCGCTGCCGCACGCGGCGGCGGTCGTCGGCCCGCTGCCGTACACCGAGGCACAGCGCCTGCTCGACCCGCCGGCCGGGCTCAGGATCCACTCGTCGGCCGAGTGCCTGGCCGCACTGCCCGACGCGGCGGTGGACGCCTGGTGCGCCGCCGCGGACGGCATGCCGGGGCCGGGCGGCACCCGGCTCCTGCTGTACCCGCAGGGCGGGGCGATCGCCTCGGGGCCGGCGCGGTACCCGGTGGCGCACCGCGACGCGGCCTGGGTGGTGCACCCCTTCGGCAGCTGGGCGGACCCGGCCGGGGACGAGCGGGGGACCGCCTGGGTGGGGAACGTCCGCGCCGCGGTCCGGCCGTGGTCCACCGGCGCGGTCTGCCTCAGCCTCATCGGCGACGAGGGCCCCGGGCGGGTGCGGGCCGGGCTCGGCGTGGGCAACGCGCTGCGGCTCGCCAAGGTGAAGCGGCGCTGGGACCCGGACAACGTGTTCCGCTTCAACCACAACGTCGAACCGGTGTGACCGAAGGTGCCGTGAGGGCGTTCTCCCAGGTAGCGTCCGCTCCATGGACAGCGGTACGGGCAGCGGATACGACACCCAGGGCGCCGGGATCACCGTGCAGCGGGCGCTGGAGCTGCCCGGGCTGCGCAGCGGACTCCCGGAGATCCTCGCGGGCTCCGACCGGCTGGGCCGCACCGTGCGCTGGGTGCACGCGGGCGAGGTGCCGAACATCGCCTCGCTGCTGAAGGGCGGCGAGCTGCTGCTCACCACCGGCTACGGCCTGGGCACCCGGCCGGGCGACCAGCGGGCCTTCGTCCGCACCCTCGCCGAGCGGGGCATCGCCGCCCTGGTGGTGGAGCTGGGCCCGCGCTTCGCCCGGCTGCCCGCCACCCTCGTCGACACCGCCCGGGCGACCGGGCTGCCGCTCGTCGCGCTGCACCGCGAGGTGCCCTTCGTGGCGGTGACCGAGGAGATCCACACCGAGATCGTCAACCACCACTACACGCTGCTCCAGCGGGCGGAGGAGGTGCACCGCCGATGTACCGAGGCCCTGCTGGGCGGCGGCGGGGTGCCCCAGGTGCTGGCCATCCTGGCCGACTTCAGCGGCAACCCGGTCTTCCTGGAGACGGCCGACGGCCAGCTCCTGTACGCCGCCGGGTCGGGGCCCGAGGGCGCGGACCCGCTCCAGGTGTGGGAGGGGCTGCGCGGCCAGCACAAGGACGCGCCGCCGACCGGGGCGGTCCTGGTGGACGTGCCGGGCGGCGGGCCGGGGACGGGGGCGGTGCGCGCCCGGCTGGTGCTGCTGCCCGTGCGCGGCCCCCTCGCGCCCGTCCACCGGATCGCCACCGAGCGCGCCGCGGGCATCCTGGCCGTCGTGCTGATGCAGGCCCGCCAGGAGGAGGAGCTGGCGGCGCGCGGACGCGGCGACTTCCTGACCGACCTCGCCGAGGGCCGCATCACCGCGGAGGACGCCCCGGCCCAGGCACGCGTCCTCGGCTTCAAGCCCGGCACCAGCCCGCTGCTGCCGGTGGTCATGCGGGTCGGCGACTCCCTTTCCCCGGGCGGGGGTTGGGCGGTGCTGGCCCGCGCGGTCGGTGAGGAGCTGGCGGCCGTGGGGGTGCCGGTGCTGCTGGGTGTGCGGCCCGTCGAGGGCCGGGTGCCGCTGCTGCTGGGCCTGCGCTCGGAGGCGGAGCGCACGTCGGTCGCGGACCGGGTCGCGGCGGCGCTGCGGGCCGGGGTGGAACGCGCCGGGATGCAGCGCCCGGGAGCGGCACCGCCCGTCGTGGTGGTCGGAGTGGCGGGCGGCTGGGCGGCGGCCTCGGCGGGCCTGCGGCACGCCGCGGAGACGGCGACGGCGGCCCAGGGCCTGTCCGACCGCCCCTGGTACGACGCCCGCCGCCTCGACATCGACCTGCTGCTGTGGCGGCTGCGCGACCATCCCGACCTGGCGGCCTTCGTGGACCGGGCGATCGGCCCGCTCCGCGACCACGACAACCGCTCCAGGCCGCCGCTGCTGCCCACCCTGGAGACCTACCTGGCGCACGCGGGCCGCAAGGCGGAGACGGCCCGCGAACTCCACCTCAACCGGCAGACCCTCTACAACCGCCTCGCCCGCATCGGGGAGTTGCTGGGCACGGACCTCGACGACCCGCAGGTGGTACTGGCGTTGAGCCTGGCCCTGCGAGCCCGCCGGCACACCCCCTAGCCCCCCGAGCCGCTAGGGAAGCGGCCGGGGCTGGGTCAACTCGTCGTAGACGCTCAGGACCTGGGCCACGGTCTCGTCCTCGGTGGGCCAGCTCGCCGCCTGCCGGGTGCCCCTGTCCCGCAGTTCCTCGCAGCGCCCGGGATCGTCGAGCAGCCGCACGACGGCGTCGGCGAGGGCCGGCGCGTCGCCGTACGGGACGAGTTCGGCCGCGTCGCCGACCAGGTCGGGGATCCCGCCGACGGCGGTCGCGACCAGCGGCACACGCGCGTGCAGGGCCTCCTGGGCGAGGACGGAGCGGGACTCCCAACGGCTGGGCAGCAGCGCCAGATCGGCGGCGGCGAGCAGTTCCGGGACGTCGTCGCGGCTGCCGATGAGCCGGGCGGGCAGTTCCTCGTGCTCGATCCGCCGCTGCAACTCGGGGCGCAGCGGCCCCTCCCCCGCGATGACGAGCAGCGGCACCGGGTCGAGGCGGCACCAGGCGTGCGCCGCGTCCAGCAGGACGTCGTAGCCGCGGTGCCGGTCCAGGGAGCCGACGGCCATGAGCAACGGCCTTCCCATGACGCCGAGTTCGGCCCGCACCTTGGACCGCAGCCCGTCCGGCTCGTCCTGGTCCGCCGGGGGCCGCGGGCCGGGCAGCGCGACCGCGGCCAGCCGGGCGTCCCGGGCGCCGGTGCGGCGGGCGCGGTCGACGAGGTCGGAGGTCGTGCCCAGCACCACCGAGGCGGCCTTCACCACCCGCCGCTCCAGCATCCTCAGCAGATGGGCCCGCGCGCCCTCGGCATGGGCCCGGCTGTGCCAGGTGACGACGAGCGGGGTGCTGCGGCCGCTCAGCGCCAGCGCCGCGCGGAAGGAGGCGTGCAGGCCGTGCGCGTGCACCAGGTCGGCGTCCGTGCAGGCGGCGCGGAGCGCGGCGACCGACCCCGGGTCGCTGCTGCGCGGTACGTGCACATGGCCGGCGCCGGCACCGGAGAAGTCGTAGACGTGGTCGGCCTCGGTGGGGGCGCACACGGTGACGCGTACGCCCCGTGCGACGAGGCCGGCGGCCAGCGAACGCACGTGCGCGCTGCTTCCGGCGTTGCCGCCGCCGAGCACCTGTACGGTGCGCAGGGGCGACTGACCGAGCGGTGCGTTGCTGCTCACGGGGCTCACGCGGCCGTGCTCCTGGTTCGGCGTCGGGCGGTAACGAGGGTACCTACAGAAGGTATCGGGCCGAGGGGCACGGTGTGCGGCTCCGGGGTGGGGCATACCGGGGCGGGGCGGGGCATGCGCCGGAGCATGTCACTCGTGAGGGTGATGAATCTCCCCGGACGGGCGCCGGGCCCCCGCCGTCAGCCGTCGGCCCGGGCCGCCGCCAGCAGCTCCTCCGCGTGTGCCCGCGCCGTCTCCGAGTCCTCCTGTCCTGCCAGCATCCGCGACAGCTCGCGGACCCTCTCCTCGCCCTCCAGGACCTTCACGCCCGACCGTGTCACCGTGCCGTCGTTGGTCTTCTCCACCAGCAGCTGCCGGTCGGCGAAGGCGGCGACCTGCGGAAGGTGGGTGACCACCACCACCTGGGCCGACCTGGCGAGCTTCGCGAGGCGTCGGCCGATCTCCACCGCCGCCTTGCCGCCCACGCCCGCGTCGACCTCGTCGAAGAGGTAGGTCGGGACCGGGTCGGTGCCCGCGAAGACGACCTCCACGGCCAGCATCACGCGGGACAGCTCACCGCCCGACGCACCCTTGGCGATCGGCCGCGGCGGGGCACCGGGGTGCGGCGCCAGCAGCAGCTCGACCTCGTCGGCACCGGACGGCCCGTACGCCACCGCCCGGCCGCCGACCTCCACGCCCTCCGGGTCCTCGGTCTGCCGGATCGCGAAGGACACGCGCGCGTGCGGCATCGCCAGGGAGCCCAGCTCCGCGGTGACGGCGGCCGCGAACCGCTCGGCGGCCTCGGCGCGCGCGTCCGTCAACGCCTGGGCGAGTCCGCCCAGTTCCGCGCGGAGGGCGTCCCGCTCGGCGGTCAGCTCCTCGATCCGCTCGTCGTCGCCGTCGAGCTGGGTCAGCCGGACGGCGCTCTGCTCGGCCCAGGCCAGCACGGCGCCGATGTCCTCGCCGTACTTGCGGGTGAGCGCGGTGAGCGCGGCGCGCCGCTCCTCCACGGCCGCCAGCCGCAGCGGATCGGCGTCCAGGTCGTCGGCGTACCCGGCCAGTTCGCCCGCCACGTCGCCCAGCAGGATGCCGACCTCGCCGATCCGGTCGGCGAGCGCGGCCAGCGCCGGGTCGTGCGACCGGACGGTCTCCAGGGCCCGGTGGGCGCCCGCGACCAGGGTGGCCGCGTCGATGCCCTCGGGGTCCTCGGGGTTGCCGGCGAGCGCGGAGTGCGCGGCGGTCGCGGCCGACGACAGCGCCTCGGCGTGCCCGAGCCGCTCGGCCTCCTCGGCGAGTTCGACGTCCTCGCCGGCCCTCGGCTCCACACCCGCGATCTCGTCGAGCCCGTAGCGCAGCAGGTCGGCCTCCTGGGCCCGTTCACGCGCGCGGGTGACGATCTCCTCCAGCTCGACCGCGACGGCCCGCAGCCGCCGGTAGGCCTCGCCGTACTTGTCGAGCGGTACGGCCACCCCGTCGCCCGCGTACCGGTCGAGGGCCTGCCGCTGCCGGGACAGCTTCAGCAGCCCCTGCTGGTCGGTCTGCCCGTGCACGGCCACCAGGTCGTCGGCGAGTTCGGCGAGCAGCCCGACGGGCACGCTCCGCCCGCCCAGGTGCGCCCGGGAGCGCCCCTCGGCGGAAACGGTACGGCTGATCAGCAGCGCCCCGTCGTCCAGTTCGGCACCGGCCTCCTCGGCCCGTACGCCCGCCGAGGCGCCCTCGGGGACGGTGAGCCGCCCCTCGACGACCGCCTTCTCGGCGCCGATCCGCACGAGCGCGGGATCAGCCCGCCCGCCGAGCAGCAGCCCCAGGCTGGTGACCACCATGGTCTTGCCCGCACCGGTCTCACCGGTGACGGCGGTGAACCCCGGCGACAACTCGACGACGGCGTCGTCGATGACCCCGAGCGACCGTATCCGCATTTCTTCCAGCACGGGGAAGACCTTACGAGGTGGGGCGGGCGAAGCGCGAGGCACCCTGTCACCCACCCGAGTGGAGCTGCGCCCCACGGGGGCGCGGGGAACCGCCCGAGCGGCCCCCCACGCACCGCAGCCGCCGACGCACCGCGGCCGGCCCCCACGCACCGCTAGTGCGGCGCCCCCCGCCACCCGGAGACCGGCAGCGCGAACTTCGCGACCAGCCGGTCCGTGAACGACGCGTGGTGCAGCCGGGCCAGCCGCACCGGCACGGCTCCCCGCCGCACCTCGACCCGCGCCCCCGGCGGCAGCTCGACGGTCCGGCGCCCGTCGCACCACAGCACCCCGGGCTGGATGTGCGGCAGCACCTCCACCGCGAGCACCGAGTCCGGCGACGTGACCAGCGGCTTCGCGAACAGCGCGTGCGCGGAGATCGGCACCATCAGCAGCGCCTCCACCTCCGGCCACACCACCGGCCCGCCGGCCGAGAACGCGTACGCCGTGGACCCGGTCGGCGTCGACAGCACGATGCCGTCGCACCCGAACCCCGTCACCGGCCGCCCGTCGATCTCCAGCACGACTTCCAGCAGCTTCTCGGCGCCCGCCTTCTGCACCGCCGCCTCGTTCAGCGCCCAGTCCGTGTGCACGATGTCCCCGTTGCGGTGCACGACGACGTCGACGGTCATCCGCTCCTCGACCTCGTACGCCTTGCTCACCACCCGGTCGACGACCTTGTCGAGGTCGTCGCGCTCGGCCTCGGCGAGGAACCCGACGCTCCCCAGGTTGACGCCGAGCATCGGCACCCCGGACGCCCGCGCGAACTCGGCGCCGCGCAGCAGCGTGCCGTCGCCGCCGAGCACGATCAGCAGCTCGCAGCCGTCGAGGCTGTGCGGCGAGGCCTCCTCGACGAGTTCGACCTCGTCGGGCAGTGGCAGGTCGTGCGCCTCGTACTCCAGCACCCGCACCCCGACCCCGGCCGCCAGCAGCCCCTTGACCACCAGTTCGGCGCTGCGGATCGCAGCGGGCCGCCCGGTGTGGGCGAGCAGGAAAACAGTACGACCTCGGTTCTGTGTCAACGCGGCCCCTCCGCCACTGCACGGTCAACATCGGCCGGGTCCAGTTCCGGTGCCCCGGCCCGCAGCCACAGAAAGTACTCGACATTGCCGGACGGCCCGGGCAGCGGACTGGCGGTGACACCGTTCACCCCGAGTCCCAGCTCCCACGCCCTCTCGGCAACCCCCCGCACGGCCTCCGCCCGCAGCTGCGGACTCCGTACGACTCCCCCGCTGCCCAGTCGCTCCTTGCCCACCTCGAACTGCGGCTTGACCATCATGACCAGGTCGGCGTCCGGCTTCACGCACCGCGCCAGGGCCGGCAGCACCAACCCGAGCGGGATGAAGGACAGATCACCCACGACAAGATCCACAGGCTCCCCATCGATCGCTTCAAGCGTCAACTCGCGTACGTTCGTACGGTCCTTGACGGTGACGCGTTCATCGCTCTGAAGAGACCAGGCGAGTTGTCCGTATCCGACGTCGACCGCGACGACGTGCGCGGCCCCCTCCCGCAGCAGCACATCGGTGAACCCGCCCGTGGACGCCCCGGCGTCCAGCGCCCGCCGTCCCCGGACCGTCAGCCCCCGCGGCACGAAGGCCGCCAGCGCGCCCGCGAGCTTGTGGCCGCCCCGGGAGACGTACTCGGGATCGCCCTCGTCGGACTGGACGACGATGGCCGCGGCGGTCTCCACCTGCGTGGCCGGCTTGGTCGCGACGGTCTTGCCGACGCTGACCCGCCCGGCGGCGATCAGCTGGCTGGCGTGCTCGCGCGAGCGCGCCAGCTTCCGGCGGACCAGCTCCGCGTCCAGACGGCGACGTGCGACTCCTGCCACGGTGGGTTCAGCTCCTGCTCTGGTGGTACGACGGTGACGGCGCCCGGTCGCCGTACGACGGCGGTGCGGGTGCCGGAGGTCCGGGGCGGACGTCGAGCGCGGTGAGCGCGTCGCGCAGCCCCCCGTGTACATCCTCGTACACCTCCAGATGCCCGTCGGTGGCGAGGTGGTCGGCGTCGCCCAGCCGGTCGAGCCGGGCGTCGACCTCGGCGTTGCCGGTGGGGGTGCGGGGGACGGCGAGCGGGGCGGGGGCAGCCGGGTCGTACTCGGGTTCGACCTCGGTGTTCTCCTCCGCCTCCGGCACCGGGGCCCCGGGCACAGAGTCGGTCATGCCCCGACGCTACCCCGAACCGCTGGGGTACCGTCGATCGCGATGGCCACGATCGAGGAGTGCCGCGCCGCACTCGACAAGCTCTCGCACACCATGGGCAGCGCCGAGGGGGACGTCCGCGCGGCCGCAGCGATGGACCGCTCGGTGAGCTGTCACATCACCGACCTGGACGTCACCTTCGCCGGCCGTCTCACCGGCGGCCGGATCGAGGTGACGGACACCCTGCCCGGGCCACCGCCGGAGAAGGCGCAGATCAGACTGGCCATGGCCGGCGACGACCTGGTGGCCCTGGTGGACGGCGAGCTGAACTTCGCCGGGGCCTGGGGCTCGGGCCGGGTGAAGCTGGAGGCGAACCTGCTGGACCTGTTCCGGCTCAGGAAGCTGCTCTAGCGGGCCTTCAGGAGGCCGCCCGCAGCCGCGCCTTGCGGGCCGCCGGCACCACCAGCGGGGTCCCCGTCTCCGGGTCGTCGATGACCTGGCAGCTCAGCCCGAACACCTTCTCGACCAGCTCGGCGGTGACGATGTCGGCGGGGGCGCCCTCGGCGATCACCTCGCCGCCGCGCAGGGCGACGAGGTGGGTGGCGTAGCGGGCCGCGTGGTTGAGGTCGTGCAGCACGGCCACCAGCGTCCGCCCCTGCTCCTCGTGGAGTTCGGCGCACAGGTCCAGGACGTCGATCTGGTGCTGGATGTCCAGATAGGTGGTCGGCTCGTCGAGGAGCAGCAGCGGGGTCTGCTGAGCGAGCGCCATCGCGATCCAGACGCGCTGGCGCTGGCCGCCGGAGAGTTCGTCGACGTACCGGTCGGCGAGTTCGGCGACCCCGGTCCGCGCCATCGACTCCTGGACCACCCGCTCGTCCTGCGCCGACCACTGGCGCAGGATGCCCTGGTGCGGGTAGCGGCCGCGGCCGACCAGGTCGCCGACGGTGATGCCGTCGGGCGCGACGGACGACTGCGGGAGCAGGCCGAGGGTGCGGGCGACCTTCTTCGCGGGCATCGACTGGATGACCTGCCCGTCGAGCAGCACCCGGCCCTCGCTGGGCCTGAGCATCCGGGACAGCGCCCGCAGGAGCGTCGACTTGCCGCAGGCGTTGGGACCGACGATCACCGTGAACGAGTTGTCGGGGATCTCCACCGACAGCTGCTCGGCGATGACCCGCTGGTCGTAGGCGAGGGTGACGTTCTCGGCGGACAGGCGGTTCACAGTGCTCCTCTTGCTGTCTGACTCGCGGTGCGGCTGGGGGGTCGCGCTCATATCCGGCCCGCCTTGCGCTCGGTGACGAGAAGCCACAGCAGGTAGACACCGCCGAGGACACCGGTGACCACGCCCACCGGCAGCTGGTCGGCGCCGAAGGCGCGCTGGGAGGCCCAGTCGGCGGCGACCAGCAGGGTGGCGCCCATGCACAGGGAGGCCACCAGGTTGGGGCCGGGCGAGCGGGTGAGGCGGCGGGCGAGCTGGGGCGCGGTGAGCGCCACGAAGCTGACGGGTCCGGCGGCGGCGGTGGCAGCCGCGGTCAGCAGCACGGCGGCCACCAGCAACAGCAGCCGCACCCGCTCGACCCGCACCCCGAGGGCGTACGACACGTCGTCGCCCATCTCCATCATGCGCAGGCCGCGCGCGTTGGCGAGGACCAGCGGGACGAGGACGGCGCACAGCGCGAGCAGCGGCCGGACCTGGCTCCAGTCCCGGCCGTTGAGGGAGCCGGTCATCCACACAACCGCGCGGGTCGCGTCCACGATGTCGGCCTTGGTGAGCAGGTAGCCGTTGACCGCGGTGACGATCGCGGAGACGCCGATGCCGACCAGGACCAGCCGGTAGCCGTGCACGCCCCGCTTCCAGGCGAGCAGATAGATGGCGAGGCCGGTCACCAGGCCGCCGGCCAGGGCGCCGAGGGTGACCTGGGCGGCGCTGCCCGACATCAGCACGATCACGACGAGCGCGCCGGACGTGGCGCCCTGGGAGAGGCCCAGGACGTCCGGACTGCCCAGCGGGTTGCGGGAGATGGCCTGGAACAGCGCGCCGCCGAGGCCCAGCGAGGCCCCGACCAGCAGCCCGACCAGGACCCGCGGCAGCCGCAGCTCGTTGACGACGAAGTCCTGCCCGGCGGTGCCGCCGCCGAACAGCGTCCTGACCACGTCCCCGAAGGAGATCGGGAAGTCGCCGGTGCCGATCAGCACGACGCTCGCGGCGGACGCGGCCAGCAGCAGCGCGCCCACCACGGTCAGCGCGCGCACGTCCGCCCGCAGGGAGAGCCCGCCGGGGGTGCGCAGGATACGGGTGTTCCTCACAGCTGGGCCGTCCTCCGCCGTCGTACCAGAAGAATGAAGACCGGCCCGCCGATGATCGCGGTGACGATGCCGACCTGGAGCTCCGAGGGGCGGGCCACGATCCGGCCGACGACATCGGCGCCGAGCAGCAGCACGGGCGACAGAACCGTCGCGTACGGCAGGATCCAGCGCAGGTCGGGGCCGGTGAAGGAGCGCACCACGTGCGGCACCATCAGGCCGACGAAGACGATCGGGCCGCAGGCCGCGGTGGCCGCGCCGCACAGCACGGTGGCGGCCAGCATGGCCAGCGCCCGGGTACGGCCCAGGTCGGCGCCCAGCGCGCGGGCGGTGTCGTCGCCCATCGCCACCGCGTTCAGCGGCCGGGCGAGGCCGAGCGCGAGCAGGGTGCCGGCCGCGATGAACGGCAGCACCTGCGCGATCGTCGCGTCGCTCGCCGAGGCCAGCGAACCCACCGTCCAGAACCGCAGCTTGTTGAGCGCCGCGTCGTCCGTGATCATCACGGCCTGGAGGTAGCCGTAGAGCGCGGCGCTGATCGCCGTACCGGCGAGCGCGAGCCGCACCGGTGTGGCGCCCCGGCTGCCGCCCAGGAACCACACCAGCGCGCCCACCGCGGCCGCCCCGAAGAAGGCGAACCACACATAGCCGTCGAGGCTGGTGACACCGAAGAAGGTGATCGCGGTGACGACGGCGGCCGACGCGCCCGCGTTGATGCCGAGCAGCCCGGGGTCGGCGAGCGGGTTGCGGGTGAGCGCCTGGAGCACCGCCCCGGACAGGCCGAGGGCCGCGCCGGCCAGCAGGCCCAGCGCGGTCCGCGACAAGCGCTCGTCGACGACGACGTCGCCGTACGTCCCCGTGTCGTGGAACAGGCCGTGCCACACCTGGTCCAGCGGCAGTTCTTTCGCCCCGATGGCGATGCTCGCCAGAGCGACGAGCATCAGGATCACGACGGAGACGAGGAGCCCGAAGGCCCGTATCGCCCGACGGCTCGGGGGCGCGGGAGCGGTCTCCGCGCGCTGTTCTGGGGGACTGTCGACCAACACGTGGTTAGGTTAGCCTACCCTCGCATTCGGTCTCGATGCCCTGTCCCCCGCGAACAGCCGGGCTCAGAACCCCAGCCGCGCCAGCGCCTTGCCCCCGTCCAGCTCGCAGGAGCCCTCCCCGGCCGCCGTCCAGGCCGCCGCGCACAGCGCCCGCAGCCCGTCGAGCGGCTCGCCGTCCCCGTCCAGCTCCAGCCGGTCGGCGCCCGCCACGGCCGTCCAGCCACCGCACCGGAACCCGTCGCCGTCCGCCGCGACCTCGGGCTGCCCGGTGAGCAGCCCGCGCAGATCCGCGTCCACGTACGTCGGCCGGTGCTGCGGCGGCGCGGCCAGCAGCTGCGGCCCGTCGGTCACCCCGGTCAGCACGAGCAGCGAGTCGACCCCGCCGTTGAACGCGCCCTCGATGTCGGTGTCCAGCCGGTCCCCGACCACCAACGGCCGCTGCGCGCCCGTCCGCAGGATCGTCTCCTTGTGCATCGGCGGCAGCGGCTTGCCGGCCACCTGCGGCTCGGCACCCGTCGCGATCCGTACGACCTCCACCGCCGCGCCGTTGCCCGGCGCGATCCCGCGCCCGCTCGGGATCGTCAGGTCGGTGTTGGACGCGAACCACGGCACCCCGCGCGCGACGGCGTACGACGCCTCGGCGAACCGTCCCCAGGTCAGATCCGGCCCGCCGTACCCCTGTACGACGGCCGCCGGGTCGTCGTCGGCCGACTCGACCGGCTCCAGCCCCCGCTCCCGCAGCGCGACCCGCAGCCCCTCGCCGCCGATCACCAGCACCCGCGCGCCCGCCGGCACCTGCTCGCTGATCAGCCGCGCCACCGCCTGCGCCGAGGTGATGACGTCGTCGGCGCCCGTGGGGATGCCCAGCTCGGTGAGATGCCCGGCCACCGTGTCCGGCGTCCGCAGCGCGTTGTTGGTGACGTACGCCAGGTGCATCCCGCCCGCGCGGGCCACCGCCAGCGACTCGACGGCGTGCGCGATGGCACTGCCTCCCGCGTACACCACACCGTCCAGATCGAGCAGTGCCGTGTCGTACGCCTCGCTCAGGGCCTGTCCGCTGCCCTCTGGACCAGTCCTGACGCTCTGGCTCATTCGCTCTCGCTCCTCGTCGACTCGCGTTGTCCGGCCTTTCTCCATCGATCATCCCGCACGCCACTGACACACGTACGATGCCGGGATGAACACTGCAGGTCACTCGGAAGCAACGGAGCGCCGAGGCCTGGAACTCACCCCGTTCCGCGGCCTTCGCTACGACCCCGACCGGGTCGGCAGCCTCGCAGCCGTCACCTCACCGCCGTACGACGTCGTCGTACGCCCCGACGGCGTACACCACCTCCAGTCCGCCGACCCGTACAACATCGTCCGGCTGATCCTTCCGCAGGCCGGCTCCACCAGCGCCGGAACCGAACAGGCGGCCGACACCCTGCACCGCTGGCAGGCCGAGGGCATCCTCACCATGGATCCCGAGCCGGCCCTGTACGTGTACGAGCAGCACGACGGCAACAGTATGCTCCAGCGCGGCGTCATCGGCGCCCTGCGCCTCTCGGAGCCGTCGGAGGGCGTGGTGCTTCCGCACGAGGAGGTCATGCCCCCGGTCGTCGCCGACCGCGCGGCCCTGATGCGCGCCACCTCCGCGAACCTCGAACCGCTGCTGCTGACCTACCGGGGCAACGGAGGGGCCGCCGAGGTCGTCGAGGCGGCGGCCGACCGGACACCGCTCCTGGCCACCACCACGGAGGACGGCTACCGGCACCGCATCTGGGCGGTCACCGACCCCGCCGAGGTGGCCCGCGTCCAGTCCGACCTCGCCCAGCGCCAGGCCCTGATCGCCGACGGCCACCACCGCTGGGCCACCTACCTGTGTCTACGCGCGGAGCACCCCTCCCCCAGCCCCTGGGACTACGGTCTGGTCCTGCTCGTCGACACCGCCCGCTACCCGCTGCGCGTCCGCGCCATCCACCGTCTGCTGCACGGCCTGCCGGTGGGGGACGCCCTGACCGCCGTGAAGGACCACTTCCGGGTGCGCCGGCTCGACCTGCCGCTGCCCCGGGCCCAGGAGGCGCTCGCGGACGCGGCCCGCGCCGGGAACGCCTTCCTGCTGGCCGGCGACGGCGCGTTCCACCTCATCGACCGCCCGGACCCGGCCCTCCTGGACCGCACCGTGCCCGCCGACCGCCCGGCCGTCTGGCGCACCCTGGACGCCACGGTCCTGCACGCCGCGCTCCTCGACCACGTCTGGCGCGTCCCCGAGGACTCGCCCGCGCACATCGCGTACATCCACGACGCCGCGGCGACCGTCGCGAAGGCCGAGCGCGACGGCGGTACGGCGGTCCTGCTGCACCCGGTCCACGAGGACGTCGTCCGGGACCTGGCCCGCCAGGGCGTGACCATGCCCCGCAAGTCGACGTCCTTCGGCCCGAAGCCGGCGTCGGGGCTGGTGCTGCGGGCGCTGGACGGCTGAGGCACCTCTCGGAAAGACCCCGAGAACGACAGAGGGCGGGCTCCGCGTGGAGCCCGCCCTCTGTCGTTGACCGACGTCAGTCGTCAGTCCTTCTTGCCGGCCTCGGGACCGGCCTCGCCCTTGGAATCGGCTTCGACGTCGGCTTCGGCTTCGGCTTCGGCATCAACGTCGGCGCCGACACGGTCACCGGCGACCTCGTCGTCAGCCTCGTCGTCAGCCTCGTCGTCCTCGACGTCCTCGACATCTTCGTCGTCTTCGTCGTCTTCCGGCTCGTCGTCCTCGTCCTCGGCCTCGTCCGTGGGCTCGGCCACGGCTGCCTCGGCGGTGGCCTTCTCCGGCTCGTCCTCGTCGAGCGCGTCGACGAACTCGACGCCGTCCAGCTCGGCCAGCCGGTCGGAGGCGTCAGTGCTGCCGTCCCGGTCGGCCTCGACGGCCTTCGCGAACCACTCACGGGCCTGGTCGGCACGGCCGGCGGCCAGCAGGGCGTCGGCGTACGCGTACCGCAGCCGCGCGGTCCACGGCTGGACGGAGCTGGAGGCCAGCTCGGGGCTCTGGAGCGTCACGATCGCCGCGTCGAGCTGGCCCATGTCACGGCGGGCACCGGCGGCGACGAGCCGCATCTCGACCTGGCCGGCCTTGTCGAGCTTGTGCACCTCGGGGGCACCGGCCATGTCCAGCGCCTTCTCCGGCCGACCGAGCCCACGCTCGCAGTCGGCCATCACCGGCCACAGCTCCACGCTGCCGGTCATGCGCCGCGCGGCCCGGAACTCGGCGAGCGCCTCGGCGTACTTCTGGTTCGCGTACGCGGCGAACCCGCCGGCCTCGCGTACGGCGGCGACACGGGACGCCAGACGCAGGGCCACCTTGGAGTAGCCGTAGGCGCCCTCGGGGTCCTCGTCGATGAGCCGGGCGACCATCACCAGGTTCTTGGCGACGTCCTCCGCGAGCGTCTTGGGCAGGCTCTGGAGCTCCTGCCGTACGTCCTTGTCGATCTCGTCGCCGGTGACGTCCTCCGGGATCGGCAGCCGCTTGATCGGCTCACGGTCACGGTCGCGCTCCCGGTCGTCGCGTCCGCGGTAGCCGCCACCACGCCGGTCGTCGCGGTAACCGCCGCGGTCGTCCCGCCGGTCGTCGCGGCCACGGTAGCCGCCGCCCCGGTTGTCGTCCCGGCGGCCGTAGCCACCGCCACCACCGCGGTTGTCGTCACGACGGGGGCCTCGGTCGCGGTCGTCGCGCCGGCCGCCGTAACCGCCCCGGTCACCACCGCGGTCGTCACGCTGGTAGCCCGGACGGGAGCCACGGTTGTCGTCGCGACGGCCGTAGCCACCGCCGCCACCACGGCTGTCACCACCACGGTTGTCACCGCCGCGGTTGTCGCGGTTGTCGTCGCGGCGGTAGCCACCACGGTCGTCCCGGTCGTCACGACGGTAAGCGGGACGGTCACCACCACGGTCGTCACGGCGATCGTCACGGCGGTCATCGCGCCGGTCGTCCCTGCGGTCGTCACGACGGAACGGAGGACGCTCACCACGGTCATCACGACGGAACGGAGGACGCTCACCACGGTCATCACGACGAGGACCACGGTCACGATCGTCACGCTGGTAGCCCGGACGGGAGCCACGGTTGTCGTCGCGACGGCCGTAGCCACCGCCGCCACCACGGCTGTCACCACCACGGTTGTCACCGCCGCGGTTGTCGCGGTTGTCGTCGCGGCGGTAGCCACCACGGTCGTCCCGGTCGTCACGACGGTAAGCGGGACGGTCACCACCACGGTCACCACCACGGTCGTCACGGCGATCGTCACGGCGGTCATCGCGCCGGTCGTCCCTGCGGTCGTCACGACGGAACGGAGGACGCTCACCACGGTCATCACGACGAGGACCACGGTCACGATCGTCACGCCGGCCGCCGTAACCGCCCCGGTCACCACCGCGGTCGTCACGCTGGTAGCCCGGACGGGAACCACGGTTGTCATCACGGCGACCGTAGCCACCGCCACCACCACGGTTGTCACCGCCGCGGTTGTCGTCACGCCGGTCGTCGCGACGGCCATAACCGCCGCCACCGCCGCCGCCACGGTTGTCATCACGGCGACCGTAACCGCCGCCTCCACCGCGGTTGTCGTCGCGACGGCCGTAGCCACCGCCACCACCACGGCTGTCACCGCCGCGGCTGTCGTCACGGCGGCCGTAACCGCCGCGGTCTCCACGGTCGTTGCGGTCGCGGTCGCCGCGGTATCCGCCACGGTCACCGCGGTCACCACTGTCCCGTCGACGCTGGTCGCGCTCCGGTCGGTCGTCGGGCGAGTTGGTGGACATGGTGACTCCTGTCTTCGGTACCGCAAGCATTGTAAAAACAAAAGGACCCCTGGTCCCAGCTGAACGCTGGGACCAGGGGTCCTCCAAAGATTGTTCGGCGGCGTCCTACTCTCCCACAGGGTCCCCCCTGCAGTACCATCGGCGCTGTGAGGCTTAGCTTCCGGGTTCGGAATGTAACCGGGCGTTTCCCTCACGCTATGACCACCGAAACCCTAATGGTTTCGAGCGAACAAGCACACTCTTCAATTGTGTGTTCAGCTCTAAGCCGGCAACGGTCGTTGCCTCAGAACTAACACAGTGGACGCGAGCAACTGAGGACAAGCCCTCGGCCTATTAGTACCGGTCACCTCCACCCATTACTGGGCTTCCAGATCCGGCCTATCAAC